>JAUNWH010000004.1 GCA_030540405.1 Spirochaetales bacterium
AAAGGGATACTTCCTAAGAGGCTGAGAGAGTATTCCTAAGACCCTGAGTAAGTATTCCTAAGAGCCTAAGCGAATATTCCTACGGGTCTTAGGAAGTATTACTTCAAGCCTTAGGGATATTCACTTAGGGAGTTAGGAAGTATTCCTTTTGGGCAAACATTCTATTCACGCCACTTTTCATCTTCTTCCTCTTCTTTTACAGAATCAGGAAGAACTGTTTTTCTTGCGGCAACTGTATTTTCAGAAGAATCTTTTGTTTTTTTTGGTGAACCGCCGAATTTTTCATCAAGTGAATATTTTTTTACAATTTTTGTCGTGATTTTTGAATACAAAAAAAAGCTTAATACAAGCCCTATTGTAAAGCTTCCAAACAGCGCGTTTCCGTACGCTTCAAAACTAGCAGCATGGAAAACAAGCTTCAAAAAGACAAAGCAAATTCCAAAAAGCGAGCCAATTATCAGCGCAGTAAAAAGAATGTTTACAATGCTTGAAATCAATATATATAGAAGATAAAAAACTTTTTTGTTCATAATCTATTCCTTTTTATTGTTCTTGCGGTCTGATTTTACTTGAAACACAAATGTTATTACAAAAATAATTCCGCAGACAACAACCGCAGAATCCGCAACATTGAATGTCGGCCAGCGTTCCATTCCGAAAAGTCCAAAGAAATAGCAGTCAACAAAATCAACAACTCCTTCCGGACGGAAAAATCGGTCAATTAAATTTCCAATGCCGCCGCCAAGAATTCCGCAGACAGCCCACCGCTGAAGCTTTGTAAATTCATTGTTTCTAAAATAGATCACGTAAACCGCGATAATCACAAAAAGCGGAAGCAATGCAAAAAGAATTCCCCTAAGTCCATCGGAAAGCCCAGAGCCCATGCTGAACGCAATTGCATTGTTGCGGACATGAATCAAGCGCAGATATTTTCCAAAAATTTCAATTACGGCATCATCAGCAAAAACTGTAAGACGTGGAATAAATTTCACAACAAGGCACTTTGTAATCTGATCAAGAAGAATCACCGCAAAAGAAAGTGTAAGAGGCAAAAGTTTATTTTTTGTGTTCTGGTTCATAAAATAATTATAGTACAAAAACACCAAGCTTTACAACAATTCAAAATGCACTTGAAGGTAATTCGCATTTTCTCTATTATTTTTGCATGAAATGGCTTATTGCTTCTGATATACATGGCTCATCTTTTTATTGCAAAAAACTTCTTGAAAAGTTTAATGAAGAAAAAGCGGACAGACTTTTGATTTTAGGCGACATACTTTATCATGGTCCAAGAAATGACTTGCCGAAAGAATACAACCCGAAAATTGTAACTGCGCTTTTAAATGAATATTCAGAAAAAATCAGTTGTGTAAGAGGAAACTGCGATTCCGAAGTAGACCAAATGGTTTTGAATTTTCCGATTATGGCGGAATATGCGATTCTCGATGTTGGAAGCAGACTTATTTTTGCAACCCACGGACACATTTTTAATGAGGTCAATCCTTTAAAAATGCCAAGCGGAAGCGTTTTGATCTGCGGACATTTCCATATACCAAAAATTGTTAAGCATGAAAATTATCTGTACCTAAACACGGGGTCAGTTTCTCTGCCAAAAGAAAATTCGTGGCACAGCTATATAATTTTTGATGAGGACAGATTCTGCTGGAAAGACCTGGAAAGCGACGAAGAAAAACTTAATATCCGCTTATCATCTGAGTATTGAAAAAATCTGTCAGAACTGTACCCAAATGATTTGACATATAACCGCTTCTGTCAGGCTGTACCCCAAGAACTGCACCCAAAACTGGCTCCGTATTTTCAACAGGACCAAAGCCTTTAGTGGTATAGTCATCTATGTAAGCCAAATCAAAACTGCCGAAAATCTTTACAAAGCTTTTCTGGCTTAAATACTGCATTGAACCAGACAAATCTTCATCTGTAACCAAGAAAACTGTATCCTTTTCTGTAGGATTGCACAACGAAAGCAGAATCCAAAATTTTTCGCTTGCAGAATCTGAATTTTTTTGAATCTGTTCATATTTGTCAGGATTAAAAATCTTTTGCCTTATTGCGGAAAAACGTCTTATCCATTTTAAATCTGTACCCTTTTTTGAGGCCAGATCAATTTCTTTATAAAAATCCAAAGAATAAACAGAAAATCCATTGTACGCAAGCTTGCAAAAAAATGATGTGTAAATTTCAGAATTTGCAGTTTCTGGAGGCGCAAACAAAACAATTTTTCTTCCTGCGGGACTTTCTGTTTCCGGCTCAAAGTTATAAAGCTTTGCAGAAGGAATTGTGAAAGGCATTTTCAACTCAGAAAATCCTTCTTGAAAACTTCCTGAATACAAAACAGTTTTTTGCTTTACTGGCAAGCGATTTTTTTTAGGATTCGTCGGACGAAAATATATAACTGCGAAAATCATCAGCGCGGCAAAAAGAGCGTTCAGCGAGCAAATCAAAATAAGTTTTAATTCATACTGATCCAAAACAACATCAGAGAACATCCTCAAAACAGAGCGGACATTCCAAACGGCAGACAAAAATGCAAGAGCAAAAATCAAAAAATTTTCAATAGAAAGCGTAAAAACAAAAATATTTACAACCGCAATAAAAAGCCCAGCAAAAGGCGCAATCGACAGCGAATCTTTTCTGGAATGGTTCACAAAAACAAATCTGGCGTTTCCAATAAAAAGCAGAGCAAGAACAAGCAAGTCTGCCAAAGTCTGGTTTGTCATTTTAACTTTTCCTGTGTTTCCTTGATGATTTTTTGGAACTGCTCCAGCGATTTTTCTATGCTGAACTGGCGCGCATGGCTGATAATTTTTTCTTTCTTAAAAGTGCCTTTTAAATCAAGCTGTTCAAATTCAAGAATTGAGTCCGCAACGCTGTCTGTTTCCTGCTTGTCAAAAAAGATGCCGGTTTTCCCGTCAATAACAGTTTCCAAAGCTCCCCCTTTTCCAAATGCAATTACAGGACGGCCGCAAGCCTGAACTTCCAAAGGAGTAAGCCCTAAATCTTCTTCCGCGCAAAAAATAAGAGCTCGGCAACGCTGAAGATATGAACGCACTTCTGAATCTTCTGCTCTTCCCGCAAAAAGAATATTCTTGTCGCTTCCTGCAAGTTTCTTTAGGTTTTCCATTTCAGAGCCAGCACCGATAACAACAAGCTTTCGTCCAAGTTTTTTACACGCGCTCACAGCCAAATCAATGCGCTTGTAAGGCACAAGACGCGAAAATGCAACATAAAAATCTTCCGGCTCAACATCAGCAGGAAAAAAACGTTCAGTGTTTATAGGACAATAAACAACTTTAGCGTCCAAGTTCCAGAATTTTTTTATACGCCGGGCAATATAGTTTGAATTCGCTACAACAGTATCAATTCTCTGGCTTGAAATAAAATCCCACTGCCGCAAGGAAGGAATCCAGCGGTTCATAAAAAAGCGTGTCAGTTTTCCGCTTCTCTTTCTGTAGTCAAAAAACAAATCCCAGGCATAGCGCATCGGGGAATGAATATATGCAACATGGGGAACAGAAGGCGGCGTAATTACACCTTTTGCGCAACAAGAAGACGAGCAAAGAACCAAGTCATATCCTGAAAAATCAAAAGCTTCAAATGCATTCGGCATGAACTTTAAAAGCTTTGTATAAATGCGAGAAGCAAAAGGAAGTTTTTGTATATAAGAAGTGTAGATTTTATTATTGGCAAAATGGCTGCCCATCTTTTTTTTATTGTACACAAGAGTGTAAATATCAGCATCTGGATAAAGACGAAGCATATATTCAACCCAAGTTTCAGCGCCGCCATAATTTACAAGCCAGTCATGTACAATTGCAACTTTCATTTTTTATTTTCCTATAAATGAATTTTAATGTAAATCTGAATTGTTTTCAATGAATTTCACTCTGAAAGAGATTGAATCCAAGCCTGCATAAGAATTCCAAAAGCAACACCAACATTTAAAGACGCTTTTAATCCTGTCATCGGAATTGAAACTCTTCCGTAGCCAGATCTTTTCAATGCCTCTGGGCTTACACCAAGCTCTTCTGAGCCAATTATTACAATCCCTTCTTTTGGAAAAGAAAATTCAGTTATTGGAGTTCCGCCTGTCTCCAAAGCAAATACAGGTTTATCCTGCGGAAGTTCTTCTAGGGAACATCTTTTGTAGCCTAAAGTTTCTATGCAGCCCATTCCGCTTCTTAACGCACGAGGCTGATTTGGATCTGTGCAGTTCGGGGAAATAAAAACACTTTCGCAGCCCATCGCTTCCGCAGTTCTAAAAATAGAGCCAATGTTAAATGGAGAGCGGATGTCTTCTGCATAAACGCTCACGCCTTTGAAAAAATTTCTGCTTTGAACACAAAGATTTTCACTGGAATGCGGCGCAATAACTAAATCCCATTCAGCTGGAAAAGTTCCTATTATGGCCAGCAAGGAATTCCGGGCAAAATTGCAAACTCTTCGCTCATCAAAATTTTCTGCTTCAATAAGTTTTTTTAGTTCTTCTGCCGCACTTTGTGGAAGCTTTGGGTCATCCAGCACAATCCGTGCGACTGTTTTTGTGTATTCAGCACGCGTCATTCCCGGAAAATTATATTCAGTTCCATGTTCCGCAATGCCGGCAATGTCGCGTTCAAGCTCGCCAAAAGTAAGAGCCAGCTTGCGTCTTTTTTGTCCCGGTTCAAGCTGAAAAAGTTTTCCAGGATTTATCATCAGTAAGCCTTCTTTATGATTTCAAACAAATCGTCAGTTGTCATGCTTCGCTGAAGGCTGTTTATAAGCTCAAGCTCACCAGCGTCTTCCGCCGCAACAGAAAGCTGCTCTATAGAAAGCGAAAGGTCTTTTAAACGTGCCGGAATATTTATCTTCGCAATTTTCTGTCTTACATAATCCGCAAGAGAAGCAACTGCCGAAGAAACTGAATCTTCCGGACGTGAAGCATTTAAAAGCCGTGAAAGAACCGCAAGCTTTTCAGCCTTGAATGAAGCCGCATCTTCAATGATATACGGAAGCAAAATTGCGGAAATCAGCGAGCGGGAAATTTTATATCTTGAATTTATTGCAAGCGAAAGAAGATTTGCAGCTCCAAAGGAACTTGAAGCGGCTCCCAAAGAAGCCATGCATCCGCCCTGAGCCAAAAGAACTTCCTGCGGAGTTGTAACAGAAAGATTCGGCGCGCCATCTTCGGCATAGCTCAAAAGCTGAACGGATTTTTCTATAATCATATCGCTGAAAAAAGTAGATTTTTGGCTTAAATATCCTTCAACTGCAAAAGCCAAAGCTTCAATTGACATACAGGAAATTTGCTTTTCTGTTAAAGCCATTTGAAGATTCGGGTCCCAAAGAACAAGCTTGCAAAGTCCGTTTTGGGTTTTTATAAGCTTTACTTTTGTTGAACGCGCGTCAGTTACAAATGCTCTGTCTGTAAAAATAAAATTGTCTCTGTTTGTTGAAGGCAAGCAGATAAGTGGAAGAGTTTTTTTAGGCGGAATCAAATTTTCGTCAATGTAATCATAAATGCTCTTGGAATTTTCATAGTAAAGAGCGCAGACAATGCGGGCAAGCGAAAGCGTTTTTCCGCCGCCAACCGCAATAACTCCGTGCACTTTTGCATCTTGAGCAAGCTTTAAAACGACTTTTGCAGTTTCTGAGTCTGCTCCAAGCGGAATTTCATCAAAAACGAAATAATCAACATTTCTTTCTGTAAGAGATGCCGTAACTTTTGAAGCTGTTCCAGATTCCTTTAGGACAGGATCCATTAAAACTAAAAAATTTGAGCCGTACTCCAACGCATACTGGCCAAGCCGAGTCGCTGTATAAGAACCAAGAACAATATTAGGTGAAATTTTGAATATAAAATCTGCCATATTAGAAAAAAACTCCTGCAAAAAAAAAGAGCGGAACTATTCCGCCCTAATTTATCCCCTGCAAAAAATACGGAAAATTACAAACCGTAAGCGCTAAGAATTTGATCCGCAGTAGCTGCAATCGTAGCTTCATTGAGGTAATTTGGATCTTGAATCTTGAGCTTAATCTGCTCCACCAGCTCAGAACGAACATCTGGAGTTTCCTCTGCCACTTTATTCATAAACATGGCTTCTGCCATAGCTTTGGCTTCGTCGGAAACACTGATTTCATCAGACGCATACTGAGAACCTGCAACATTATTTGAACGTTTTGTGTTCTGCAATGTGTTTAGAGCATTAACCTCTGAAATCTTGTTTATCATCATATCTTGCCTCTCTTATCTTATCGGAAGATTCCTCTGAAATCTTGACATTTTTATTTCCTGAAATAAAAACAGCAAATTCGCCAAGAATCTTCTGACGGGAACTGTAATCTTCAAAAACTTCTTGCGCCGTTCCTTCTGTTATTTCCTCATGAAGCTTTGTAAGCTCCCTGCCCACAACAACACGGCGGCTGCTTTCAATATCGGCAATATCCGCCAGAAGTTTTACAATTCTAAACGGACTTTCGTACAAAATAACCGCATCTCCAGTTTCCAAAAGCTCCTTTACCCGGCTTTTTCTTCTGCCCGGCTTTTGAGAAAGAAAACCTTCGAATATCAAAGTTTTTCCGCCTGCTCCAGCAACACTTGCCAACGCCGCAAAGGCGCTTGCCCCAGGAATCGGAATAACAGAATGACCTGCTTTGCGCGCAAGACCAGCAAGAACTGCGCCAGGATCACTTATCCCAGGAGTTCCAGCATCGCTTGCATAAGCAACTTTTTGCCCTTCATCAAGCAGTTTTATAATTTTTTCAGATGCAAACTGCTCATTCTGCGCCCTGCAGCTAACCAAAGGCTTTCGAATTTCAAAATGGTTCAACAATTGAAGCGTATGGCGAGTATCTTCCGCCGCAACAACATCAACGTTTTTCAAAATTTCAACAGCCCTAAAAGTCATATCGCCCAAATTTCCAATAGGCGTAGCTACAATATATAATTCCGACACCGTATTTATAGTATACAATTACTAAGATTTTTTTGCAATGTTTAAAAACGGTTTTGGAATTTTTCTTGAATCATCACGGCTTAACTTCGTGGAAAAAAAACCGATAATTAAGCGAGGACTAGTTTTAAAATCTGCTTCTACTAAAAACTGGCACTCGAACTTACAAAGCAAAATTAGAAGGTAAAAATACAATGACAAAAAAAGAAAGAATTGCCGCAACTCTTACAGGAATTGCCTTGTATTGCGTGGCGGCTTTATTTTCTATAGGGCTTTTTCTTGGCGCGCTAGACTTCGGACTTTCTTCAGGGAAAAATATTCTTTTTAAAATGGGAGAAATGCTTGTTTCTGTTTATGGAATCTGCTCCATTTTAATTCCTGCGTTTTTCTTTGTGGCAGGCTCTTTTTGTCTAAGCGCAAAGTGGTCAGTTCAAAGAGCTTTCATTCTTTTAATTAGCATTGTGCCATTTTTTACACTTGTAATTGCCGAACGGACTTCTCAAACAATTGCAGCCCAGGACACAAGCCCGATTGCCTTTGCAAAAATTTTCACATTGGTAGCCATTGCTCTTCTTCTTGTTGCGCTTGAATATCTGCTTGCTATAACCGCCGCAACTTACATTGAAAAAGCCGTGGAGCGAAAAATTTCCATCGACATAAAAAAAATCAAGATTAATCCAAAGAAAATAAAAACAATTATCAAAAGCAAGCTGAATTTTCCAAAGCCGAAGATTTCCGTAAAAAAAGAAATAACGCCGAAAAATGAAGAAGAGAAAATTCCAGAGGAAGAACTTGATTTTGAAATTCCGCAGAAAAAAGTCCGCGGCGTCTGGTCAATTGATTCAGAAGGAAATGTAAAAGGCAAAGTTTCCGCGCCAGAAAAAAAGCCTGATGAAAATGCTCAGACAGAAATTCAAATTCCAGAAAACGAAAATTCCGCAGAAGAAAATGAAGAAGACATAATCGATTTGTTTGAAAAAAGCTCAATGGATTTGACTGAAGAAATTTCAAAAGCTGAGCAGGAAGAGCTTGAAGAAAATTCTGAGCAAATTGATTACGACATTGATTTTGAAGAGCCGGAAGATTTTTCAGAAGAACAAGACAATGAATATTTTGACATTCAAGATGAAAACGAGCCAGAGGAATCAGAAAGTTTTGAGACCGAAAATCAGGCTGATGAAACGGAACTTTCGGAAGACGACTTTGAAATAAAAGATGAAACAGAAGATGATTCAAGCGAAAATGAAAATCAAGAAACTGAAAGCGATTTTGAAATAGAAGATTTCGATTCTGAAGAAAATTTTGCAGAACCAGAAGAAGAACAGGAAATTTCTTTTGAAAATGAAGATTACCAAGAAAACATTCCTGATGAAAATTTCAAGACTGAACACAACGAGGAAAATTCTTTAGAAGAAAAAAAATCTGCGCCTTCAAATCTTGAAAGTGTTTTTTCAAAAATGGAAGAAGACGCGCGTATTCAAGTTGAAAAAGAAAATCTTCCGGCTCAAGAAAAAAATTCCGCGCCAATCGCATTTACAACAACCGAGGACGGAAGCACAAAGCCAATTCCGCTTCCGCCTAAAAAGAAAAACAACGGTCCGTATAAAATTTCCACAGACTTGCTCACAGCTTATGACGAAAACAAGTACTGGATTATTGATGAGGAAACCGAGCAAGCCGCAAAAAGCCTAAAAGACACTTTGAGTGAATTTAAAATCGATGCGGAAGTTACAGGAATAAGAAAAGGTCCAGTTGTAACAATGTTTGAGCTTCTTCCAGCTCCGGGCGTAAAGTTAAGCAGAATTGTAGCTCTTTCAGACAACATTGCATTGAGGCTTGCGGCAAGTTCAGTCCGTATTGTAGCTCCTATTCCAGGAAAACGCGCAGTCGGAATTGAAGTTCCAAACAGAAACCGCGCGATTGTTTCGTTCAGGGAATGCGTTGAGCAGCAAAGAAATGAATGGAAAAAAATGGCAGTTCCTGTTGTGCTCGGAAAAGACATTCAGGGCGAAACTCAAATAATGGATCTTGTAAAAACTCCGCATCTTTTGATTGCAGGTTCAACTGGAGCCGGAAAATCAGTCTGCGTAAACAGCATGATTCTAAGCATTTTGTACAAACGGAATCCGCATGAAGTAAAGATGATTCTCATTGACCCCAAAATAGTCGAGCTGAAACTTTACAATGGAATTCCGCACCTTTTGACTCCAGTCATAACAGAACCCAAAAAAGCAATGCAGGCTCTTCAGTATTGCCTTTGCGAAATGGAACGCCGTTATGCAGTTTTAGACAGCATGGGATGCCGCGACATAGCAAACTACAACCGAAAAATTGTTGAGCAGCACATCGCAACGGAAAAACTTCCGTATTTGATTGTAATAATCGATGAATTTGCAGACTTGATGGCAACAACTGGAAAAGCCCTTGAAGGCGTTGTAGCTCGTCTTGCAGCAATGAGCCGCGCAGTTGGAATTCACCTTGTTCTTGCAACACAGCGTCCATCCGTTGATGTAATCACTGGTCTTATAAAGGCAAATATTCCAAGCAGAATCGCATTTATGGTCGCCGCAAAAATGGACAGCCGAATAATAATCGACCAAGTTGGAGCTGAAAAACTTCTTGGAAAAGGCGATATGCTTTATGCCAGTGCAACAGATCCTTTCCCTGTGAGAATTCAAGGAGCTTTTGTAAGTGATCAGGAAGTTGAAAATGTTGTTGAAGCTGTAAAAGAATGGGGCGAACCGGAATACATTGACGATGAAATTTTTGTTGACGATGAAGATGATGAAAATGCCGACCAGCTTTCACTTTTTGGAGAAGGCGCAGAAGATCCTCTTTATGAAAAAGCATTGGACATTGTAATTCAGGCCGGAAAAGCAAGCGCAAGCTATATTCAGCGCAGACTGAGCATTGGATATAACCGCGCCGCACGTCTTGTAGAGGAAATGGAAGAACGCGGAATTGTCGGACCTGCAAACGGCTCTAAGCCACGCGAAATTATTCACATGCCATAAAAACGGAGAAATAAAATGAAAAAGATTTTAACATTTATTGCATTGGCAATTTCTTCAGCCTGCGCATTTTCTCAGAATAAAATCAAATTCAACGAAACCTGGAGCTATGTTCTTACAGGATATGAAAACGAATTTTCTGCGGATTTACCAATAACTGATCTTTGCTACTTTAGCGCGGAAGTAAATGAGTACGGCGAAATTCCTTCAATTCCGAACAGAGAAAATATTCCGCCTGAATTTAATGGCAGAGTTCATCTTGTTGCAATTTGCGAAAGCCGCTCGCTAAGCCACTTTGTAATCGACCCGAAATACAAAGTTTCAAAAAAAATAATTAAAACTCTGGCAGAAGCTACAAAAAATTTTGACGGACTTCAAATTGACTTTGAGCTTGTTCCAAAGCGCGATGCTGAAAACTTCAAAATTTTCCTTAAAAAACTGAAAAAAGCAATTGGCAAGGATAAAATGCTTTCTGTTTGCGTTCCTGCAAGAACAAAGACCATTCAAGATGATGTCTACGATTACACAGAGCTTGCATCTTGCGCAGACAGAATTTTTATAATGGCTTACGACCAGCATTGGGCAACAAGCACGCCCGGACCGGTTTCTGGAATGGACTGGTGCAAAAAAGTCACAGACCACGCTTTGAATACAATCCCGGTTGGAAAAATAATAATGGGCTTGCCATTCTACGGAAGAAGCTGGGCAGAACCAAATTTTTCAAAGGCTTGGTACAACAGCGGAATCAACAGAATCCTTGGCGAAAATTCTGCATTGGAAAAAATACAAAGAACTGAAAATATTCCGCACTTTGAATTTAAAACTGAAATCACTGTAAAAGGCTGGTTCGATGACAAGGAATCTTTAGCAGCAAGATGCATTATGCTTTCTGAAAAAAACATTCCAAATGCCGGCTTTTGGAGAATTGGTCAGGAAGACAAAGAATTCTGGCAAATTCTTTCCGTTCAGGATTAAGGTTTTCTTCTGAAAGGAACTCATTTAACAATACAACAGCCCCCCCCCGATCACGCCGGGGGGGGATAACTTCAGCACGAGAATGATATTCTTTTATCCATATCAATATCCATCGCTCATGCTTCTGTTTATATCGCGCTGGTAAAGTTCCTGATAAACAAGGCTGCGCTTCTTTAAATCCTCTTTTGTTTCCTGCGGGAAAGGAATATAACGCCAGAAAATTCCACGCACTTCTTTTTCAAGCTTCTGAGTTCCCATAGATTCCTTTGTCATCCAAAGAATATAGTCTTCTATAAAGAACTGCTTTATGTCGCCCTTCATTTTGTGTTCTTCAAGATACTGATAATAATGTCCAGTAAGTCCGTCACTCATCCAGTCAAACGAAGCTTTTTCCTTAGCAACTTGCCATCTTAAATCAGCAACTGCAGTAAGGCAGGCAATTTTCAAATCGCGCGGATACATCGGAATTGCAATGCGGCCGCGGCTAGAAAGCCTGTTGTAACGGTCAAACGGCTCCCAGCAAAAACCAACATCGCCATAAGTCGGAACAAGCAAAACATAAGGAACAATTCTATGCGGAATATTTTTATGTATGCGGCAAAAGCACTGCGGATCAATTGATTCTATCCAAGAAAGCTCTCGGATTACATTTTCACGGAATCCAGTTCCTTTTTCTGTACAGTGGAAAAATTCCCTTGTAAAAATCGGATACTGGTTTCCCTGGCGGCCGCAAGTCATTTTTGCCATCTGGCGGATTGTGCTCATTTCACCAAGAATTTCTTCTTTTCCAACATTGACTTCTTCCACAAAATCAGTTGACTTGTCATTGAGGCTCTGTTCAGTTTGTTTTGCCTCCTTGAAATCCTCAAGATGCTTCGAAAGCTCTTTGTCTATTTTTTGAAGCTGACGGAAATCGTTTATAACATCAGAAAAAAGTTTTCGCTGCAAATCTGTGTAAGGATTTTTATGCGGCTCAAGTCCAGGCAATGAATCATGCTGAAAAATATCGCGGATTTTGCCTTCAACAGAATTTTCCAAACTGGCTCGCTCAGCTTCCTTTGCATTCAAAAGGCTTTCCGAAGTCTGAATTTTTCCATTGTTCTTGCTTTTTAAAGCCATGATGTGCTGCTGTTCCGCGGCAGGTCCTTTTGCGGCTCCTCTTGTCGGAACTTCATCAGTCGTACTAGGCTTCATGTGTCCAAGCGCAACAGAACGAATCCATTCATCCATATAAAGGATCGGCTCATAGGTATTGTTCTTGTCTATTGCACGGGCAAACATATTTTTTTGCTCTGGAGTTGCCAAGGACGGAAGCAAAATGCCAAACCGCATAGCCATTCGCTTGCAATCTTCAATAGAAGAACTCGCCATTTTTGGAGCAAGATTTCTTAAAAATTCCCAATAAGCTGTAATTATCTGCTGGCGATAAACTGTGCGGTCCTTTTTATCCTGGCAGTTAAGATATTTTACCAAAAGAGAATGAAGCCTTTGTGAACTTGAACCTTCTCCTGTGAGGCATTTTTTATAATACGCAGGATCATCGTAGCACTTGCTCGGAGTGTCTTCAAAATATTTTTCAATTGGAGCAAATGATTTTATATTCAAGTCAACTTCAGGAACACAGCCGTTCATTTTGGGCTTGCCTGATGATTTTTCAGCTACAAAATTTTCAAAGTCTTTATTTTGCGGTCCGCCAAAAGAAGAAACGTCATCTTTTTTAGGCGCATTGAATCCCACTTCTGGAATTTCATCTTGAGTATCAGCAAGCAAAGCGGCAATGCTTGGATCAATATCATCATCAAAAGCCATGTTGTTCTCCAACTTTATTTAAATGCATTTTATAAAAACAAATTCTCGCCTTATTATAACATGACATCTTAGGATTGCAAAGCAATAAATGCTATAAACAAAATCTATAGCCAAGTATAAAAATATAATAATTGACAGTTCAAGCAAGAAAAGATATTTTTAGCTTATCTTAAATATTTTTGGAGGAAAAAAATGAAAAAAATATTAACATTGACTGCAGCAGTTTTTGCAGCCTCACTTTTGTCCGCACAGGCAAAATTAAAAGTTGGAGCAACTCCTGTTCCTCATGCAGAAATGCTCAATCTTGTAAAGGACGATTTAAAAGCTCAGGGCGTTGACATTCAGGTTATTGAAATGACAGATTATGTTATTCTTAATGACGCTCTTGAAAGCGGCGAACTTGACGCAAACTTTGACCAGCATATTCCTTATATGGAATCCACAAACAAGGAAAAAGGCTATCATCTTGTAAATGCAGGCGGAATCCACATTGAGCCAATCGCCCTTTATTCAAAAAAAGTTTCAAAACTTTCTGACTTGAAGAAAAAGGCGACAATTGCAATTCCAAATGATCCTACAAACGGAGGACGCGCTCTTTTGCTTCTTCAGGCGGCAGGACTTATTGAACTAAAAAAAGATGCGGGAATCACAGCGACAACACTTGACATAGCAAAAAATCCGCTTAAGCTGAAATTCAAGGAACTTGACGCAGCTTCAATTCCACGTACTTTGAACGATGTTGACGCGGCTGTTATCAACGGAAATTACGCAATTCCAGCAGGACTTTCTGCAACAAAAGACGGACTTTTTGTAGAAGGAAAAGATTCGCCTTACGTTAACATCATTGTTGTAAAAGACGGAAACCAGAATGACCCGCGTGTAAAAGCGCTTGTAAAGGCATTGCAGAGCGACAAAATCAAGAATTACATTTCTGAAAAATTCAAAGATGGCGAAGTTGTAGCCGCATTCTAAAAGTTTTACAGACAAAGCGGACTGTTCAAGAAATTTTGGAAAATTCTTGGGCAGTCCATTTTTTATTTAAATTGAAATCTGCTTTAATATTTTTGTAAGTTCTGTTTTTTCTATTAAGTCGATCGGGCGGCCTTCAATATATTTTTTGCTTTCTTCTGAAAAAATTCCTGCGGAAACACAAAATCCGCGCTCTGCATTCACATCGCTCATGTGCTCGTGGAATTCTCTGATATAAATTTCTCCGACAGAACCTGTTGTCCTAAAAAATCTGAACAAAACAACATCTTGCCAAGTAGCCGCAAAAATTTCAGTCAGAATATCTGTATAAAGAGAGTCGTTTTCTATGTTTTGGATTTTTACATTTGAATTTTTATATTTGGTCAAAATAAATTTACGGCAAAGCGTTACAAAATCATTGCTGTTCGCGGAAATATAAATCTGCAAGTTGCTGTTCTGGCTCAGCTCCTGATAACGATTTATAAGCGAATTTACATCTTTGTAATTTTGAACAGAATTTCGGATTGACTTTAAAAGTGCAAGCCCTTTTGCAATCTGTTTCTTTTCAAAATAGCAGCGGGCAAGATTGTATTCAATTTCAACTCGTATGTCAGAAGGCGCGTTTTCGTGCTTAAGTCCGATTTCATAATCCTGAATCGCGGAAGTCAAATCATTTATTTTTGTATGAAAAATTCCAGCCCTAAGACAAGACCTTGCGCCGTAAACTGGATCTGCTCTAAGATGCATGAAAATTTTTATAGCACGGTCGCCTCGTCCTTCCTGAAACATCGCATCCGACATATTAAAAAGAGCTTCTTTGTTTGAAGGATCTTCATCCAAGGCTTTTTTAAAAAACGAAAGGCTTTCACGGTATTTTTTTGCAAAATAAAGGCTTTGCGCAAGTAAAAAATAAACACCAGAAGATTCAGGCTTGGCAAGAATCGCTTTTTTAAACAAAGGCACGGATTTTTCATATAACTTCTGGTTGAACATTGCTTTGCCAAGGTAAAAATTATTTTCAAAGCTAACTGAATTTATTTTGTATGCGCTCACTAAAGCCTGAACCGCCTCTGGATTTTTTCCAATCTGAAGCGCGCTGATTCCAAGCCGTAAAAAACATTCGCCTAAATTGATAACTCCAGACTTTGAATCAAGTTTTGAAAGGTCATTGTAAATTAAATATGCCTTGTCCCAAATCTGGCTCGAAAAATAAACATCGCCAAGCGGAATAAGCCCTGCCGGGTCATGCGGATTTTTCGCAAGCTTTTTATTTGCTTCTTTTATAATTTGGGCTTTGTTTCTATTGCTAGTTTTTTTCTCTTTTGTGCCGCCGCCATTTTTTCCCATGAACAAAGTAAGAACTGCGACAAGAGCAATCATTATAACGCCAGCAATAAGATATGACATATTCTAAAACCTTCCTTAACAAAGTGAAATTATTTGAGGGAATTTCAAAAGCTCTTATGAACTCAAGAATTCCCCCGTTTATTATTTATCGGAATTTTTTGCGTTTACCAAAATTTAATTTTTTCGGCATTCATGGACAAAATCTGCAATTCTATCCAAGGCAACTTTGATTTTATCAATAGCGGTTGCATAGCAGCATCTTATGTGTCCTTCTCCGCCTGCGCCAAAAACGCTTCCCGGAACAACAGCGACATTGTGCTTCTGGAAAAGCTTTGTAGCAAAGTCTTCACTTGAAAGTCCTGTTGATGAAATGTCCGGGAACATATAAAAAGCGCCAGAAGGCTCTGGAACAGGAAGCCCCATATCGCAAAAAGCCTTGTACATCAGATTTCTTCTCTGCTGATAGCTTACACGCATTTTTTCAACTTCAGACCAGCCGTTGCGCAAACCTTCTGTGGCAGCATACTGACTGAAAATCGGCGCGCAAATTGTGTTGTAGCCGTGAAGCTTTACAATTTGTGCAAGAAGTTCCGCAGGAGCCGCAATATATCCAATTCGCCAGCCTGTCATTGCAAAAGACTTTGAAAATCCGTTAAGAATAATCGTATAATCTTTCATTCCAGGGAAAGAGCCGATTGAGACGTGTTCCGCGCCGTCATAAGCAAGCTCGCAGTAAATTTCATCGCTTATAACCCAAAGCTGATGTTTTTTTACAACTTCCGCGATTTTTTCAAGCTCTTCTTTTGGAATCATAGTTCCAGTCGGATTGTTCGGGGAACAAATCATAATTGCTTTTGTTTTTGGAGTAACTGCTTTTTCAATTTGCTCTGCTGTCGGATAAAATCCATTCACGCTTGTATCAATAGGAACAACATTGACTTCACAAAGACGCGCCAAAGGAACATAATTTACATAGCAAGGCTGGCAGACAATAATTTCATCTCCAGGATTAAGAATTGCGCGCAAAGAAGCATCAACGCCTTCACTTGCACCAACCGTTATAAGAATTTCTTTCTGCGGATTATAATGCATATTGTATTTCTGCATATATTTTGAAATTTCTTCACGCAGCTCAAGCAATCCCCAGTTTGAAGTGTAGCTTGTATGTCCTTTTTCAAGATGATAGAAAGCTTCCTCGCGAATGCACCATGGAGTCGGAAAATCAGGCTCGCCAACAGAAAGCGAAATCACATCGTCATGCCCAATCAGCATTTCAAAAAATTTACGGATTCCGCTTGGAGGAGTCTGCACCATTGATGAACTGAATTTGTCTTCTCTTGTATTCATTAAGCCATTGCTCCTTCCCGGCTGTCGGAATTTTCTTCTATATAAACAATGTCATTTTCTTTGTAAGTCTTTAAAATAAAATGAGTTTTTGTAGAGCGCACACCTTGAAGCGTAGAAAGTTTTCTTGCAACAAAAAGCGCTACTTCCTGCAAAGTTTCGCCTTCAATTATAACTTTTAAATCGTAGCCGCCGCTCATAAGATAAAGAGATTTTACCTGCGGAAATCTGTAAATTCTGTCGGCAATTCCGTCAAATCCATGTTCACGTTCTGGCGTAACTTGAATTTCTATTTCCGCACAGACTTTTTCTTTTGCCTTGGAATCTTTTTCAGGATTTATAATTGCGGCATATTTCATAATAACGCCGTCGTTTTCAAGCTGCTGAATAATCGACTTGACTTCTTCAACAGATTTTTTTGTCATCGCTGAAATGTCTTCTACAGAAATACGCGCATTGTCACGCAGCAGATTTAAAATTTCTTCTGTGCTGTCCATTTTTTACCTTCTATCTATAAAAATAAAATTCTAAATAAGTCCTTTTGTGCTTGGAATTTCTCCGTTGCGTCTTGAATCAATTTCCACTGCCTGACGAATCGCCCTAGCTGCGGCTTTAAAAAGTCCTTCAATTTTATGGTGGTCGCTTCTTCCGCGGATTGTATCAAGATGCAAATTGCACTTTGCGCCGTTTACAAATCCCTGCCAGAAATCTTCAAAGCAATCCGTTTGGAACGAAGAAGATTTTCCGTCCTGTCCAATCGAAACAAGCGGAATGTTGGAAAGAGATGCATTTACAACGCAAAACGGACGGCCGCCAAAATCAACAGCAGCCTGCAAAAGACTTTCATCCATCGGATAAATTGAAAATCCGCTTCTATAAATTCCAGCGCAGTTTCCCAAAGCAGAAGCAAAGCATTGTCCAAGAACAATTCCTGTGTCTTCTATAAGATGATGCTGGTCAACTTCCAGATCGCCTTTAAGCTCGCCGCTCAAATCAAAAAGTCCATGCTTACAAAAAGAATTCAGCATATGCCCAAAAAAACCGATTGGATTTTTTACAGAGCATTTTCCTGTTCCGTCAAGATTTAAAGAAAGTTCTATTTGAGTTTCGCCAGTTATACGTTTTATGCTTGCAGTTCTTTCCATTTGAAAAATTCCTTATGACATGACTTTTCTAAGTTCATATTCCAAAATATCTGTGGCTCCAAATTCCTTGAGCTTTGGAAGAAGAACTGGAACTTCACTTTTTTTAACCGCAGTTTTTACAGCATATCCTGAATCTCCAAAAAGCGGACTTACTGTCGGGCTTCTCATAGACGGAATTGCCTTTACAAGCGTGTCAAATTTTTCCTTGGAAACATTCATCTCAAGCATGACACGGTCGCGCGCATCAAGAACAGCAGAAAAAAGCATTTTAAGCTCAAGAATCTTCTGTTTTTTTTCCGGGTCAGCCATTGCTTCTTTTGACGCATACATTCTTGTGGAGCTTTCCATAAGAGTGTCCACAATTTTCAAACGGTTCGCCTTTAAAGAAGAGCCTGTGCTTGTGTTGTCAATAAGAATTTGCGCAATTGAATCTTCTGTATTCTGAACAAAACCTTCGCTCGTTCCCCAAGTTCGGAAAATTGTTCCGTTGATTTTTTTTGCCTCAACCCATTTTTTGCTTAGATTCTGATATTCAGTTGCAATTGTAACATTTTTCTTTGCAAGCTCTTCATAGTCAAAATCTTCTGGAATCGCAGCAACAACACGGACTGGATCAAACCCCAAATCCATTATTTCAACAAGCGAATCTTCAACGCCATTTTCAAAAACCCAGTCTTTTCCAGAAAAAGCAATGTCAGCTTTGTTTGCCGCAAGAAGGACGCTCGCAATCTGAGGTTTTACGACTTGAAACGCAAGGTCTTTCTGATTTGTTATAGGAAAATATGTTCTGTCTGGAAGCTTTAAAGAAATTCCAACATCACTCAAAAGCTCATATACAGATTCGTAAATTCTTCCTTTTGCCAATAAAATTTTTAATTTTTCCATAATATACGATTATAAATTGAAGTTGCCCCAAAATTCAAGTTGCACAGCAAACTAGCGGCGCTCAACAGTTCCGTCAGGTTTTGCAATAAAAACTTCTGGCTTTATCTTTGTAAAAAATCCGCATTCAACAACACCGATTATTCCATCGATTTTTTCTTCCATTTCACGCGGATTGACAGGAGACTTCCATTTGCAGTCCAAGATAAGATTTCCGTTGTCTGTGATTACAGGGCCTGCTTTTTTTACGCCTTCCCGAAGCACACATTCCGCGCCAAGTTTTTCTAAAGCTTTAATTACAGGAACTCTGGCTTCGGCTATAATTTCAACAGGAAGAGCAAAACCTGTTCCAAGGCTTTTTACATCTTTTGAAGAGTCCGCAACAATGGCAAATCTTGCTGAATTATACGCAATGATTTTTTCACGGAGCAATGCCGCGCCGCCTCCTTTTATAAGATTGTTGTCTGGATCAATTTCGTCCGCGCCGTCAATTGCAAGGTCAAGAGTTCCATTGATCGCTTTGTCATTCAACGTGTAAACTGGAATTCCAAGTTCCTCGCAGGCCAATGTAGTCTGAAAACTTGTTGCAACGGCTTTTATATCTTTTAAAGTTCCGTCTTCAATTCTCTGCGCAAGTCTTTTTACAGCCGGCATTGCAGTAGAGCCAGTTCCAAGTCCGATTTTCATTCCGCTGAAAATTTTTCCTTCTTTGATTAAAGAATCAACTGCTGTTGTCGCGGCTAAAATTTTTTGTTCGTCTTTAGAAATACCCATCAGTATTCAACTCCTGTATATAATTCAAATTGCCTATATCCCTGATAAAGAAGCATGCTGAATCCATTGCAGATTTTACAGCCAGCCTCTCTTGCGCGCACCATTATCGGAGTTGCTTTCGGCATATAAATTATGTCGAACAAAGCTTCCTTTCCTGTAAAGTCATAAAAATAAAGCGGATCATTTTCTGGATTAGACGGTTCTTCGCAATGCATTCCTTTTGATGTAGTTTGAATAATTACGTCCGAATATTTTCTAATCGTAGAAACAGATTCAAAATTCAACGGAGCATATTTAAAATCGTATTTTTCAGCAAGTTCTTTTGCCTTTGACAAAGTGCGGTTAAAAATGCAGGCTTTTCCGCCGGAATTATAAACTGCATACGCAACTGCTTTTGCAGCTCCGCCAGCTCCAATTATAGAAATTTTTTTGTGCTTTAAATTTTTTAAATTCAAAAATTCAAGCAAAGCTTTTAAAAATCCTTCCGCATCAGTATTGTACGCAAGCCATTTTCCGTCTTTTTTTATCAATGTATTGCTTGATCCAATTTCAAGCGCGGCATTGTCTACAAAATCAGCCCTTGCAAGAGCTGCTTCTTTATGCGGAACAGTTACAGAAAGTCCCTGCACTCCGACTTGTTCAGAAAAATCAATTGCCTGCTCAAATTTTTCAGAAGGAAAAGGAATATAAACAGCATTCATTCCATGGCGGCAATAACCCGTATTGTGAAGCTCAGGACTTGAAGTTCCAGAAAGAGGCCAGCCAGTAATTCCAAAAATTTTAGTTGATTCATTTATAGATTTTGTTCTGTAAAGTCCGCCAAGTTTTACAGCATCCAAATGGGCAATATTTGAAGTATTTTGGATAGATTCCGGCGCAGAAGTGTATGTCAAAAAATTTTTCAGTTTTGCGCCAAGAACTCTAGTTGGAATTCCCATTGTTCCCATTGCAAGCAGAATATGGTTGTTTCCAGAAATTTTAGAAGCCTGCTCGAAAAGATTTGTAACATCGTCAAGGCTGTGAGGCATAAATGCGATTTTTGGAATTTCAAGTCCGGAAGGATTCAGTTCTTTAAGACGCTCCAAAATATTTCTTACAGGATTTTTCATATCATGGAAACTTCGGATTACTTTTGTCTCAAAGGCAAGCGTCGCATCTTCAAGGCTTGAAATATGAAAATCTTCCTCAAAATCAACGTAAGCAAAATTTTTAGTTTTGTCTTCATCAGCAAAAGAAAGCGCGCGGGCAAAAAGAATTGTGCGGGCAGATTCTCCTTCTACAAATTTTCCTCCGTCTATTTCACGCCTGATTGTCAAAATGCACGGCAAGCCAGCCATCGAAGGAAAACGCCTTGCATAAAGCCGCTCATCCTGATTCAAAAAATCAACGCGCAGTTCCGCCATGTCAACATAACTTCTATATTTGTTAAGAAGCTCCAAATCTTCTGCAAGAGTTTTTCCTGTCAGCGTAAGGCAAATTTTTGGCGATTCCATTTCAAGACTCCTTTGCAATTAAATTTAAAAATGAAGCCGAACTTCTGATTTTTTTTACTTTCGAAATCAAGGCAATTGAAACCTCGTATTCTTCAACTGAATTTGTTTCAGGATTTTTGCAAACTAAAAAAAGAATCTGGTTTTTTACAACAGCCCTTGGAACGCCTATCAAAATTTCTTTTGTTGTAGACATCTCAAGCTCAACAAAATCTTCATTTTGAACTGCGCTTTCCAAAACTCTAAGCTTCCCTGTAAAATTCATCCCGCTTGCCTCGGTAAGCTCAAACTTAACGCTTTCAGGCCGAAGCTGCTCCGAAGACAAAACCACACGCCGTTTTATGCGCTCCTCAAGTCCTTCTTTTTGCTCTGCGGAAGCTGAAATGTTTTCCAGCTGATTTTTTAAATCCTCAAGAATTTTTGAAACTTCTTTTTTTGAGCCGGAAGCTATGGAATTTTCCAATGAAAAAGCTTCAGAAGAACAAGGCAAAATTTTAGAATCAAATTCAATTTGCGGAAATCCCAAGGCAGGCACAGTTTTTTTTGCAGATTTTACATTTCCAACAAAATCAAGACCAAGCCGCTCAACACAATTTCTTGCCTGCTCGTCGGATGAAAAATTCATCAGAAAAATTCCTGGCGACAAAATTTCAACAATATAAGATGAAAGTTTTTTTTCAATTACAATAGAATTTTCAGGACGGATTTTTAAAATGTAGCCTTTGTAAAGCGCAGCCGAATTATAAGAATCAGCCCATTCATCAAGCGAAACCAAAAGATTCTGCGGAATTTCGTAATGCGAATATTTTTTTAAAATTGCGGAAATCTGGTCTTTTGTCATTTCAAAATCAAAAGCTTTTAAAACAGACTGGCGCGTAATTTCAAAAACAGCAGCTGTATCGCATTTTTTTGGACAAAGAAATTTTATAAGCGGAACAAGCTCCGAAAGCAAAAATCCCGGCAAAACAGTAACCGAAAAACCTGCGTCAATGCTCAAAGAACCTTGCGATTTTTTTTCTTCAAAAATTTGATTCACACAAATAAATTCATTTTCGCCTTCAGAAACTGAATCGAGAATTCCAAGTTCAATCGCACAGTCAAGCATCGCATCCCAAAAATTTGAATCAACTGAAAAATTTTCCGCAGAAGAGCCAAACGCAACAATCCTTGAAAACCGGCTGAAAGAATTTTCAGAGTAACGAGAATTCTTGTCTTTTAGCAAAAAAGCAATTTGAAGAACTTTCTGTCTTGTGTAAACGTCTTGCTTTAGAAACGAAAGCGTCTTGAAAAAAATTTCCGCGCTAGACAAAATCATGCTTCTGGAAAATGAACCGGCACAAGCAGCGCAAATATATGCAACTTGATTTCCAAAAGTCAAATTTGAAAAAAGCTCAAGCTTCTGCCAGTCAACAAAAAATCCTTTGCCTTCAGAATCTTCCTGCACAAGATGAAGATTTTTAAGAGCCTTAAAAAGTGTTTCAAAAAATTCCTTGTTGAAATTCTCTTGAAAAATTTCCGCCAAATCAGAAGATGCTTTCTTTTTAAGTTCCCCGTTATTTTTGCAAATATCGGAATGGCTTGAAATATAACAGATAAAAACTGCAAGAAGCTCAGAAGAAATTCTCAAGTGGCGTTCAAGAAATTTTTTTTCGCCCTCTGGACTTATCAAAGTCTGCAAATTTAACAAGCCACTCAAATCATCTTCAAGATACGGATTTATTTTTATTAGATTTTTTTCATTTTTTACGCGGACAGAAAAAATCAAAAGCCGTTCTTCAAGGCTTGCAACCGCGCTGTAAAAATCTCCTTGCTGAATTGAAGATGAAAAAAATTTTTCAAGTTTTTCAACATCAGGCGCGTTCAAAAATTTTATCGCTGTAAGAATTTTTATATCAGTTTCATCAAGAAATTTTATAATCGATTCCCGGGTTTCTTTTTTGCGCAGAAAAGCTCCAATTTCTTCCGCCAGTTTTTGCTTATTATAAGGAGTTTTCACTTCACCAAGATAAATGCGGACTAACTCGAAAAAAAATTTATCCGGCAAAGTACAAAAACTTTCACGCCATTGAATTATCTTTTGAACTTTTGCATCTAAATTCATTGGCCACATCCTTCAATTTGAATCGGAACTTTAAGCTCGTCAAAACTTTTTTCATTTTCGTAGCGAATAATTCTATAAGAATATCCTTGCTCTGCTAAAAATTTCTGGCGGTTGCTTCCAAAATCTTCTTCAACTGTTCCGCGCGTAATCAAAGTAAAAAATCTTGAAGTTCTTTCTTTGGGACGAAGAATTCTTCCAAGCCGCTGAGCCTCTTCCTGCCTTGAACCAAAAGTTCCGCTCACTTGAATCGCCATGCTTGCGTCCGGCAAATCAATTGCAAAATTTGCAACTTTGCTGACAACAAGCACACGGATTTTTCCGCTTCGAAAATCATCATAAATTATATCACGCTCGGAATTTTTTGTTTTGCCGGTGATAATCGGAACATTCAAAAGCTTGGCAAGAATTTCAAGATGAGTTAAAAATTGCCCAATTATAAGAATTTTATCATCCTTGAATTTTTCAACAAGCTCTTGAACAATTTTATTTTTCAAAGGATTTTCACTTGCAATTCTGTGCTTTTCTCTGTTTGCCGCAACCGCATATTCAATTTCCTTATTTTCTGGAAGTCCAAGGCGAACTTCAATGCATTCAGCCTTTGCAATCCACTTTGCCTTTTCAAGCTCTTTCCAAGGAACATCATATCTTTTAGGACCAACCAAAGAAAAAACGTAGCCTTCGCAGCCATCTTCACGCACAAGAGTCGCAGTCAGCCCGACACGCCGCACAGCCTGAAGTTCAGCGGCAACTCTAAAAACAGGAGCCGGAATCATGTGGACTTCATCATAAATAACAAGCCCCCAGTTGTTCTGCCTGAAAAGTGAAAAATGCGGATACGGACCATTTTTGTCAGGACGCCAAGTAAGAATCTGATAAGTAGCAACAGTTACAGGTTTTATAGTTTTATTTTCTCCTGTGTACTCCGCAATTTGGCTTGTATCCAAATCAGTTTTATCAATAAGCTCATCTATCCATTGATGAACAGCTGTAATATTTGTGGTTACAATAAGCGTATTTGTCTTTAAAAGGCTCATTATTTCCATGCCGACAATTGTTTTTCCCGCACCGCAAGGAAGCACAATTGTGCCAAATCCAGTTCCCGGTCCTTTGTTTCCGACCAGCGCAGTTGCCGCAGCTTTTTGATATTCGCGCACTTCAAAAGGCCGTCCGCCCAAAGTCGTTTTCAGCAAATTTATTTCAAGAGGAAATCCATCCTGAAGCGGAACATCGTCTTTTACAGGCCAGCCAATTTTTAAAAGATTCTGCTTAACAATTCCGCGGTCCGTAAGCAAAAGTTTAAAGCAAAAAGTTTTTTCTTTTTCTGAAAGTCCTGCCGAAAATTCTTCTGAACATTCACATGGAACAAGAAATTTTCTGGCAAAAGCATTAGCTTCAATTTGCTTAAAAACATACGGAGAATTTGAAACAAGATAAAGATATTCTTCTTTTATTCCGTCTGAATTTTCCACGGAAGGACCTTGAACAAGCCTGAGTTTTCCAAAACGCCCGGAAGTTTCTTCAATCCAAACAACAACGCTCTGCGGAATTTCATAACGTGAAAATTTTTTTAAAACTTCAACTGCCTGTTCGCCTGTAAATCCTGAGCTTTCAGCGTTCCATAATGAAAGAGAAGAAATTTGATATGTATGCAAATGTTCAGGAGAGCGCACAAGTTCCGCAAAAGGAATCAAGGCAGCCCTGCATTCTTCAGCACGAGGCGCATGAACGTCAAGCAGAAGAGTTCTGTCAGACTGAACAATTAAAGGATTTTCGCTTTCAGGCATATCAGTGCATTATATAATGAATCGGCAAGGCTTACAATATTTTCTGGCAAAGCGCACAAATAAAAAACCGGCCTGCCAACGACAAACCGGCTTTTTGAGGAGAGTCTATCTATGAAAAACAACAAGAGTTTTCCGACATTTTTATTTTAAGCCCGGAATTTAAATTTGTCAAATTTTTGTTGACAAAATAAATTTATTATAATAATATCATTATTGTAATAAATACAAATTTATAAATAATCAAGTGTAAGGAACTTAGGAGGTTATTATGAAAAAATGGGTTTGCAAAGTATGCGGATATGTTCACACAGGAGACAATGCGCCGGAAGAATGTCCAGTTTGCCATGCAAAAAATGCTTTCAATGAAATGGTTGAAACAAAAGGATTCGCCTGCGAGCATCAAGTTGGTTCTGCAAAAGGCTTAGATGAAGAAGTTGTAAAAGGACTCCGTGAAAATTTTGCCGGTGAATGTTCAGAAGTTGGAATGTATCTTGCAATGTCCCGCCAGGCAGACCGAGAAGGCTACCCGGAAATCGCAGAAGCATACAAACGCTACGCTTTTGAAGAAGCCGAGCACGCTGCAAAATTCGCAGAGCTTCTTGGAGAAGTTCTTACTGATTCAACAAAGAAAAATGTTCAGATGAGAGCCGATGCGGAAGCAGGAGCTTGCGAAGGAAAACTTCAGCTTGCAAAACGCGCAAAGGAACTTGGCTATGACGCAATTCACGATACAGTGCATGAAATGGCAAAAGACGAAGCGCGCCACGGAGCAGGATTCAAAGGAATAATGCAGCGTTATTTCAGCAAATAAAATAAAAAAACACTGTGCTTTGAAAACATTTTCATTGCATGGTGTTTTTTAAATTCCAAAAAGTTTCACAGAGAAAAAAATGAATCACGAACAAATCGCAGCAAAACTAGAAGAAAAAAATATCCGCCCGTCAGTTCAAAGAATGGCAATTTACAAATTTCTTGCGGAAAATCCAGTGCATCCGACTGTTGACACAATCTACACATCTCTTTCTCCGCAAATGCCAACTTTGTCGCGCACAACAGTTTACAACACGCTCAAGCAGTTTTCTGAATGCGGACTTGTGCAGACAATTACAATTGAAGACGGCGAACTTAGATACGATGCTGACACTTCAAATCATTTGCATTTTAAATGTGTAAAATGCGGAAAAATTTTTGACATTTTTAAGCCGGTCGAACTTCCGCCGCAGTTTTTGCAAGACGGATTCAAAGCTGAAAAAATTCAGACCAACATCTGGGGAATTTGCAAAGGCTGCTCTTAATTCTACTGAAAAAGAATCAGCCCTTCCGGATTCATTGCCCTGTAACGGATCCGGCATTCCGCAATGGCAACCAAAACTACAACAAGCGAAAACCAAAAGAACATGCTGTCCATTTTAAATCCCGCAAAATAATTGTAAATTCCGTGCAGCAAAACCGCCAGAACGAACGGATAAAGCTTGAAATTTCCGTTCTTCAAATTGAAAACAAAAAGCCCCGAAAGTCCAGCGCAGCAAGAATGAATAACAACCGCAGTCAAAAGCCTAAGCTCAAGATTTTGAATTCCAGACGCAATATAAATTAAAGTTTCAAAACAGCCAAGTGAAAGTCCGCTCAAAACGGCGCAGGCAAAAAAAACTTTCATCGACATTTTCTTTGAAGAAAAAATAAAAAACATCGCCATTTTTATTGTTTCCTCAACAACGCCATTTACAAAAATGCTTTTAATCAAAACAGAAAAAAGAGAATGCACATTAATCAGGCCGAAAGCTTCCAATAAAAACTGAATCACGTAAATCGGAACAACGGCAAAAAGACCGCAGAAAACTGCAATAAATCCAAAGCTAAGCTTGAATTCTTTTATGAGAACAACCATGCAAGCCAGCACCGCCAAAACAGGAATTGTGCAAATTAAAAACGGTGGAATCAAACTTGTAAAATTCATTTTATTTTTTCTCCGCCTTGAACTGCTCTATTACGAACTGAACTGTTCCGCGCATTTCATCAAGATTTTCCTGATTAAGAATTCCAAGCCGGAAAATTGAAGTTTCCAAAAGACAGTAGAGCAGGCTATTTATTTCCTTTATTGGAAGATTTTTTATTTCGCCCTTTTTCTGTCCGCGGATTAAAACCATATTCATCAAATGCTGAATTCTAATAACGCGTCTTGTTACACGGTCGTTTATATCCACGCCGCTTTTTTCGAGCTGCATAAGATACATTTTTAAAACACGGAAAAATGCCCGGTTGCTTTCCGCAATATCAATTATGCACAAAAAAATTTGCTTAAGGCATTCTATGGAATCAATCTGGCTGTTTTTTATAATTCCAATAAGCTCCTGCTCAACGTCGTTTGTAAGCTGCTTTATGCTCCACAAAAAAATTTCACGCTTATTTTTAAAATATATATAAAGAGTTGTACGAGTAATTCCGCATTTGTCCGCGATTTTCTGATAAGTAACATCTTCGTATCCATCTTCTATAAAAAGCTGAAATGATTTTTCAAGGATTTCCCTTTTGCGCTTTTCGTGCTCAACAACAATCGCCATATTTTACCTGTAAATATAAAAAGAAGTGTCCAGATTTCCAGCTTTTAAAGGCTTTACTGCGGAAGCTTTTTTTCCGAAACAATTTTCAAAAGATTTTTGACTTGTAATAACGCCAATCTGCCAGTTTTCAAAATTTGAAATCAAGCCGCCCATTTTTTTGTAAAGACTTTCAGCCTGAAATTCATCGCCTAAACGCTCTCCATAAGGAGGATTGCAAAGTATAAGTCCGTTTTCAAATTTCGAATGCAAATTTTCAAAGTCGCTTACAAAAAATTCAGGACGCTCAATGCGCATATCGCTTCCAATCAGCTGCAAGGCTCTTCCTGCCATTGTACAAGCGTGCTCAGCATTCAGTTTTGCACGGTCAATTGCAAACGGATCTATGTCGCTTCCGGCAATATGGCATTCAACATCTGTGCGGATTTTTGCAGCTTCTTCTTTTTTTATTTCCAAAGCGCGGGAAGAATCATATATAGAAAGATTTTCATACGCAAAATTTCTTCCAAGTCCAGGAGCAACATTGTGAGCATAAAGAGCGGCTTCTATTGCAATCGTTCCGCTTCCGCAAAAAGGATCATGCAAAGGAGTTTTTCTGCGCCACATCATTTCCTGCAAAAGAACCGCAGCAGTTGTTTCCCGCAACGGAGCAGCACCGCCTTCAGTTCTGTAGCCACGCTTATGCAAAGCCTGTCCGCTTGTATCAAGCAAAATCACAGCTTCGTCCCGCTCCATATAAACACGCACATCCGCCTGATTTCCTGATTCCGGCAAAGAATTCATTCGCCAAATATCTCCAAGCTTTGTATAAATTGCCTTTTGAATCATTCCCTGAATCGTATGCTCGCTGTTAATCCGGCTTTTATAAACACGGACTTTATCCACAACAACACGAACATCTTTTCTAAAAAAATCCTGCCAGTCAATTCTATAGCAGCCTTCAAAAAGAGAATCAAAATTGTCAGCCTTGTATCGAGCCATCTGAAGATAAACTCTGTCGCTCGTCCTAAGACAAAAATTTGAGCGGTACAAAGCATCATTGTCACCTAAAAACGAAACTCGGCCCGGAGCGTTTCCTGCAAGAGCATAACCCAAATGTTTTATTTCATTTCCAAGAATTTTTTCCGCGCCAACTGCGCAAAGAGCAACAAAAGTATTCATAAATGACATTTTAACATTTTATGTTCAATTGCACAAGAAAAGCCGCCGGTTGAATTTTTACCTTGGCAAAATTAAGATACAGAAATGGACACATTGAGCGCAGAGCAGAGAAGAGTGAACATGGCGAAAATCCACAGCAAAGACACCAAGCCCGAAGTCTTTTTAAGAAGCGCGCTCCATAAAGCCGGATTCAGATTCAGGAAAAACGACAAGCGGTATTTGGGAACGCCGGACATTTTTCTTCCTCATTACAACGCGGTAATTTTTATCCACGGATGCTTTTGGCACGGACACAAAAACTGCCGGCTTTTCAGGCTGCCAAAAACAAATGTTGAATACTGGAAAAATAAAATTGAAAGAAACATGGCGCGCGACAAAAAAGTGATTTCAGCTTACCTTGACAACTGCTACAGAGTCGCTGTCGTCTGGGAATGCTCAATAACAGGAAAACAAAAAGAGCAAAAACTTTCAAAAGTGACAGAAGAGCTTTCCCTGTGGCTCGAAGAAGATTTGACTGAAAACTACAGGGAATTTTAAAGTGTTAGGTTCAATTTAATTACATCGGGACTATGGCGAGCGTACCATTTTTTGAAAAAACAATCGATATTGAGGATTTTTACCTGCGCCAAGTTTTTTAACCGCTCAATCTGCCTGGCATATCCTTTTCTTGTAAAATAATGTCCGATTTTTAAAGTCCTAAACCAAAAATCTTTGGAAAATATTGGAGGGCAATCTATAAAATCAACATCAAGCCGCATTTTCTTAGCGCTGCTGGAAAGTATAACAGATTTTAATCCGTCAATTCCTTCTAACGAGGAAGCAGACTGAATTTCAGGACTTAATTTAAATGAATTTATATGAATCTTGATATATTTATCTTTTCTGCAAATATCCGTCTCCACAAATTCCAAAAGACCGTTATTCAGGCGGCACATTTCATAGATATACACATAACTATTGCAACAGCCAAAGCAAACCGGCTTAAACGGAGACTTTTCAAAGCCTTTCTCTTGCAGAATCGGAACAATGCTTTTGAGGAAAATATCGTTTCTTGCCTTTAACATTTCTTTTTCAGAAACTTTGTAAAACATTTTCGCCTTAAAACTGCCACAGAACAGAAAAATAAACAATACCCGCTCTTAAAACCGCTAAAACTTCTCTGCCTTTTCAGCGAAAGACTTTCTGCCGTTTGTTCCAGTCTTCTCATATATGTGGGTCAGGTGCTTTTTAACGGTCGCAAGGGAAATGTAAAAAGTTTCGGCAATCTGAATGTTTGAAAGCCCGCCCAAAACAAGCCAGCCGATTTCGCTTTCACGCCGGGAAAGTCCGCTTGCAGCCGCAAACTCAAGAAATTTCTCCTTGGACGGAAGTTTTTCTGCCGGATTTTCCTTCAACTTCGGCTCAAAAGATTCCGCCATATCATTCGCCTTATCTTTTAGCCTGCAAATCAAAAAAAGCATCGCAAGAACAGCAAAAAACGAAAGCAGAATTCCAAGCATTGAGACAAATTTCAAAAGCCTGTCCTGAATGCCGATGCGCTGAACAAAAACCGCAAGCACAACCGAAAATGCATATAGAACAAGGCACAGAAGAAACAAGCCCTTCCTCATCGTCCGCACCTATTCCTCGTCAAGATTCATAGCGTCAATAAGCGCAGTTTTTACATTCGCGTCCAAAGGAATAAGAATAAACTCAAGAACCGCCGTGTAAAAAGCTGAAATGCAGACCACAGCAAGATTCTTTCCAAGCACGGAAAAATCCGAAACGTCCGAAAGGCACACAATAAGCGCGATGAACACACTGAAAAATCCGCCGATAAGAACAAAACGCTGCATCATGGAAACCGCCTTTTCGCTCCGCTTGAGAAGAGCCACGCCAAAATCCTTCTTTCCAGCTGAAAAAGCACGCATAAAATCGCACCACATTCCGCTAAAGACCATAGGCGGAACAGAAAAAAGCAGAAGCAGCACGAGCGACGGTAAGTCCACGAACATAAAGACAAGCGACAAATCGCCTTTCGTCATAAGAAGCGACACGGCGAGCGCAACAATCATCACAAAAAGCTCCACGCAAACCACAAAACCAACATTCATTTTCTTTTTCATAAAAACCTCCGCTAGATTCTTGCAGACGGAAATAAAGCCGCCCGCCATTGCTAGAAAATTTATCCCTGAAGTTTAAATTTGCATATTATACTTTTGCGTTTTTCAGGTGGAATTTTTAGGAAAAAAAGAATTTTGCCATTCGTACTGAATCCAAAAGCCATTTTTTGTGCCGCCCAACGTGTTTTCTGCCCATGCGGAAAATTTCACGAGCCGCCCAACACGTTTTCTGCTTATGAAATTTCTGCGTTGCCTGGCAAAACGTTTTTTCTTTGAATAAAATAATTTCACGGCTTGTCCAGCGTATTTTTTGCCCGTGCGGAAAATTTCACGAATCGCCCAATGCATTTTCCGTCTATGAAATCTCTGCATTGCCCGGCAAAATCTGTTTTCTGAAAATGCAATGATTTCATTTATGCGCACGCTGATTTTTCAGGTTTTGTGCGTTCTTGTTCTGCCGGTTCTGTTGGGAATCGACGGAATCTGGCTGAGCGGAATTGTATACGAAATGCTTTCCGCTGCGGTTGTCGCCGTGTGTCTGGTGAAATTTAGGAAACGGTATGGGTATTAGAAGATTGAATGTTGTGGGAATGGAAATTTTCTCCGCTAGCCATTAGAATAGTTCAGGGAAAAATATGCGCTTTGTAAATCTTTTTGGTTTGGCGGTAATCGCCGCAATCATGGTTCCGAACTTTGTTTTTGCGGCAATGCACAAAGACGGATTTGAAAATCTCTACAAGAACAAAGCGGTTGAGTTTTTGGAGCAGGTCGGAAGGTTCGGCTGCTTTGCGTTCATGATTTTCTGCGTTCCGGTTTTGTGCCGCGGATTCTGTTTTGATGGAGCGAAAACTGTGTATTTTGCCGCAAGTTCCGCGCTTACGGTGGCTTATCTTTGCGGCTGGTGCGTTTTTTGGAAAGAAAATTCCTTGCGCAAGTCAATCATGCTTTCTGTAGTTCCGTCGCTGCTTTTCCTGGAAAGCGGATTTTTTACGCTGAACATTCCTCTGATTGTCTGCGCAGTGATTTTTTCGCCGTGCCACATCCTCATCAGCTGCAAAAATGCGGAAATGAGCTGATTGCAGGCTACGGCGGAATCGACAAGTATTACCGCGAACAGCAAGACCGCCGGAACAATCGCATATAATTGCAAGGCAATTCCGGCAGTCTCAATGAACATCACGCAGGCTCTAGTTTCCTGTTTCCTCAAGCACGATGTTGTCTACTGTAACAGTGTGCTTTCTGGTGATCCGCTTGCCGTTCACGGCTCCCATCGAAATGCTCAGGATTACGGCGTTGTCGGTCGGCTCGTTCATCGTGAATTCGCATGAGTATCTTTTGAATTCCTTTGAGACATCGATTTTCTGTGTTCCAGAATACGGAATCCAGTTGTTGTCCGAAGAGCCGTCGCGCTGGAGGGCGAACATTATCGTGCGGTCAGCCGTGGACTTCGCGTCGAGCGTTATTCTGTATTTTTTTCCTTTTTCCAATGTTATTCCGTTCTGCTTAAGCTGAATCATCCAGTCAAGAGTTCCTGTGTCGGCGATGTTCATGCAGAACGCGTTGTCCTCGGAAAGGGAATCAACGGCGTAATCAGCGGAGGCCGACTCGTTCAGGTAGACCTCGTAGCCTGTAAGCCCGGAGGAGAAGTTTCCGTTCACGAGCATTGCGTTCTCCTGGATGCGCACGTTGTCCAGAAAAACCGTTCCGTCTGTGTCAAAGCTGAAGGAAAGCGCGGATGATTTTTCCTTTTCCGCCGTGAACACGAACTTGAAATTCTTTTCGCCGGAAGAAAGCGAAGCCTCAAAAGTCTTTCCTGAAATTTCAGCCTTTATTTTTCCCCTGGAAGTTGAGGATGAGTCAAAGCTCAGAAGATATTCTGTTCCCGGAACAAGCGGAATTCCTTCCTGAACAAGCCGGATTTTCGCGTCCTTTGGGTTTTCGGCGCAGAATTTGCGGATGTTGTCCGTGTTCGTAACAAGGAATTCAGCTCCCTTTTTGCCGGAGACGTTCCATTCCGCAAGCCTGTTTTCTCCCTCCTGAAATTCTCCGTTGTGCACAAGGTTTCCGTCGGGAAGCACGGATTTTTTTCCGTCCGAATTTTGGGGCGCGCTGACCATCTCAAGCCGCACGCCGGAAATTCTTACCGCAGCGGTGGAATTCTGGTTTCCGAGGTTGAATTCAAGCCGTCCCATCGGATCGTCGGCGTCGTTCATTTTGAATGTAAACTCAAAATGCTTTTTCTGCGGTCCAAGATTTATTTTTGTGTCCTTGAGATAGCGAATCCATCCTGCTTCCGGAGCTGTAACCGCGGTTATCATCGTGCGCTCCTTTTCCGCGGATGCGTCGAACGAGAGCCTGTATTCCGCGCCCTTGAGCATCGGAAGACCTGCCTGCACAAGCTGAACAGAATAGTCAACGCTTCCAGCCGCCTCGGAGGTTATGGCGATGTTTGCGCCGTCGTAATTAAAGCTGCCTTTTCCGCCCTGGGCAAGAAGGAAGCTCCATGCGCCTCCGTCTTTTCGGATGTAGTTTCCGTCAGAATCCGCCGCCCGGAATTCCGCTTTTCCTGATTCGGGCTTACTCACGTTCTCGTCGTAGCTTTTTTTCTGATAGACTTTCACGTAGTCCACAAGAAGCTGCGCGTTCTTTGCGAATTTTGTGGAGCGGTCCGGATTTCCCGGCCAGTTTCCGCCCACGGCAAGGTTCAGGATTATGTAGAAAGGCTGGTCGAACGGAGCCGGATAAGTTACCTCGCCGAATCCCTTGCGCTTTGTGTACCAGCTGTTCTCCTTGTGGTACATTTTTCCGTCGGCATAGAATCTGATTTCACCAGGTTCCCACTCGCAGGCTACAATGTGCCAGTCGTCGGAGAAGCTTTTTCCCTGCGCAAGAGCCTTTCCCTGGGACTCCTTGTGAGGCTCGCCGTAATGGAGCGTTCCGTAGATTTCCTCTGTCCTGTCGCCGAGAACTTCCGCAATGTCGATTTCGCCGCACTTGGGCCACTGTCCGTAGAGATTCTCTTCCGTGGGCATCATCCAGAACGCCGGGAGGAATCCCTTGCCGGAAGGAAATTTTATGCGCGCCTCAATCCGTCCGTACTTGAAGTCATGCTTGCCTCTTGTGTTGATTCTGCCGGATGTGTACGAAGCTTTTCCGCCGCGTCCTTTTTTCTGCACAGCCTGAATCACGAGGTTTCCGTCCTTTACGTAGATGTTCTCCTTTGAGTCCACGTATTCCTGAAGCTCGTTGTTCACCCAGCCCGGCTCGTGGTATTCGTAGTTCCAGTCGTCAAGGTTGAGGGACTTTCCGTCAAAATCATCCTGCCAGACAAGGTCGCTTTCGCTGTAGCTGTTCTGCGCGAAGAATGGGGCTGCAGCGAAAATAATTCCCGCGGCAAATGCAATCGTCTTTTTCATGTTTCCTCCCATAAAAAGTCAATGAGAAAATTTCAATTTTCGATTTGACTTTTTATGCCCATTCGCAATGAAATGAGAATGGGCAGTTGATAATAAGTTTGCAACGCAAACTTTTAAAGATAAAAACAGACGCCATTTTCGGCTGTTTTTATCTTACCTCCTTGTAAAGCTCCGTGCTATGTAAATTATTCGGTCATCATCTTTATAAGACTAGCGCGGATTCCGTCGTAGTGGCTTTCCGTAAGTCCGAAGTCCATTTCCTTGTAAGTCCACACCGCGTGTCCCACACCGAATTCCCTGAAAATTTTATGTACATCGGCGAACCAGGCTTCCGTTCCCTTGACGGGCGCACGGTCAATCACTCCGTATTCTCCACAGTAAACCGGAACTCCGGCGTTTTCAGCAGCCGCGCAAGCCTCTGCAATCATCTGCCGCATAAACTCGATTCCCGGAAGATTTCCGTCAGTGTCGGCGACATCCTTTCCCTTGTATCCGAGCGGAACGGATTCCTCGCGGAAATATGACAGCGTGGCAGGATATTTTATCTCGCGGTCGGGACTCATTCCCGGAACCCAGGGCGCTTTCTGATGCGTGAAAATCAGCGGCTCGTAAAAATGGAAGGTGAAAATCACGTTGCGGAATTCAGGCTTCCTTAAAAGGCGGAGAGTGCGCGCGCTGTTCCACTGGATTCCGCCGTAAATCACCGGAGCTTCAGGCGCATTCTTTCTGATTACGCCGAGCGTGCGTCCGATAAGGACATTCCAAGGCTCCGCGGCATCCTGCTCCACAACCTCGTTCAGTAGCTCAAACGCGACGTTCTTTTTTCCGCCGAATCTTGATGAGACTTCATTCCAAAGCGACACGAAAAGCTCCTGAAGATGCGGACTTGAAAAAAGCGTGTTTCCCTTTTCTGTCCCCGCGTCGTTGAAGTCGTAGCCGCAAGCCTTGTGGAGATCAAGAATCACATCAAGCCCGGAAGTTTCCGCCCAGCCGACAAACTTTTCCAGCCGCGAAAATCCTTCCTCGATGAAAGTTCCGTCCGGATTCTGGACAACCTCGCTGTCGAACGGAAGCCTTATGTGGTCAAAGCCCCAGTCGGCGGCACGGCGCACATCGTCCTCATTTATAAAACTGTCGTAATGCTCCTTTGTGTGGCGGCACTGCGAAAGCCATCCCCCGAAATTTATTCCCTTTGAAAGATTCATGTTTCCTCCGTTTTTAAGCCGAACTCTGAATTTGCAGAACCGGAATCACGCCGAAAGCAATGCAGTCCACGCGAACAATCCTGCCTGACAACGGAATAATATCATTGAATTTCCGCCGGATATATCATAATATTTGCATACATATCATAATATTCTGATTTTCTGCGGATGACATAAGGAAACATAAAAATGAAAAGGAACATGAACGATGAGCTTGCGCGCATAAAGTCCGAGCCGACGCTTTCCGAGGAGCTTTTCAGAAGACGCGAGTATTCAATCTATCATCTGGAATACGGCAAGGAGCTTGCGTTCTACGACGCTGTGAAGAAAGGCGACTTTGACCTTGTGAGACGGCTCATGCTTCCGCTGCGCAACGAAAAGCTCGGAAAACTTTCTGAAAATCCGCTGCGGAACCTCAAGTATCATCTTGTGATAACGGTCGCAATGATAACCCGGTTCTGCATTGAGGGAGGTCTTCCGCCTGAACCGGCATACACACTGAGCGACATCTACATCCGCCAGATAGACAATGCCGGGGACGAGGACACAATCACCATGCTGCACCGCGAGGCTGTATTCGATTTCACCAGCCGCATGAAGGAGCTCAGGGAAGTTCACGGACTTTCGCACAGGACTACAGCCGCAATCGACTACATCTACGACCACCTGAACGAGAAAATCCAGCTTTCCCGCATGGCGGAGACGCTCGGCGTGAACAAGACATATCTCTGCGCTCTTTTCAGAAGGGAGACTGGAATCACAGCCGGGCAATATATAATGAAGAAAAAAATCGAGGCGGCGGAAAAAATGCTTCTCTACAGCGGAAATTCATCCGCACAGATAAGCGCGCTGCTCTCATTCAGCTCGGCAAGCCACTTCATAGAAGCCTTCAAAAAGGAGACAGGACTTACTCCGTCCCAGTACCGAAAAATCCGGCGCAGCGAAGCATTCACCGCAATGGCAGAAAAATAGGAATCCGATGAGGAAAGCGGTATTGACAATTTTGCATAACATTGTTAAGTTATCATTGTTATATTATTCAAGGTGGATTTTTTATGCGAAATGCAAATCCTGAGTTGGTTTCTTCTATTAAAAAGCGGACGCTTGAACTTTTGATGGAAAAAGAACCTGCGGAAATCGGAATGAGAGAAATTGCCCAAAAATGTGGCGTTTCGGCTACGGCGATTTATCATTATTACAGGGACAAGGACTGTCTTTTTCAGGCGATTTCGCTGGACTGTCTGAACGAGATAAATTCGGTGATTGAGTCCGCTGCTGAAAAAGTTACCCAGCCAAAGGAAAAATGCCTTTCCGCAATCAGGGCGTTCCGCGACTGGAGTCTGAAAAATCCTCGTGTCGCCTCGCTTGTTATGGAAAAAATAAAATCCGCGGTGAATCTTCCGCCCGAAGAAACTGAAAAATATTATGTCTGCAACCGCACTGGAGAAAAATTTCTTGAGCTTTGCATTGAGGATGGCTCGGCTCGTTCAGAAAATCCGCGTCTGGATATTGGCGTTTTGGTTTTCGGACTTTGGGGCTGCATTCAGTCTGTGATTTCGCGCAAGTCGGAAGTTGAATATTGGGAAAATTCTGAACCGTTTACCGAGCGTTTTATCAAAATATGGGCAGAAAATATTTTTGTAAAATAAAAGGATGAAAATTTGCCGCTCTGTCATTATCGGGACAAAAATATTAGAAGTTGTTGACATCTGTCATTATCGGGCTTGACCCGATAATCTCACGTAGCGATTCCTGACCGAGTTTGTTACGAAACGTCGCGGCATCAAGTGCGAGAATAATAATAAACTGACAATAAAATGGAGAAAATTATGAAATTAAAATCAACTGTTAAGAAAATTTTTATGGCGTTTTTTACACTTTTGATTTTTCAGCAGGCATGGGCTGAAGAAACTTCTGAAAATCGGACAGCGCAGGTTAGGGCGGTCGTAACACCCGGCAGCGAATGGAAGGGAAAATTCCCGCCGCAGTTTGCCTTGTGGATTCAGAATTCGGATGGAACTTTCTGCCAAACAATTTTTGCCACAAAAAAGGCGTCAAAGAAAAAATGGATTTTCGCACCGAAAAGTGGCCGCCCGGAATCACTTCCTGTCTGGTATCATTCCTGCAAAAATTTCCGCGCTTCGGAATCAGAAAGTGTAATGGATGCAGTAACTTCCGCGACTCCAAAAGGCGGCTTTGAAATCACGCAGAAAATTCAGTTTGTGGAAGGAAAAAAATACTTTGTCTTTGCGGAAGTGAACAAAAGTTTTGACTACAACGAGTTTTATCCAAAAGACGCTGAAAAAAAATCCGCAGAATATTCCGGCGTGAACGGTCAGCCTTCCGCAGTTTACCGTGCGGAACTCAGCTTTGAAAATCCTGAGGCAAAACTGGAACTTATTGGAACTGGCTCGCTCGATGGAAAAAGCGGTTCAATCGAAGACAAAACAGAAACCCTGACAACCGCAAAAAATCTTGTGGAAAAAATTGTCGTGTGTTTTGAATTTTCTGGAGATGAAAAATGAAAATCCTGATTTTGAACGCTTCGCCGAAGCCGAATGGAACAATTTCGCAGATGCTGAAATTCCTAGAAGATGAAATCTGCCGGAAAAATCCTTCCGCTGAAATCGAAATTGTCCGTGTGTCCTCGTTGAAATTTTCTTGCTGCACAGGATGCATGAAATGCCGCTCATCCGGAAAATGCATTTTTGCCGGAGACGATGCGGACCTTACAGGGGAAAAAATTGCCCATGCGGATTTTCTCGTAGTGGCTTCTCCTTGCTGGTGGGGAAATATGACCGGCAGTTTAAAATCTCTTTTTGACCGCAACGTTTTCCGCATGATGGGCGAGTCAAAGCACGGAATTCCGCTTCCGCTCCTAAAAGGAAAAAAATCCGCAATCGTAACAGCCTGCACAACTCCGTTTCCGTTCAATGTGATTTGCCGACAGTCAACCGGCGTTTTTAATTCAATTGGCGAAATCCTAAAGTCTGGCGGAATAAAAATCACCGTAAAAATCTGCGCAGCCGGAACAAAACACTCTCTGGGACTTACAGCAAACAGAAAACGCAGGATTTCAAAACTTGCAAAGGCATTGGGAAAACTTAAAAAATACTTTTGTTAGTTGAAAACTTCAATCCGTGAGATTGCTCGGCTGACAAAAACTCATGGGATTTTAAACTGTAAACTTTGCAAATAATTTTTCACTTTTTTTGCCGTTTAAGTTGTCATTTCAAATAAACTCACTATAATTATAGATATACAAAATTCTATCTTTATGGAGACAAAATGAAATTTAATACCCACTTCACTCCCCCCCCGTGTGGCAGTAGCCTGCATTATTGCACTTAGCCTTGCGCTCTCGTTCACTTCATGTTCGGACGGCTCAAGCGGCAGCTCGGATGATGAAAAACCAACCTACACCGTAACCTTTGACGCGAACGGCGGAACAGGCACAATGAATCCTCAGATTTTTGCTTACGGTGAGCCTCAGAATCTTTCGCCAAACAAATTCTCAGTGGACGGAAAGGACTTTCTTGGCTGGGCGAAAACTTCCGGCGGAAGCATAGCCTACGATGACAATTCCGAGTACACAATCGGCGCGGCGGACGTTACGCTCTATGCCGTGTGGGGAAAATTCGTAACCGCTGACAATGCCGCAACTGTAATTGCCGGACTGGAAAGCGGAACTAGTGAAAATCCGAATGTCTATACAATAAAAATTACAGATAAAACATTGACTGCGGAACAACAGAAAGAAATAGGAACTGCACTGTATACAAAATTTAGAGAAGAAAACGACTGGTACGGATTCATCAGCCTTGACCTTTCTTCCGCAACTGGAATTACAGAAATTCCGGAGGAAGCTTTTTCCTACTCCTGTTTAAGCGGATTAATTCTGCCAGATTCTTTGGAAACTATCGGAATAGCTGCTTTTCGAGGCAATATATTTGAAGAAACTGTAATTCCTGACAATGTAAAAAGTATTGAGAAAGGCAGTTTTTGGGGCTGTTCAAGTCTTAAAACAATAACGCTTCCTGCAAGCCTTGTTTCCATCGGTGCTTCCGCATTCAAGAATTGTGCCAGCCTAAAAACCGTAAACTACAAAGGCACGCAGGCACAGTGGGAGGCACTCAAGTCAAACATCAGTGACGGCAACGAAAAACTCACCGGCGCAAATATTGTTTACAACTACACCGGGGAGTAGACTCTGCCCGACAATGACAATCATCTGTCGTACGGAACCAACAAGAAGAAAAACCGTTAGGCTTTTCCAAATCCGTGTGGCAATCTCTACACTCTATTCACTTTCAAAAACCAGAATTTTTTCAGTCATTTTTTCAACAACCGGAAGTTTCTCAAACAGCTTTAAAACCGGATGAAGGGCAATCATTCCCCTTGTAATGTTATCATCCTTTATTTTTCTAAAGCCACCGGCAATGTCCGCAATATCTGCAAAACTGTCCGCGCCAAAAATAAATTTCGCGCCAGTATTCTCAATCGATTTTTCAATCTTTTCCCGGTTCACCCATCTTTTCGCAAGACATTCAAGCATAACCGTCGCGTTTTTAAAATTTCTGCGGATAATCTCAAGCATCTTCGCATTTTCATTCTTCGTAAGATACATGCTCAAGCCTTCAACCACAAAAAGAACTTTTCCATCCGCATTTATATTTTTTACCCAGCCAGAATCAAGAACCGAACAGCCGATGTTCAAAACCCTTCCCGACTCATCAAAAATCTCGTTTCTAATCTCAATTATTTCCGGCAAATCCAGATTGACCCACTGCAACATGCCGTTATCCATCCTGTAAAACCGCGTATCCAGTCCGCAGGCAATGTTCACAACCGTGCAATCAGGATTCCTAGAAATAAAATCCTTTACAAGATCGTCAAACACAAGAGTGCGCGCAATAACGCCATCGCTCATCGTTGAATCGCCTTCCGCAAACGAAAAATCGTAGTCAATCCGCTCAACAAGCTCAACCGCCTTAGCATCGTAAAACTTATATCCCTTGTTCTTGGAATATTTTGCACGCGCATAAAAACTCTGCAGCATAGTTTCCGCAGTGCCGTTCAATTTTACCTTGATTTTTTCAGCCATAATAATTTCTCCAAACCAGTTCTTTTCATTTGATTATACAGAAGTTAGCAAAAGCTAACAATATACTGGAGAAACATTATTTTGCGCGGAAAGGGCTGTTTCAATTGTCATTATCGGGCTTGACCCGATAATCATTTTTTCACCGGGAGCACGTATGTATGAAAGCAGTGACTGCAATAACAACTACCCGAAAATTTGACCCGGCAGTTTTAGCTTTTCTTTTGGCGGAAACTGCCTGTCAAAATCCTCGGCTTCCTTTGAGCCGATGAAGTAGCCGTCCGGCTCTTTAAAAGTTCCCCCGCCTGCGTCTTTCACTTGGTCTAAAAAGCCCGGAATCAGCTCGTTTATTAAAAAATAGTCCGCATCCGGGTCGGCATGGTAGAGAACGCCTTTTGTTTTTGCCACGATAAAGCCGCTTTTTCCGTAAAAGCCGATGTTGCCGGTGATTGCAAGCGCACCACATCCTATTTCCTTTGCCTTTTCCATCGCGTGCCGGAGAAGAACTGTTCCGTAGCCTTTACGTTTGAAGTCCGGCGCAATGCTGATTGGACCGAACGTCATAATTGGAAGATTTTTGCCGTTGTTCAGCTTGATTTCCGCCCTTGCGAACATCACGTGCCCCACAAGAACGCCGTTTTCTTCCATAATAATGTCGAGTTCCGGCACAAAGTCGCTTCTGGTGCGGAAGTTGTGCAGCACAAAATGCTCGTCGCAGCCGGGCTTGTAGACGTTCCAGAACGCCTCGCGCGTCAAATTTTCGACCGCCCTGTAGTCCGCAGGAGTCTCGTTCCTGAAAGTGATTTTTTCCATGTCGATTTTGCCGTTCATTTTTCCCCCTATGTCATACTCAGGTTTGACTAGATGATTTCTCGCGCATAGATTTCTGCGCCGGAGCACAGAAATGACATCTGAAGAGGACCGTCATTGCCGGGCACAGACCCGGCAATCCGTTGCGAAAAAACATCCTTTGCCAGTCAAGAGAATGACGTTTTCGTATAGTTTTATAATACGAAAAGCTGCGCCTGTTTCCTACCTCAAAGACATTTCAGAAAAGAGAATGAGAAAATCCGTGTAGAATAAGAAAAATCCGTTCGGGCAAAAAAACGGCGGACAGACAAAATTCATTGCCGTATCCGCCGCATTTTCATCTTGCTTCCGCTTTTTTTTCGTGCAAGATGATTCTGTAGACTGACTTTTCGCTCAGAAAGAATTCTTGAGAAATCTCGCTGACCGAAAATCCTTCCTTGTAATTTTTGTATATCCGCTGGTTCCGATTATTATACCAGGCTTTGGAATCCTTTGATTCTCCCCAGTTTTTTCGGCTTTCGCATTTCTGCGGAATATACAAGTAAGTTCCGGCCGCGTATTCCTGAATCATTTCAAGAAGCTCGGACGGAAGGACATTTTTCGCTTTTACATAGTTCATTTTGATGACGCTTTTTCAAAAAGATTTTGATTTTCTGATTGAATAAGCAGTAAAAGCCATTGAAACTCAAACTGCGCCTTTACTGCCGGCGCGGCACAAGCTCCATTTTTGTCGTGTTTTTTATAAGTCGCTCCTTAGAAAACAAATTTGCTTTCAATAATAAAAGTATAATGCAAAAAAATATAAATTTCTATCTATTTATTTTTCATGGAATTTTCCAGTTAATTCTTCCACATCAATTCTTATCATGCTAGTTTTTTTCATCATGATAGCAGGAAAAACAGTTGGTCCTTTGTACCCGTATTTTTTTAGGATACAGATTAATCCTTCTTTTTTTTCATCTGCATCCTCCAAAACAACAGCATTTCCTTTTCCGCAAACACTTCTATAAAAATTCGTCCACCCGCAAGGCTCTTTGTCTGTACCTATTTCGCAATAGCATACAGCAGAAAAAGATACACGGGGACAATTCTTTATGCAGTTAAGCTTTGTGCCTTCTGTAGCTCCATGAATAAAAATCTGAATCTGTTTTCTGTCGCCATCCAGTTTGTACCCAAAATTTACGGGTACAGAATACGGCTCATTTCCATTTATCATCGCAAGCGTCAAAAAATTCGATTCATCAAGAATTTTTATCATCTCTTCAAAATCAGTAATTTCCCTTTCTTTTCGCCTCATTTTTTCACCTGTTCAGCAAAAATTTGCAAATTGAATTTTTTTCAAATTCATTTTATAATTTGGACATCAATTTTACAAGGAAAACAAATGAAAAATTTATATGAGCAGGGACAGATGATTGAAACAACTGTCGCCGCAATTTCAAATGACACAGTTTTTATTGATCTTGGGCTAAAAAGCGAAGGTTTCGTTAACAAAGCTGAATTTTGCGATGAAAACGGAAATTGTTCTATAAAGGAAGGCGACAAGATAAAAGTTTATTTTCTAGGTGGAAAAAACGAAGAGCTTCATTTTACAACAAAACTTACCGGGCAAAACGCAGGAAAATCAGTTCTTGAAAATGCATTTAAAAACGGAATTCCAGTAGAAGGCCACGTTGAAAAAGAAATTAAAGGCGGATTTGAAGTAATGATTGGCACAAGCCGCGCATTCTGTCCCTATTCTCAAATGGGGTACAGACAGAAAAAGGAGCCAGCTGAATATGTAGGAGAACACCTTGCTTTCAAAATCCAGGAATATAAAAATGATGGCAAAAACATAGTGCTTTCAAACCGCGCAATTCTTGAAGAACAGGCAAATGCGGAACTTGATCAGCTTTCAAAAAAATACACAGAAGGAATGACCGTTACCGGAAAAGTAAAATCAATTGAATCCTACGGCGCATTCATCGATTTAAATGGATTCCAAGCGCTACTTCCAATTTCTGAAATCTCTCATGCTAGAGTCAGCAACGTTTCAGACGTTTTAAAAGTAGGACAAGAAATAACGGCAAAAATCATAAAAGCAGACTGGCAACATGAAAAAGTCTCTCTTTCAACAAAAGAACTTGAAGCAGATCCTTGGGACAATGTAAAAAGCGAATTTCCAGCTGGAACAAAAATCGAAGGAACAATTTCGCATGTAGCTGATTTCGGAATATTTGTAAACATCGCATCTGGAATAGACGGGCTTGTTCACATATCTAAAATGAATGTTGAACGCAATACAAATCTGAAAAAAATCTACAAGCCTGGTGAAAAATTTCCAGTCATTGTTGAAAATGTTGATTCTGAAGAAAAAAGAATTTCGCTTGCTCCAGTTGTTTCAAATGAAGAGCAGGACAATGCGACAGAATATCTTTCATCACACAAAGACGATGATGACGGAGAAACTTACAATCCTTTTGCAGCGCTTCTAAAAAAATAAACCAAAATAAAAGAGGATGACCAATAAAGTTCAAAATGTCATTGTAGCACTCGATGCGACAATCTCTACTTTTTGGGCATCCTTTTTTTATCTTATCTTTTTTCCATTTAAAAAGGCTTCTTTTAAAATTCCAGTTTTATATATCAGCTTAAGAGAAAAAAATGGCTCTCCTTTTTCCATTAAATCAAGAAAAATTAAATCGCCTTCCCAATGTTCAAGATTTTTAAAATCTGACTTTTTTATCCATTCAAGTTTTCCTTCATCACACTCAATAAGATTTCCGGAAAAATCATCGCTTGTGTAAAGGCACATATATTCAGCAGGATTATCGTCAGACAAAAATGTTACAATTCCTCTAAAAGAAAATGAATTCAGAACAAGTCCAGTTTCTTCTTTTACTTCCCGAAGCAAACAATCTTCAGGGCTTTCTCCCGCTTCAAAATGTCCGCCAACGCCAATCCATTTATCGTGGTTTATATCATTTTTCTTTGTAACTCTATGGAGCATCAGATAGCTATTATCTTTTTCAATATAGCATAAAGTTGTAAGCTGGCTTTTCATTTTCTTCCTGCAAACAGTTAAATAAAAAAAAGACCTCATGCAGAAACATGAAGTCTTTATGGGCTCTGAGGGGATCGAACCCCCGACATTCTGGGTGTAAACCAGACGCTCGTACCAGCTGAGCTAAGAGCCCTTATGTTTTATAATGATAGCATATATAAAAAACTCTGTCTATATGAAAAAACAAAAAGATTTTATTTATAACAATTTGTTATTCGGTTTTGATGATTGACAGTTTTTTTTAGCTTCGTAATACTAATATAGTATGGAAGAAAATCTTATTCATGAAAAAGCCGAAAGAATCCGGGACGTAATCCGCTATATAAAAAGATTTAAAAATGCGCTTGTTGTTATTTATATAGACGACACTCTTATTGACAGTCCGCATTTTCTAAACCATATAAGAGACATTTGTTTTATTCACGAAGCAGGACTAAAAATAATTCTTGTTCCCGGAGCAAGCAAAAAAATAAATGAAATTCTTTCAAGTGCAAATATAAAGTGGAAAGTTCACTGCAACTGCCGCATAACAGGTCCAGAAGCAATGCCACTTATAAAAATGGCGGCGTTTGATGTTTCAAATCAAGTAATGACAGCTTTTGCAGGTGAAGGAAAAACCGCAGTCATTGGAAACTGGGTCAGAGCCAGAGGAAAAGGCGTTATCGACGGATTTGACTACGGCACAAGCGGAGAAATAGAAAAGTTCCAAACTGATTCAATAAAAACAGTTTTAGACAACGGATTTATTCCGATTTTTCCATGTATTGGATGGAGCATAGCCGGCAAGCCTTACAATATTTCTTCAATTGAACTTTCACAGCAAATCGCAATCAATTTAAATGCAGACAAACTTTTTTTCCTTGTTCCAAATGCAGAAATCAACTCTGAAAATTTTTTAATTCCAAAAGGAATCGGTCTTTCTCCAGAAGGAAATATTCCGGCTTTAAACTTAGAGGAAGTTGAAATATTTTTAAAAACAAACGAACCATCGGTAAATTCAGACGGAACTAATGAAAATTCTACCGAACGTTTGGTAATTTCAGATAAAAATGTTTCACATGAAACAAACAAAGCATATCTAAAAGCAAAAATTTTCACTCTTCTAAAAAAAGCGGAAAAAGCTTGCACGCAAGGAGTTGACAGAGTTCATATATTGAACGGCTCTATAGACGGAGTTGTTCCATGTGAAATATTCAGTGATTTAGGCTCTGGAACAATGGTTTATAGCAACAACTACGGAAAAATCAGGGAAATGACAAGAGAAGACATTCCAGCAGTTTTAAATGTAATGCAGCCGTTTATAGAATCAGGAATTCTACTTCCCAGAACAAAAGAAAGTCTTTCAGCCCAGTTCAACAACTTTATCGTATACGAACTTGATGGCGCAATCAGAGCCTGTGCTTCGCTTATTCCTTATTCCGATGGACAAACGGAAATTGCAGGAGTAGCAGTTGACAAAAACTGTTCCCATATAGGAATTGGCCCAAGAATGATAGAGTTTCTCGTGAAACAAGCAAAAAACAACAATTCAAAAGGAATATTCCTGTTAACAACACAAACAGCAGATTGGTTTGAAAAATTAGGCTTTAAAATTTCAGATACATCAACATTGCCCAAAGAAAGAAAAGAAAAATGGAATCCAAACAGAGGCTCAAAAGTGTTAAGGCTTTTTTAATAAACAATATCAAAAATTATGAACCACTTTTTTAATTTTTGAATAAAGCTAAAATCAAAAAAGTGCAATAAGTTAAAAAATTTTTACTAAATATTGAAATCCCATGTTTCACGTGAAACATGGGATTTTTTTATCAGTGCTTGATACGATAATCTTTCCAACGGATTATCAACCGAGTTTCATTCAGAAACATCGCAGTGTCAAGTCCTATGATGACGCTAAAATTTAAAACTCGAAATTAAAGCCTAGCAAATTTTCTCAAAAAAAAATCGCAGAATCTCGACATTTTTCATATTATTAAAACACTTTTCTTTTCAAAAATTAACAGAAAAAAACTAGAGAAAATCAATGAATCTGTTTCACGTGAAACATAAATGTGGAAAAACTATGGAAATTTTTAAATACAAAAATAAAAACAAATTTAAAAATTCTGTAATTCTTTATTTTATAAGAAACTACAAGTAGTTTTAAATTCTAAAAGAAAAGTCTATACTTGTGGAAAACTTGTTGAAAAACATTGTTTCACATGAAACATTTTGAAACATCTATATTTAAATAAAGATAATACAAAATTTAAATAAATTTATAATAAAAACAAATTTGACAAAAATTTAGTAAAAATTCATAAAAAAAGCCGCAGATTTTCTATTGAAATTCTGCGGCGAACTTTGAATCTTACAAATTATTTCTTTTCATCCTCATCATTGGCAATTCTATCAACTCCAACAACATAATCAGGGTCTGTAATTGAAACAACTTTTATTCCGCTTGCTCCTCTACCCTGCACTGTTATATCTTTGGCTTCTACACGGACAGAAGTACCTTGGCTTGTAATGCACATAATGCTATCTGAATCACGGACACACAAAGCTCCTATAATTTCGCCTTTGTCATCAACATTGCCAAATATCTTTTGTCCGCCTGTTCCTCTTCCGTGCGCATTAAATTCTGCGGAATCAACTCTTTTTCCTATGCCTTTTTCTGTAACTACAAGAATTTTTGAATCAGGCTCTGTATGAATCCTTATAGCGGAACAAAGCTCATCACCTTCAGAAAGCTTCAATCCGGCAACACCGCGGCTAGATCTTCCCATTGGACGCACATCTTCTTCATTTATTCTTAAAGCTTGTCCACGGCGGCTTACAAGAAGCAGCTCATCTTTTCCTGTTGAAAGAATCGCACTTACAAGAGTATCTCCTTCATCAAGACGAACAGCTTGCATTCCACGGGACTTTGCATTTCTAAAGTCGCTTGTAGGAGTTTTCTTGACAACGCCATTTGCTGTAGCCATAAACAAATAATTGTTTTCTGAAAATTCTTTTAAGCTGACAATTGTTGTAATATCTTCATTTGCACTGACAGCAAGAAGGCTTTTTATATGAGAACCGCGGCTTGTCTTTGATGCTTCAGGAATTTCATGGACTTTTATCCAGTAAGCTTTTCCTTCAGTTGTAATAAACATCAAATAATCATGCGTTGAAGCAATAAACATTTGATTTATATAATCTTCTTCAACAAGCTTTGCTGAAATAGTTCCTTTTCCGCCTCTTCCCTGACTTTTATACTGGCTTACAGAAACTCTTTTTATATAGCCAAGCTTAGAAACAAGAATGACCATATCTTCTTCTTTTATCATGTCTTCAACATTTATGCTTTCAACTTCACCAGCAACAATGTCAGTTTTTCTATCATCGCCATATTTTTCAGAAAGCTCATTTGTTTCATCTTTTATAATCGCAAGAATTTTTTCATGGTGAGCAAGCAAATCTTCACAATGGGCAATAAAAGCCTTTACTTCTTCCATTTCCTTACGAAGCTCATCGATGCGCAAATTTGTAAGACGGCCAAGACGCATTTCAACAATTGCTTCAGCCTGAATTTCATCAAATCCAAAACGCTGCATAAGTTTGGCTTTGGCTTCTGTTTCATCACGGCTAGAGCGAATCATCTTTATAACTTCATCAATCGCATCAACAGCTGTAATCAACGCTTCCAGAATATGTTCGCGCGCACGTGCTTTATTTAAGTCAAAAGTTACGCGGCGAGTTATAACTTCATCACGATGATCAACAAAGCATTTTATAATCTGCTTTAAATTTAAAATCTGCGGACGCCCTTTTACAAGCGCAAGATTTATAACTCCAAAACTTGACTGCAACGCTGTTTTTGCAAAAAGCTGATTTATTACAACTTTTGTTATTGCGCCACGTTTTAGATGAATTACAATTCTCATTCCGCTTCTGTCGGAAGATTCATCATTTATTGCGCTAATTCCATCAATAACTTTATCACGTGCAAGTTCGCCTATTTTTTCACAAAGAGTTCTTGTATTCACTCCGTAAGGAACTTCAGTAAACACAACGGATTCAAGTCCTGTTTTGCTTACCTCAATATTGAATCTTCCGCGGACAAGAATTTTTCCACGTCCAGTTCTATAAGCATCTGCAATTCCTTGCTTTCCAAAAATAATTCCGCCTGTAGGAAAATCAGGACCTTTTATATGATTTAAAAGCTCATCGACTGTTATATCCTGATTATCAATATATGCGCTTATGGCATTTGCAACTTCACGCAGATTGTGAGGAGGCATATTTGTAGCCATTCCAACAGCAATTCCAACAGATCCATTGCATAAGAGAAACGGAAATTTTGAAGGCAAAACTGTAGGCTCTTCCTTTGTATCATCATAGTTAGGAATCATGTCTACAGTATCTTTGTTTATATCCTCAACCATTTCCTCGGCAATTTTTGTCATTTTTGCTTCGGTGTAACGATATGCGGCTGGAGGATCTCCGGCTATTGTTCCAAAATTTCCGCCCGGATGAACTACGATATAACGCTGGCTAAAATCCTGGCCAAGGCGAACAAGAGCATCATAAACAGAAGCATCTCCATGAGGATGATATTTTCCAAGAACATCACCGACAATCGTAGCGCATTTCTTTGTTTTTCCGCCTGCAGAAAGATGATTTTCTTCCATGGAATAAATAATTCGGCGGTGAACAGGCTTTAAACCATCGCGGGAATCAGGAAGAGCGCGGCTTACAATAACAGACATTGAATAGTCAATAAAAGCCTGCTTTACTTCATTTTCAATCGGAATTTTTATAAGATTTGTTGTATTTTCTGTGTTTTCCATTTTTTATCCTAAACATCCAGATTTGCATAGACAGCGTTTTCTTCAATAAATTTTCTGCGGGGTTCTACTTCTTCTCCCATGCAAATACTGAAAATTCTGTCTGCAGCAACTGCATCTGGAATCGTAACTACTTTCATTCTGCGTGTTTCAGGATTCATAGTCGTATCCCAAAGCTGATTTCCGTCCATTTCGCCAAGACCTTTATAACGCTGAACATCCGCTTTTTCTCTTTTGTCTCCAAGCTTTTCTAGCTCAGCATCGCGCTCTTCGTCAGAATAAACATAAATTTTCTGCTTTCCAATTTCAATTTTAAACAAAGGCGGCATTGCAAGATAAACATAGCCTTTTTCAATAAGCTCAGGCATATATCTGAAGAAAAATGTTAAAAGCAAAGTTCTAATGTGGCTTCCATCAACATCAGCATCTGCCATTATTATAATTTTATGGTAACGAAGCTTTTCAATATTGAAATCTTTTCCAAATCCTGCTCCAAGAGAAGCAATTACAGGCTGAAGTTTTTCGTTATTTACAACTTTGTCTGCACGGACTTTTTCAACATTGAGCATTTTTCCCCACAAAGGAAGAATTGCCTGAGTTTTAGCATCGCGACCTTTTTTTGCAGAACCACCTGCAGAATCTCCCTCGACAATGTAAACTTCACATTCAGCGGCATTTTTTGAAGAACAATCGCTTAATTTTCCTGGAAGTCCAAAACTGTCTATATTGTTTTTACGGCGCGCGCTGTCTTTAGCTTTTCTAGCGGCAATGCGGGCAGCAGCTTCTCCAACAGCTTTTTCAAGAATCATTGTTGTAATCTGCGGATTCTGCTCACAGAAAAGTGTAAGTTTTTCTTTTACAAGCGAATCGACATATCCGCGGACTTCAGAATTTCCAAGTTTAGTTTTTGTCTGACCTTCAAACTGAGGCTCTGGAATTTTTAGTGACAAAACAGCAGTAAGTCCTACCCTAACGTCGTCTCCTGTAAGTTTTTCATCCTTGTCAAGCTTTTTAAGAAGCTTTTCATTTTTTTCAAGGAATTTATTTAAAACCACAGTAAGCGCAATTTTAAATCCGTCAAGATGAGTTCCGCCTTCTCTAGTATTAATATCATTTACATAAGAAAAAATATTTTCAGAATAGCTGTCATTATATTGCATTGCAAGTTCTATGATTACATCATTTTCTTCGCCGTTAATATAAATTGGCTCTTCTGGAATTATTTTTTTTCCTTCATTTAAATAGCTTACATAATGCTTAATTCCGCCTTCAAATTTAAAGACAACTTCCTTTGGATTTTCGAGCCGTTCATCTCTAAAAACAATTGTTATTCCAGGATTTAAAAATGCAAGTTCTCTAAGCCTTGTAGAAAGAACATCAAAATTATAAGTCGTTGTTTCTGTAAAAATTGAAGCGTCTGCTTTCCAGCGGATTGTAGTTCCATGAAGTCCTGTTTCTCCAATGCATTCAACTTTAGACTTAGGAATTCCTTCCGCATATTTCTGATGATAACGTTTTCCATCTTTATTTACAAAAGCTTCCATCCATACAGAAAGCGCATTTACGCAGGAAACTCCAACTCCATGAAGTCCGCCAGAAACTTTATAATTTGACTTGTCAAATTTTCCACCAGCATGAAGACGAGTAAGAACAAGCTCAAGCGCTGAAATATGTTCTGTAGGATGAATATCAACAGGAATTCCACGTCCATTGTCTTCTACACGGCAAATATCGTCTTTTTCAAGAGCCACAGTAATTTGAGTACAGTAACCAGCCATGGCTTCATCAATACTGTTGTCTACAACTTCATAAACAAGATGATGAAGTCCATTTGGTCCTGTAGAACCTATGTACATTCCAGGTCTTTTTCTTACAGCTTCAAGTCCTTTTAAAACCTGAATGCTTCCTGCTCCGTATTGATTATTTTCTTCAGACATGAAAAACTCCGAAATTTCTGCAAAATGAAATGTATATAAAATAGAAATAAATTGAAAAATAAGTATACTCATATTGAAGAAAAAAGTAAAGACAGAGTATAATCGTAAGCTATGAGTGAACAGAATTACCGTGCTTTTTGGAATGAAGCCTTAAAACAAATCCATGATGAATACAAATTAAAAGGATTAGAATCAGAATTTAAGCTTTGGTTCAACATGGAATATGTAGAAGATACAATTGAAACTATAACCGTATCTGTACCCTCTGATTTCATGTGGATCAGCATGGTAAACAAAGGTTATGTAAACGCAGTAGAATCAAAAATAGCCGAACTGTCAGGGCAAAATATAAATTTAACTTATATATTGAAAAAGAGAAATTCTCAAAAAGAATCTGAATCTATAAATTCTGTACCCAAAACTGCAACCATTGATTCTAACAATTCAAATATTTCAAACGAAACAGAAGCCGATTCAGAAAAAAAATCTGCACCCATAAATTTTGTACCCACTTTTAAAATTCATCCACAATTAAGCGAAGATTACACATTTGAAAAATTTGTAAAAGGCGAAAACAGCGAATTTGCCTACAGCGCATCTCTCGCAGCCGCAAAAGAACCAGGAAGACGTTTTAATCCTCTTTTAATTTATGGAGGAGTCGGACTTGGAAAAACCCACTTAATGCAGTCAATTGGAAATTACATTTATAACAATCCGCCTGAAGGAAAAGAAAACATAAAAATATGTTACATAAGCGCGGAAAATTTTTTAAACGAATTTACTTTTTCCTTAAGAGATGGAACTTCCGAAAAATTCAAAAACAAATACAGAAAACTTGATGTTCTCCTTTTGGATGACATTCACTTTCTAGAAGACAAAATTCAGACGCAGGAAGAGCTTTTTTATACATTTGAAGAGCTTTACAGAACTCATGCTCAAATTGTATTCACTTGCGACCGTCCGATTTCTGAACTAAATGGAATTGAAGACAGACTGAAATCAAGATTTTCAATGGGAACTACAATAGATTTGCAGCCTCCAAGCTACGAAATAAGAAAAGCCATTCTCTTAAAAAAACTTGAAATAAAGAAAAAATCAGTTCCAGAAGACGTAATTGATTTCATAGCAAAAAATATTCAATCGAACGTTCGAGAACTTGGAGCGTGCCTTGATAAAATGATTGGTTATGCTGAACTTTTGCAAAAAAATCTTACAATCGATATTGCAAAAAAACTTTTAAGCGACAATATAAGCAAAGTTTCCGACGGCTCAATTTCAATAGACACAATTCAAAAAGTTGTCGCAAACCATTACAACATTTCTTTAAGCGATATAAAAGGCGTAAAGCGCAATAAAAAAATAGCATATTCGCGCCACATTGCAATTTATATTTCACGGATTCTAACTGAATCTTCATTCAATGAAATCGCAGCTGAATTCGGCGGAAAAGACCACTCAACTATAATGCACAGCTACAATACAATCGAGCTTCAGCTTAAAACAGACGAAAGCTTAAATTCAACAATTGAGCTCCTTATAAAAGAAATAAAAGATTACAAGAGGCTTTAATTTCAGTGGAAAACTATATTCAAATATGTTATAATCCTGTGGAAAAAATAAGGATTTTATAAAAAAAGTGAATTTGTGGAAAAAAAGTGAATTCATTTCATTGACTTTTGCACAACTTAATTTCTTTTTATGCAAAAAGAAAAATCACTTTTCCATAAATCCACAGGCACTATTACTACTATTACTAAAATTTATAAATTTATAAATTTAATATAGCTTGTGTATAAAAATTCATTTGCTTTTAAAAAGCGAATAATTATGCAAAATTGTATAGTAAAGCTAGGAGATTACAATAAAAACTTTGTCTAAAATAGCGTCAAAGCTTTTATTTACAAGTTTGCGTTGCAAACTTTCTTATCAACTGCAATTTCTCACTTTGTTGCGAAATTGCACTAAAAAGTCAAATCGGAAATTGAAATTCCTTCATTGACTTTTTATGGGAGAAATATATGAGATTTACATTTGACAAAGACACAATGATTAAAGAAATTTCAATTGCCCAAGAAATCATTTCAACAAAAAACATGGGTTCAATCCTTTCAAATATTCTGATTATAGCTCAGGAAAATAAGCTGACTATAAAAGCAACTGATATAAAAGTTAATTTTGAAACTCAAGTTCCTGTTCAAATAACTGAAGAAGGTACTACAACAGTTTACTGTGATAAATTCATGGGAATTTTGAATTCCCTTCCTTCTGGAGAAATTGAATTCAATCAGGAAAAAAAAGAAGGCGAAGAACAGTCCATAAATGTAATAATCAAGCCTGTAGACAAAAAAATTAAATTCCAAATGAAAAGCATGTCTCAGGAAAAATTCCCTGAATTTTATTCAGCTGAAAATGTTCCTTATTTTGAAGTTTCATCAAAAGACATAAAAGAAATGATAGCACAGACTTCTTTTGCAGTAAGCGAAGATGAAACGCGCTATTTTATGAACGGTGTTTTCTTTGAGAAAAAAGGCGACAATTTAAATATGGTTGCCACAGACGGTCGCCGTTTGAGTTTTGTTTCAAAATCAATCCTTGCTGGAATAAGCGAATTTCCTTCAGCGATAGTTCATCCAAAAATTTTAAATATTATATTAAAGCACGCTCCGGAAGAAGGAAATATTTTTGTGGCTGTTGTTGATAAAATGATTTTCTTTAAATTCGGAAACTACAGATTTGGAGCGGCTCTTTTGGAAGGACAGTTTCCTAATTATGAGCGTGTTATTCCTGAACATCAGGCTTACAGTTTTCAAGTTTACAGAACTGATTTAGTAGATGCTCTTAGGCGTGTTGCTCTTATGGTTGATAAAAAAGCTGGACGTATTTTCTTTAATATTTCTGACGGAGTTTTAAAAATAACATCTTCTCAGTCGGATATGGGAAGCGCAGATGAAGAAATTCCGTGTCAATATCAAGGTGAATCTTATACAATAGCGTTAAATTTCCGCTATATTGAAGAACCTTTAAAAGGCATAAATTCTGAAAAAATTGCATTTGAATTTACAGAGGAAATGAAAGCTGTTACCATGCGCCCTGAGCCAGCTGAAGATTATTTCCACATAATAATGCCGATGCAAAAAGAATAGAAAATAAAGCATAAAAAATGCCTTTTCTTTCTCTGTCTCCATATAATTTTAGAAATCTCTGCAATGAAAACATAGATTTGTCTTCAAAAGAAATTTATTTTGTTGGAAAAAATGGACAAGGAAAGAGCAATCTTTTAGAAGCTCTTTATTATTCTGCTTACGGCTCATCGTTTAGAACTCATATTGATTCAGAGGTTATAAAAAAAAATGAAAGTGAAATGAGCCTTCGTTGCTTGTTCAGGGAAGAAAATGGAACTTCACATACGACTTCAATTATTTTAAAAGAAAGGCTTAAAAAAATAGAAAAAGACGGAAAAATTCTTCATGACCGAAAAGAACTTATAAATACAATGCCGTGTGTTCTTTACAGTCATGAAGATTTGGACTTTGCCATAGGTTCTCCAGAAAGAAGGCGATTTTTCATAGATCAATCATTGAGCATGTACGATGTTCTTTACATTGATATTATGAGAAAATATAAGCGTATTCTGAAAAACAGAAATTTAAGTCTAAAAGAAAAACATTACGATTTGCTTGAAACTTATGATTTTCAGCTTGCTCAAAATGGACTTGAAATTCAGAAAAAAAGAAAAGATGCTGTTTTTGGTTTTAATCAGATTTTTGGAAAACTTTACGAGCAGGTAACTGGAATTTCTGGAGTTTCCATAAAATATATTCCGTCTTGGAAAAACAAATCAGACAATTTTAATTCTTCTTTTTTTGACAGAAATATTCCATCAGTCGATTATGTTGTTGATTATTTAAATAAAACAAGGGAGCAGGAAAAGATAATAGGATCTTCAATGAGTGGACCGCACCGGGATAAAATTGTTTTTGAAAAAGAAGGAATTCCTTTTGTTCCAACAGCATCTACTGGTCAAAAAAGGCTTATAGCTTTGATTTTAAGAACTGGACAAGCTGTTTTTTATAAACAGATTACTTCAAGAAAGCCAGTTTTGCTTATGGATGATGTTCTTCTTGAGCTAGATCCTGAAAAAAGACAAAAAGTAACTTCTCTTTTGCCTGAATATGACCAGCTTTTTTGCACTTTTCTTCCCGGAGAACCTTATAAAAATTACAAAAGAGAAAGCACAAGAGTTTACAAAATTCAAGACGGAAAATGGGAAGATTCAGAATGAGCGAAGAAATTGTTTCTTTTAGCCAGATAATTTCAAATGCATTCAATTCTATAAAAGTTGAAAATGCGCAGAATTCTGTAAATATTTATGACGAATGGAAAAAAATTCTTTCGCGCATAAAAACTAATTCTTCAAATCCGAATGAAGGTCTTAACATGGCAGGACATAGTCGTGTAATTGACTTGAAAAATGGAATTTTGCTCATTGAAGCCGATCATCCTGGCTGGATTTCGCTTATACAATTTCATAAAAAATACATACTCAATGGATTTAGAATGAAATTTCCTGAAGTTGAATTTAAAACTCTTGCATTCCGCCTAAAAGGAAACAAAGGTGGAATTTCATCAGGAATAGAAAATAAAGATTCGATTTATAAAAAAGTCGAAAAAAAACTTGAATTTGAAGAAGAAATTAACAAAAAATCTGGAATCAACATCAATAAAAATTTGAAAAAGTCAGAAAAAAAAGAGCTTCCTCCAGAATTAAAAGTTCTTTTTGATGATTTAAGAAAAAGTATGTTGACCAATCTTGAAAAATAATGATAATATTTGCTCTACTAATCTGAAAAAAATTTTATTTATATAGGAGTCTTATTATGTTACGTACATATCAGCCTAGCAAAGTAAAGCGCAATAGAAAATTCGGTTTCCGTGCACGTATGGCAACTCGCGGCGGACGCATGGTTCTTGCTAGAAGAAGAGCTAAGGGTCGCTACAAGCTTACAGTTTCTGACGAAAAGAAGCCTTACTGATTTTTCTGAATTAAAGGATGGATACGGACTTGCTAAAAACAGGGCGTTTTAGAAGAGAAGAACATATAAAGCGCTTTGCCGACATCCAGAAACTTTTTAAAACAGGGAAGAGATTCAGTGTTGCTGGAGCAAAAATTTTTTTTTCCAGAAACGATTTGAATTTTAATAGAATTGCTTTTCCTCTTCCCCGTGGCTATGGAAATGCTGTTGAAAGAAACAGATCTAAACGCTATAGCCGTGAAACATATCGTTTTTTTAAAGCGCGCCTGAACACCGGTTTTGATATTCTTTTTTTAGTTTATCCCGGAAATGACTCGTTCCTTTCGCGGTGCGGACAATTTAAGACATTATGCAAAAAAGCTGGCTTATTAAAGGAATAAAAAATTTCTTCATAAGTTTTTTAGTTCTTTTTATAAGATTTTATCAAGTTTGTATTTCTCCTCTATTTCCTCCGTGCTGCCGTTATACTCCAAGTTGTTCTGCCTATGCATTGGAGTCAATTCAAAAACATGGTCCTGTAAAGGGTCTTTATTTCGCCATAAAAAGAATTCTCAGATGCAATCCTTTTTGCAAAGGAGGCTATGATCCTGTTCCTTAAAAGGCGTAAAAGGAAAAATTTATGGAAAAAAATACAATTTTAGCAATATCACTTTCTACAATTGTTCTTGTTGTTTCTTTATTTATCCAAACAAAGTATGTTATGCCGCGTCAGCAGGAAAAAGCACGTGAGCAAGCTGCTGAATTTGAAGCAAAAAAAGAAGAGCAGGAAGCTCAAATAAAAGCTGAAAAAGAAATGATTTCTGCTTCATTTTCTGAGGCAACTGTTCAGAATTCAGAAGATGTTCAGGAATTTGTAATTTCAACTAACAAAGCAAAAGTTACATTTACAAACCGCGGCGGAGATATTATAAGCTATCAGCTTCTTGAGCATAAGGATAAAGAAACTGGTTCTGGCGTTGAAATGGTAAATAATATAACCAGTTCAAACAGAGCGTTCAGTCTTTCTTTTGGCGGAACTGAAAATCCGGCTTTAAATGATATATTCAATGTGACAAAAAAAGATGATTATACGATTCTTTTTTACCGTGATTATGAAATTAAAGATTCTGAAGGAAATCCTAAAAAATTCACGCTTGGAAAAAGATATACTTTCAGTCCTGATGATTATTCTTTTAAACTTGATGTTTCTATAATTTCAAAGGAAGGCGGAGAATTTGAACTTGGAGGAGCAGCTTATACTTTAAGAACAGCTCCTCAAATTGGACCAAGATATGATAAGAAAAACCGCTACGAAGTAAGACAAGTTCTTGCATTGAATAGTGGAAAAAAATTCCGCAAGAATATTTCAGATAAATTTTACGACTTGAATTCTGTAGACTGGGTTGGAGTCGGTGGAAAATATTTTACAATGCTTGTAAAGCCTTCTTCTCCTTCTGATATGCTTGGAAAAATAAAAGTTACATCTAAATCCGAAAATGAAGACGGATGCCAAATTTTTATTCCAAGAAAGCCTGTTTTGGACGAAACTTCAAATGATACTTATTACATTTATGTTGGACCGCGCCAGGAACGTGAGCTTATAAAATATAATGATCAGACAAAAAACGCATGGAATCTTTCAAATGCTAAATTCAACGAAGCTTTGCAGACAAGCGGATTCCTTTCTTGGATTGAAATAATTTTAAAATGGTGTCTTGAAAAAATCAATTTAGTTGCCCATAACTGGGGAATTTCCATAATAATTCTTACAATTCTTTTGAAGATTGTTTTGTTCCCGCTGAATAAAAATGCCGCTATGGGTTCTCTTAAGATGCAGAAAATTCAGCCTAAAATGAAAGCTCTTCAGGAAAAATACAAAAATGACCAGCAGAAGCTTAGCATGGAAATGCAGAAGCTTTATAAAGAAGCTGGATATAATCCTATGTCTGGATGTCTTCCGATGGTTGTTCAAATGTTTATTTTGTTTGCTCTTTACAATGTTTTTAACAATTACTTTGAATTCCGCGGAGCAAGTTTTGTAAAAGAATGGATTGAAGATCTTTCGGCAGGAGACAGCATTTGGACTTGGAAGCGCAACATTCCTTTTATTTCAGCGTTTACAATGAACAATTTGCGACTTCTTCCGTTTATTTATACTGCATCTCAGCTTTTGAACGGAAAAATAACTCAGTACGGAAATCCTGGAACTGGAGCAAGCCAGTCGCAGATGAAGTTCATGATGTATGGAATGCCGTTAATGTTCTTTTTCTTGTTCTATAATGTTCCGAGCGGACTTTTGCTTTATTGGGCAGTCAGCAATATTATTCAGATTGGTCAACAGCTTGTTATAAACAGCGTAATGAACAAAAAACGTTCCGAGCTTGAAAATGAAAAAACTGTAAATAAAAACGTCTTGAAATTTAAAGGCGGAAAAAAGAAAACAAGATAAAATTTAATTTTGCGAGGTAATATATGATTTACGAATATGAAGGAAAAACAGAAAAAGAAGCTATTGAAAAAGCTGCTGCTGAGCTTGGACTTGAAAAAGACCAGTTTGATGTTGAAATTCTTGAATCCCAGAAAAAAAGTTTGTTTAAAAACGGATATGTAAAAATCAGAGTTCACACAGTTGATTCAAAAAATCAAGTTTCACCTGAATTTGATGGAAAAGTTCCTAACGCAACGACAAGAGCTAATGACCCTTCGTTAGTTTCTAATCCTCTTCCTCAGGACGAAATTGAAGAAAAAATTATTGATTTTGTAAAAACTCTTATTGAAAAAATGGGATATGAGGCTGCTGTTGAAATCATGTTCCGTGAAGAAAAAAAGATTGGAATAAAACTTTCAAGCGAGTCGTCTTCAATTCTTATTGGAAGAAAAGGCAAAAACCTTGATGCAATGCAGCTTATTGTAAATGTTTACGCAGGACATCTTGGAAGAGAAGATTTGCGCATTATTCTTGATACAGAAAATTATAGAATCCGCCGTGAAGAAAGCCTTGTGCGCCTTGCTTATGTTACAGCTGACAAAGTCCGCCAGAAGAAAACTTCGATTTTGCTTGAGCCTATGAATCCTTTTGAGCGCCGTCTTATTCATACAACTTTAAATGATATTGCAGATGTTGAAACCAAATCGGAAGGAGAAGGTTTATATAAGCAGGTGCGCGTTATTTATAAAGGCGTACGCTGATTAAAATTTGGAGAAAAGCCGATGAAAAAGTTTATTTGTAGAATTTCAGGATTTCTTTTGGTTTTGAATTTTTTTACTGCATTTTTGTCGGCTTATTCTGCAGAAGAAATTCTTGGAAAAGAAAATTTTGAGATTTTAAAGCAGCAGGGAAAAATTCAGGCTAACGAGTTTAAGCCAAAAGAAGCCAAATTTTCGCTTCTTCCTAAAACTGAACTTTCAAATAAAATTGCAGAAGAACTTGCGTCAAATAAAGGTGATTTGCCTTCTCTCATTGGCGAAAATATTTATCTTATTCCAAAAGAAAATATTGATTTGAATGAGGCTTCTGTAATTTTACGTTCTGTCAGCAAAATGGAAGGAATGCAATATTATTCAAATGGTGAAAAAAAGTGGACTACGCTTTATCACGACGCATATTGCATTGCAGGACCTCAAGACAGGACTAGAGTTGATGATAAAACAGAAGGAAGCGCAAACGGACTCGTTCAGTATTGCCTTTTAAATGACAATTCGCTTGGAAAAACAAACTACGAAGTTTCGTATTTTCAGACGGAAAATGAAATTTCAATGAAACTTGTAAACACAACTCCTGTATATTACAAGTTTATAAAAGCTGTAAAGCCAGAAAACGTTCATATAAATCTTGTTATGACAGTTTGCGATGATTATATTGTCGTTTATATGAATGTGAAGGCTAATTTTTTCTCTTTGGGGGTTCTTGAAAAAAGAATGCAAAAGTCGCTTTTAAATAGGCTTGATGCGATTTACACATGGTTTTCTAAGCAAATTTCTGAGTGATATTTGGAGGAAAAATGAAAAAATTTATAGGGGCGTTGCTTTTTACTTGCGCGCTTATTTTTTATGGAGGATGTAAACCTATGAAATCTTTGGAAGGAAAAAATGGAATTTTTGCTGTAATAAATACAAGCAAAGGCGATATTATTCTTGAACTTTTTTATAAACAGGCTCCTTTAACGGTAACAAACTTTGTTGGACTTGTGGAAGGAACTTTGGATGCTGCAAAGGGGAAGCCTTTTTATGACGGATTAAAATTCCATCGAGTTATTTCTGATTTTATGATTCAGGGTGGAGATCCAAAAGGAAACGGAACAGGCGGACCTGGATATAATTTTGCAGATGAAATTGTAGATGGACTTGAATTTACAGGTTCTGGAGTTCTTGCAATGGCAAATGCAGGTCCTGGAACAAATGGAAGCCAGTTTTTTATAACCCATGTAGAAACTCCTTGGCTGAATGGTCATCATACAATTTTTGGGCACGTTGTTGATGAAGCAAGTCAGGCTACAGTAAATGCTATTGCACAGAATGATGAAATTAAAAGCATAAAAATTATTCGTCAAGGCGCAGAAGCTGAAAAATTCACTGCAACACAGGCTGATTTTGACAGGCTTGCCGCAGAAGCTGAAAAAAAGGCTTTGGAAGCAAAAGAAAAAGCAAATGCCGCAAAAATTGCAGAAGTGGAAAAGAATTTTCCGGGCTTTGAAAAAGACAAGAATGGAATTTACTATAAAATAACAAAAGAAGGCACTGGAAATAAATGCGGCTCAAGAAAATCAGTTGCTACTGAATATAAGGGATATTTAGTAGACGGAAGTGTTTTTGATCAGTCAAAAGGCAGAGGTCCTCTTGAATTCCAAACTGGAGCAGGACAAATGATCCCGGGCTTTGATATTATGGTTCAGGATATGAAGCTTGGTGAAAAAAGAACAATTGTAATTCCTTCTGACTTGGCGTATGGAGACAGAGGCTATCCTGGAGTGATTCCTGGCGGCGCTTATATTGCATTTGATATTGAACTTGTAAAGATGAAATAAATTTTTTGAAAATTAACAGGCACGTTGTTAATAACAGCGTGCTTTTTTTTATTGTGGAAAAGTCATTTATTCACTTTTTTACACCAAGTTTTCCACAAAAATTTAAGAGTTTTACACATAAATCTGTGGAAAATTCCCTTTAAATACACATGAATTTACACAAGTTTTCCACAATTGGTGGAAAATTCAGTAAATTTATGTTGAGTAAAAAGAGGTTTCAATGGAAATTTTAAGAAAAGCCACAAAATCTGATATAGATGACATTATGAACATTGAGAAAGAGGCTTTTGCAGAGGGAATTCAAGAAAGTAAAGATATTTTTCTTGAGCGTATAGAAACATTTTCTGAAGGTTTTTTTATTTTAGAAGAAAACAATAAAAAAATTGGATATTTTTCTTCTGAATTGTGGAATTCTGTACCTCAAAAAGGTGACAGTTGCTTTTCTTTAAATCATTCAGCGTTGAAAAATCATAAAAAAGAGGGTGCAGTTTTATATATAAGTTCCATAGCAATTTTAAATGAGTACAAAGGAAATGGATTGGGGTACAGATTTTTCAATAAAAGTGTAGAAAAAATTATAAAGTCATTTCCACAGATAAAAGAAATTGTACTTTTAGTAAATGAAATTTGGATTCCAGCTTTGCACATATATAAAAAATGTGGTTTTATTGAATATGGACGGATACAGAAGTTTTTTTCTTCAAATGAAACAAAAACTGATGGAATTTTAATGCGAAAAACTGTGGAGCGGTAAAAATGAATGATTCACAATGGAATGTTTTTTTGAAGTTTAGAGATGAGTTTAAAAATCTTTGTAGTCAATGGAGCCAGTTTTCAAGTGAACTGTACCCATTGCAAAAAGAATCTGCAAAAGATACTCCAGCTTACAATTTGGAAACTTCAATTGTCTATAACAAAGCTTATGATGATGTTCAAAAAACTGATAAAATAAATTTCATTGTTATTGGAGACAATCCTGGAAAAGAAGAGCAATTGACTTCTACTCAAAAATATTTGGTCGGACAAAGCGGAAGAATTGCAGAAGGATTTTTTAGGCGCAATCCAGAATTGGATACTGATTTTAGAAAAAATGTCTTGATTTTGAATAAAACTCCTATTCATACTGCAAAAACTGTTCAGTTAAAATATATTCTAAAAAATGGAAGCAAAAAAATTGTAGAGCTTGTAAATGAAAGCCAAAAAAAAATGGCTCAGCTTGCATTTGAGCTTCATAATGGACTTTTTTCTAATGCAGAAGATGGTTTTCCGGAATTATGGCTTGTTGGATATTCTGAACTTAAGAAAAATGGAGTTTTTAATGGGTATAGAGAAGAGTTGAAAAAACAATATGAAGGGTACAGTTCTTGGAATAAAGTTTTTGTATACCAGCATTTTTCAATGAACCGGTTTATTGTAGATTTAAACGAATTCAGAAAAAACAACAATCTTCCTCTAAAAAACTGCCTTGAAGAAATCGGCAAAATTCATAAAAACGAAATATTTGGCTCTTAAATTTGCTCTATGCTGGACAAATAATTTATTAGCTTGTCTTTTATCAAAAAATCAGCGATTGCCATTTGGCTTAAAATAGAAAGTGGACATCCAAATTTTTGGTACTGATTTTTGTAGCTTTCTAAAATTTTCTTTGGAAGAATAGCCGCCGTCGTATTTATTGATTTTGAAATCAGATTTGAAAAATTTTCAATATAAATGCATTTTCCGTTAAAATCTTGGCTATAAACAAAGTCAGAGCCAGATATTTCTGTAGATGTGTCGTATTCAATTATATATCTGAAATTTTCTTTTTCCGCCCATTCAAGAATTTCCTGCTTTTTCTTCTTTGAATCTGTGTTTTTTGAGTAAATAAACGCTGATGTTGCCCCGCTTTTTTCTAGCAATGCGGCAATGGATTCTTTTGAGTCAAATGGAATTTCAGTGGTTTTTATATTTGCCGCGGAAAATACATCTGTAAGAGAAGAATGAAATCCCTGCGGAACTGCAATGCACGGTTTTATTTCCCTTGGACTGATTGATTTTTCTGCAAGCTGCAAAAGTCCGTGCAAACTGCTCTTGGGATTTTTGAATTCATCTAAAAGAAGAAGCTTAAATAAAATATCGGCTTTATTGCAAGAAACAACTACTTGCGATGGATTTACTTCCAAATGATGAAATTTATATAAAAATGCGGATATTGCTATTCTTAGAGGCGCTTCACCGGTCAAATCTGGAATTTTGTTTCCTTCCAAGAGATTTTTATTTTCTTTTATGGCAGTTTTTGCTGATTCAACATAATCTTCTATTGGAGAAAGTATTTTTCTTTTTTCTGGTGAGGCTTTTACAAGGTCGCCTGTGTTCATCAGAATTGTTTTTTCATTATCATCAGAAGGCAGTTTTAAAACAGAATTTTGTTCTTCCTGTTCGTTTGAGAAAGGATCGGGCAAAATAAAAGTTCCTGAATTTTTTAAAACAGAACTGTCTGCGTCAATGTTTTCTGTTACAAAGTCGCTTTTTCCGTCAGATTTTTCTTTTTTGCGTTCTTTTATTATTGATTCAACTGTGGGAATTCCTTCATCTTCAGTTTTTTCTTTGGAATGGAGATTTGGTTCTGTATTGCTTGGATTTTTTACAAAGAATCCGCTTTTAGAAAGAGAATAAATGTAGCCGTTTGATTCAAGTTCGCTGTAGGCTTTTGTTACTGTGTTCCGGCTTATGTTGTAGTCTTCTGAAAGTGTTCTAATTGAAGGAAGCTTTGTTTCTTCTGGAAGCTCTTTGTTTTCGATTGCATTTACGAAAAATAAATAAAGCTGATGATAAAGCTTTACTTTGCTTGTCTTGTCCAGTTTTATTTCAAAATTGTTCACAAAGCCACTCCAATTTTTATCTGTACCCATAAAAAGGCATTATATATTATAAAACATGATTTTCAAAAAAGCAAATTATAAGCTGAAACTTTCCGGCAAAAGCTGTTCCAAAGTCATTATTTTGTATTCGTCTGTAGATTTTGCCAAGATTATTTCAAAGTCCTTTTTGCAGAATTCAGCAAGAACTTGGCGGCAAACTCCACATGGCGGGCAAAAATTTTTTATTTTTCCATTTTTTCCGCCGACAATCGCAATTGCTTCGAATTCTTTTTTTCCTTCGCTTACAGCTTTAAAAATTGCAGTTCTTTCAGCGCAGTTGCTTGGTCCGTAAGCTGCGTTTTCAATGTTGCATCCTGTATATATTTCGCCTTCGGAAGTTAAAAGAGCCGCTCCAACATGAAAATTTGAATATGGAACATAGCTGAAATTTAGCATTTCGATTGCTTTTTTTATAAGTTTTTCTATGAGTATTTTTTCCATTATTTTGCTGCTTTGCTAAGTTTTATTTTTCTTTTTGAAGGATCTTCATTTTCTTTGTAAAAAATCGCTACGTTTCCGATTATTCTGACAAGAGTTGAATCTGTTCTTAAAGCTATGTCGTTTGCGTATTCAGCGCGGTCTTCTTTATACTCATTGAATTTTACTTTTATAAGGTCATGAGCTTTAAGAGAGTTTAAAACCATCTGCACAAGGGAATCTGTAACTCCGTTCTGTCCTATTATAACGATAGGATCAAGATTGTGGGCGGCTTTTTCAAGTATTTTGCGTTGTTTGCTTGTAAGTTCTAACATATAAATATTTTATCCGAGGTTTGTGTTAAAGTCAAATGTCTACGCCAAGTCCAAATAGTGCAAAATCTGATTTTACAGGATCAGATGGAAAAATTTCTTTCATTGTGTTTGTAAGCTCAATTGCAGTTTTTATGGTTGCAGATTTTGGTTTTCCTGATGAAGATGGGGACAGAATTCCCATTTTTGTGGCTTCTTGCATTACGTGTGTGTCCAGCGGAACTAAAAGGTTTTCTTTTTTATACCAAGAGCTCCAAAGTCCTAAGTCAACTGGTGAATTATCGCGAACCATCCATCTTAAAAGCATATTTACTTTTTTTGCGGCTGTAGTTTTTGAATGAGGAATCAATGTGCAGTTTTCTGGAAAAAGGGAACAGATTGTTTCGTGTAGAAAACCTCCGTTGTAATGGTTGCAGATAAAGTTTCCTATGGTGTCAGAATTGTCCAGCATTGATTTTAGAGTGTCAAAGAAAAGTAAAAAATCATTATGGGTGTACATTCTGTAAAATGACTTGTTTCCTTGTGTAAAAAAAACTCTGTACCCTTCTTTTTGTATCCATTGTGAAGGACAGTCTGTTTGAGACAGTATTTGTTCTATATGGGATAAAATCTGTACCCTTTGTCCGAATGCCATGTTTGCTGCGATAAATGCTACAGTTTCCTGGTCTCTAACTGATTTGTATCTGTGCATAAATTTTGAAGGATCTTTTTCCAGAAAGTTTTTTGTTTCGTACTTTTGCGCAAGAAAGATAATTTTTTCTTTTAGTTCAGATGAAATAGCCATGATTACAGTTTAGATTCTTTCTTTTTTAGAATCAACATATTTTTTAGTGTAAAAAAATAGCAGAAATTTTGCTTTTTGACTTGACAAATCTCCGGGGGGTAAAATGAAGGTGATTATTTTCATTCTATTAGGAGAATTTATGAAAAAGTTTGCTAAAATTTCGGCTGTATTGGTTTCTTTACTTCTTGTGTTTTCTGTTTTAGGCTGTAAAGATGATAGTGATGATGAGCAGAGCTATTTGCTTGAATATGGATTAATTTCCTTAGAAAACTATAACAATATAAAATATATTTCAGATGTTTATAGTCAAAGAAGTAAGTGCTTGTTTTATACAGTTGATGGAACTTATGAAAAAGAAAGTGTTGATGAAGAAGATTTAACTAGTGAACTTGAAGGTTTGACTGCTTCTCAAATTCAGCTTATCAAGGAGTCAGATGCTTTAATTCAGTATTTTACATTTACTGAGAATTCGGATTACGTAATTTGGCTTTATTCTCAAAAAGAATAGAATTTCTTCATCTGTACATAAATAGAAAAAAAATGTATACTAAGATTTTAGTATGACAGACTCTACTAAAGCATTTTTGCTCCTTGCAAATGGACAGGTTTTTGAAGGTGAAAGTTTTGGCGCAACTGGCTGTGTTGTTGGCGAAACAGTATTTACTACCGGCATGAATGGCTATCTGGAAACTTTGACAGATCCCAGTTATTACGGTCAGATTGTAACCCAGACATTTCCTTTAATAGGAAACTACGGCGTTATTTCAAAGGATTTTGAAAGCGCGGATGTCCATGTAAAAGGCTATATAGTACGGTCTGTCTGCGAGATTCCTTCCAATTTTAGATGTGAATACGACTTGGATACTTTCCTTGCGGCGCGGAAAATAATCGGACTATGCGGAATTGACACTAGGGCTTTGACAAAAATCCTGCGTGAAACAGGCGTTATGAACGGAATGATTGTTTCAGGCGATGGAGAAGAAGCCCAAAACATTAGAAAAACATTGAAATCCGAGACAGAAAAAGCAAAACTTCTAAAAAAAATCAAATCATATAAAATAAAAGATGCAGTTGAAAGCGTAACTTGCAATGCTTCAAAAATAGAAGAGCCTGCCGACGTTGTTTTTAAGGAGTCAGCGGAATACAGATTTGTACCTGTTCGTTCTGACGGCACAAAGGAAAATGACCCTGCCATTGCCATGAAGGACGGAAAAGGAAAAAAAGTTGTTCTTTGGGACTTTGGCGCAAAGGCGAATATCCGCAGAGAACTTTTAAAAAGAGGATTTGAAGTTGTTACTGTTGCAGGTTCTGCTACTGCAAAAGAAATTCTTGCGCTTAATCCAGATGGAATCATGCTTTCAAACGGACCTGGCGATCCAAAGGAAAATGTAAAAATTATCGAAGAAATCAAAAAGATTGCAAAGTCTGGAGTTCCGATTTTTGGAATTTGCCTTGGACATCAGCTTTTGGCGCTGGCAATGGGTGCAGATACTTCCAAGCTTAAGTATGGACACCGCGGCGCAAATCAGCCTGTAAAATATCTTGCTACTGGCCGTGTTTATATTTCAAGCCAGAACCACGGATATGCTGTGAAAAACGACACTTTGCCGAAAAATGCGGTCTTGAGCTTTGTAAATACAAATGACGGAACTTGTGAAGGAATCACTTATACAAAGATTCCGGCGTTCAGTGTGCAGTTCCACCCGGAAGCTTGTTCAGGTCCTCTTGATACAGGATTTTTGTTCGATGATTTTGTTCGCCTTATAAACAACCATGATTATTTTAAGAATTTTGAGGCGAAATTTGAAAGAATCGATTCAATCAAGTACTTTGCAAAAACTATAAAGAATACTTCTGCGCATAAAAAAGCTGCAAAATAAGCGGTTTGCGGGTACTGGAATATATTCTTTTTAACTGATATTTGGCACAGGAGCAAAAATTATGCCGCTTAACAAAGACATTCACAAAGTTATGGTTATTGGATCTGGCCCTATTATTATAGGTCAGGCTGCGGAATTTGACTATGCGGGAAGCCAGGCTTGCAAGGCTTTAAAGGAACAGGGACTTGAAGTTGTTCTTGTAAATTCAAACCCTGCTACTTTGATGACAGATCATACAATGGCTGATCAGATTTACATCGAGCCTTTGATTCCAGAGACAATTCAGCGCATTATAGAAAAAGAAAAGCCTGATTCACTTCTTTCAACTTTGGGAGGTCAGACTGGACTTACTTTGAGCATGGAGCTTGCAAAATCCGGATTTCTTGAAAAGCACGGCGTAAAGCTTTTGGGCGCAAAGCCAGAAACTATAGACAAGGCAGAAGACCGCCAGATGTTCAAGGACACAATGCTTGCAATTGGAGAGCCTTGCATTCCGTCTAAAGTCGTTACAACTTATGAAGATGCCCTTGATTTTGTAAAGAATGAAATCGGCTATCCTGCAATTATTCGTCCTGCGTTTACTTTGGGAGGAACTGGCGGCGGAATTGTCCATAATGACGAGGAAATGGACGAAATTGCTCATAACGGGCTTCACCGCTCCCCTATTCATCAGATTCTTGTTGAAAAATGTATTTCCGGCTGGAAAGAAATAGAATTTGAAGTTATGAGAGACAGCGCGGGAAATGTTCTTACTGTCTGCTCTATGGAAAACTTTGATCCGGTTGGCGTTCATACAGGAGATTCCATTGTAATTGCACCAACTGTAACTTTGAGCGACAAGGAATACCAGATGCTTCGTTCTGCAGCCTTGAATATTATTTCTAGCCTTGGAATGGAAGGCGGATGCAACTGCCAGTTTGCGTTGAATCCAAATTCATTTGAGTATGCGGTAATTGAAGTGAATCCGCGTGTAAGCCGTTCTTCTGCCCTTGCTTCAAAAGCTACTGGCTACCCTATTGCAAAAGTTGCCACATTGATTGCAATTGGCTATACTCTTGATGAAATTCCGAATGCTGTAACAAAGAAAACTGCGGCTTGCTTTGAGCCTGTTTTGGATTACGTTGTTGTAAAAATGCCGAAGTTCCCGTTTGACAAGTTTGTTTATGCAAAACGCGACTTGGGAACTCAAATGAAGGCGACAGGCGAAGTTATGGCTATTGGCCAGACTTTTGAGCAGGCGATTATGAAAGCTGTCCGCGGAGCAGAAGTCGGCGCGCAAAGTTTAAATCTTCCGTCTTTTGTTGAAATGAGCGATGCGGAAATTGAAAAACGTGTTGGCGAATGCACAGACCAGCGCATTTTTGCAATTTTCCAGGCAATCAAGAGAAACATTCTTTCAATAATTCAGATTAATAAAATTACAAAAATTGACTTGTGGTTTCTTGCTAAGCTTGAAAATTTGGCTTTTATGGAAAAAGATTTTGCAAAAGTCAAAGCTGGAGAAAAAGAATTCACGCCGGAACTTTATAAAGCTGCAAAAAATGCCGGCTATCCAGACAAGGTTATTCAGGAGCTTGCAGGACAAAGAATAACAGGAGCTTCTGGAATTCTTTCGGAAGCAAAAGAAGCAGCAAAACTTGTAAAACAAGGAAAAGTTGCCCATATTCCTGCTGTCTACAAAATGGTTGATACTTGCGCCGGAGAATTCAATGCGGAAACTCCGTATTTTTATGGAACTTATGATTCACAGAATGAAGCCCGCATTTTCCTTGATGAGCGCAAAGAAAAAGGAAAAAAATCATCAAAAGGAACAATTATCGTTCTTGGTTCAGGACCAATCCGCATTGGACAGGGAATTGAATTTGACTATGCTTCCGTTCAGTGCGTGTGGGCTTTAAAACGGCTTGGCTATGATGTTGTTACAATAAACAATAACCCGGAAACCGTTTCTACCGACTTTGATACAAGCGACCGCCTTTATTTTGAGCCGCTGACTCCAGAAGATGTTATGGGCGTTATTAATACAGAAAAACATGTTGGAGTTGTTGTTGCTTTTGGCGGACAAACTGCAATTAAGCTTACAAAATTTCTTGATTCCCAGGGAATTCGTATTTTGGGAACAAGCGCGGATTCAATTGACCTTGCGGAAGACCGTGAGCGTTTTGAAGAGCTTTGCGAAAAACTTCATATAAACCGTCCTAAAGGACTTACAATTTTTACAGAAGAAGAAGCTCTGGAAGCAACCCAGAAACTTGGCTACCCTGTTCTTTTACGTCCGTCGTATGTTCTTGGCGGTCAAAACATGATTATTGCCTTTAACGATGACGATGTAAAGGAGTACATGAAGATTATTCTTGCCCAGGGGATTGAAAATCCAGTTTTGATTGACCAGTATATGATGGGCACAGAGCTTGAAGTTGACGCAATTTGCGATGGAAAAGATATTCTTATTCCGGGAATAATGGAGCATATTGAGCGCACAGGAATTCACTCAGGAGATTCCATTGCGGTTTATCCAAGCTGGAATTTGAATGACATTCTGCGTGAAAAAATTATAAATCAGTCCAGAGAACTTGCTTTGGCGCTTGGAACAAAAGGTCTTGTAAATATTCAGTATCTTATTTACAACAATGATTTGTACATTATTGAAGTGAATCCGCGTTCAAGCCGTACAGTTCCTTACATTTCAAAAGTTACAAATGTTCCTATGGTTGATTTGGCCGTTCGCGCAATGCTTGGAGAAAAAGTAAAGGACATGGGATTTGGAACTGGACTTTACCGTTTGCCTCCGTATTTTGCAGTCAAGGTTCCTGTTTTCAGCTTTGAAAAACTGATGGACGTTGATACTCATCTTGGACCTGAAATGAAGTCTACTGGTGAAGTTTTGGGAATTGCTTCTACAATGGAAGAGGCTATTTTCAAAGGCTTGATTGGCGCAGGCTATAATATGAAAAGAAGCGGCGGAGTTTTGTTCAGTGTAAGAAAAACTGACCGCTATGAGCTTCCGGACTTGGCAAAAAAATTCTATGACATGGGCTTTAAGCTTTATGCCACGGAAGGAAATGCAAAGACAATCAGCGACTTCGGAATGGAAGTTGAAGTTGTAAATAAAATCCATGAAAATCCAAACGACAACCTTTTATCTTTGCTTGATTCTGGAAAAGTTGACTACGTGATTTCGACTTCTGCAAAAGGAAGAGATCCGCGCGCAGATTCTGTACGCATGAGACGCCATGCAGTTGAGCGTGACATTCCGTGTCTTACAGCAATTGATACAGCAAATGCCATTGCAAACTGCCTAAAGTCAAAATATACGGCTGAAAATGTTGAGCTTGTGGATATAAATCAGCTTAGGGAAGAAAAGCAGAAAATAATTTTCTACAAGATGGATTCAACAGGAAACGACTTCATTGTTATAAATGCAATGAATCAGGTTGTAAAAAATCCAGCTGGACTTGCAGTTCGTCTTTGCGACAGAAGAAATGGCGGAATTGGCGCGGACTCTCTTGTTCTTATTGAAGAAAGCAAAATTGCCGATGCTAAAATGCGTTTTTTCAATCTTGACGGAACAGAAGGAAAAATGGCGGGAAATGCAATCCGCTGTGTGGGAAAATATCTTTACGACAACAACATAAAGGGAATTCAAGAAAAGCATGGAAAGAAAACTGACGCAACTGAAAAAATCACAATTGAAACTGGCAGCGGAGTAAAAACTTTGGTTTTGTATAAGCAGAACGGAAAAGTTACCTCTGTTACAGTTGACATGGGAAAGCCTCTTTTTGCGAGCGAAGAAATTCCAACTTCTTTGGTTGCTGTCGATGTTCCAAATTGCGACTTGAATGAAGAAAACAAAAATGCTGTTCTTCCAAAGAAAGCAGTTGTCAATGCGCCTTTGATTGTTGCGGAAAACGAATACAGAGTTACCTGTGTAAATGTCGGAAATCCTCATTGCGTTGTTTTCAGCAAGTTTGTGGACAAAGAACCTGTTGCAAAAATTGGACCTTTGTTTGAAAGCCATTCAGTTTTCCCGGAAAAGACAAACACAGAATTTGTGCGCGTTGTTGGTCCGAATGAGCTTAAGATGCGTACTTGGGAGCGCGGAAACGGAGAAACTTTGGCTTGTGGAACTGGAGCTTGTGCGGCTGCGGTTGCTTCTGTTATAAACGGATTTTCTCCGATAAATCAGGATATAACAGTAAAAGTCCGCGGCGGAAATTTGATTGTAAAATATACAGGCGAAACAGTTTTGCTTACGGGAAACACAAAGATGTGCTACCAAGGCGAAGTTGAAATATAAATTTGGATTTTGATGAAATTAATTGTCATTGCCGTGCTTGACACGGCAATCTGTTGTAATTTTTCAATTGGCAAAATAAAAACTAAAAATGAAAAGCCCATGAGATAATTCTCATGGGCTTTCTTATGTTTACAGAATTTGTGTTAGAACTTAAAGCTGCTCATTTCGCCACTAAGTTTTTCAACGCCTTCTGTGTTCTTTGAAACGTGGTCTTTTGCAGTTGAAATTGTATTGTTTATATTGTTAAGGCTTTCGTTGATGTTGTCCATTTTTTCGTTTGTTTCAAGAGTTGCCTTGTTCAAGTTTTCCATTTCAATTACAATCTGCTCTCCGCCGTGAAGCATTTCGCTTGCTCCGTCTTTTACAGAGTTTGTTGAGTCCGTAATAAGTCCGATTCCTTCAAGAATCTGTTTGTTTCCTTCTGTCTGCTCTGTCATTGCGTTGGAAATAACAGTTTCCTCATGCTTTACTTTTTGTGAAAGCTGATAGATTACATTGAACTGCTTTAAAACGTTTTCTGTGTTGTCTGCAACTGCGGCAATTGATTCAGAAAGAGACTTTAGGTCTTTTTCAATTGACTTTGACTGAGTGTCTGTTTGTTCCGCAAGTTTTCTGATTTCTTCAGCAACAACAGCGAATCCTTTTCCTGCATCTCCTGCGTGAGCAGCTTCAATTGTTGCGTTCATTGAAAGAAGGCTTGTCTGGCTTGCAATATCTTGAATGATTTTGCTGGCGTCAAGAAGAAGCGTTGATTTTGAAAGAACATCTTTTGACAAGTCTGAAGCTTCCTGAACTTTTTTCATTCCGCTGTCTGCTGCGGCTTCAAGATCCTGCGTAGTCTGATTGTTCTTTTTAAGAATGTTTGTTACGCCGTCAACGTTTGCAACCATTTCTTCAATTGCGGCTGAAGACTGGGTAATTGCAGAAGTCTGGTTTTCAATTTCGTTATTCAAATGGCGGATGTGCTGAATAATTTCATTTGCAGTTGCATTTGCTTCTTCTACTCCGGCAACTTGATTTGTCATTTCTGTCTTTACAGAATTTGCAATGTCTTTTGCATCCAAAAGTTCAGTTACGGAATTGTCAATGTTTTCTGCAAGCTCTTTTGAAACAGTTAGTGTTGAAGAAACATTTGTGTTTATTTCAGAGAAAATTTCTTTTACAGCTTTAAAGGCTCTGTTTAAGTTGTTTGTAAGAAGTCCAAATTCATTTCTTGTAACAACTGGAATCGGCTGCATCTGATAATTTTTATGCGCAAGAGAATAAATGACTTCGTTTACAGCATCAAGGTTCTTTGCAATGTCCTTTGTATTTGTAACAGTTGTAATCGCAATTGCGATAATAGAAAGAACTTCAATAGGAATAAGAACCGAAAGAAATTCCATGAATTTATCTTGCTCCATAAGCTTAGGAACAGACATTGAGCCGTTCAAAAGAAGGAATGAGCCGATTAAATTCAAAGTTGTCATTAAAATAAGACGCTCTTTGTTTGAAGATGTCATATTTGTCTTATCAAAAGGAAGGTAATGCATTTTTCTTTCAAGGAAAGAATTGTACATTGTATAGAAGGCAATGCTGTAAAGACAGATTAATCCAAGGTAAATCAGCGTTAAAGAAAGATATGATTCCTGATTTTCAAATGCTGAAAAACTAAGTCCGCGCGCACTGATAGAATTTGCAATTGTAGAAGGAACAAATATAGAAAGAAAAATATTATAGCCAACGATTACTTTTCTTGATAAGGAAATATAATTGTTACAGGATTTTTTTGACTGCTCTGTTCCATCATAAGATCTTAATTTCTTTTTAAGAATATTTGTATAAGCAACCGGAAGTATAATAGCTAAAAGATGGCTGAATATGCAAAATGGATAAGTTAAAGCAATAAAAACTTCGTGGGATGTAAGAATACCAGTCATAATCATATAGATCGGACCGATTATAAAAGGCACGGTAGAAACACAGAGAAGACATACCAGCGTTGCCGGGCTGTTGTCCTCTGGAATAACGGTTTTTTGAACAGAATCTTCAGAACTCATGTTGTTTTTCCTCCTATTTTGAAAAACTGTAAAGTTCTCACCCCCTCCCTGTTTGTACAGTTTTTCGGCTAGAAAGTCAATATATTCTGTTTTTTGTTTTATTAGTTTTTATTTAAAAATCCTTTTAGAGAATTTGCTCCTTTTCCAAGTGCGTTGTTAATCTTTTCGTTTTCTGGAATTGAAATTCCTGCGTCTTTTAAAGCTTTTTCTGCTGCGGCTTTTGTTTTGTCTTCAAGCTGCTTTTGAAGTTCAGCTTTCTTTTTTTCAAGAAGCGAATTCAGTTTGTCCATGTTTACGCTTTGGCGGTTTATTCCGTTTTCAATGTTCACGAATTCTGAAATTTTTTCTGTTACTCCGCCAGTTTTTTCGTTCAGCATTGCGGCAATTTCTTTTTTGGCTTCGGAAACAAGATTTGAGATTTCTGCGTCTGCGGTTTTCTTTAATGCTTTTATGAATTTTTTATCAAGGTCAGAATTGACTGAAATGCTGAATTTCTTTTCGACGTTGAAAATTGCGGTTGCTTCCATGTCAAGATCTTTTATGTTTGAAAGCGCAGTTTTGTAAAGATTGTATGCGAATTTTGGCTCGAAACTTTCAGAAGAAAATGCAATGTTTTCCAAGTTGAATTTTGCCTTGAGTGTAATGCTTCCGTCGTCGCCAATTGTTCCGTTTGCAGTTATGTCAGTGCTTGAATTCAGTCCAAGGTAAGGCGTTGAAAATTTGATTGGGAAATTGTCCCCGGAATAATCTGCGTTGACTAAAGGATTTTTTGTTTCTGCCCTTGTGTCTACAGTTACATTTGCCTTGTGAGTCTGTTTTTTTGTGGAATAGCTTCCGTTGAACAAAGCAGGAGAGCCGCGTTTGTCCATGTCGTTTGTGATGTCAGTTCCTTTTGCGTCAAGATTCAGTCCGCTGAAACTTATTTTTTCAATTAAGAATTTTGGGATTCTGTCCTGCTTCCAGTAAACATCAGTTCCTTTTGCTCTTGCAATCGTCTGCTTTTTTTCTTTCTTTTCTTTTTTAGGTTTTTCTGATTTTGAAGAAGAGGCTTTTGCCTGAAGAGCGTAATCTGCGGCTTGCTTTATATATGGATAATAATCGCCTGCCATTGAATAGAAAACGCTGTCCAATGTATTGCCCAAAATCTTTTTTCCGTCTGAAATTTTAAAGGAAGTGATTTTTGAAAGCTGCTTGTTTATGAGCGCATTGTCCGAGGCGATTGCGTCTTTTACTTGTGAAGAAAGCGCGTTTATTTTTTTTGAATCAGATTTTACATCATTTGCTGTTGACTGAATATTTTTTGTAAGCGATTTGCTTTTTTCCATTGCGCTGGTTACATTTTCGATTGCCTGTTTTAGCTTTGCAACGTCGTCAATGTTTCCCCAGTTTGTATCAAGAACTGAACGGACGCTTTGGTCAAGGTCTTTTACTTGAGATTCAAGTTCTTCCGGCTTGTTTTTCCATTTTGAAACAAGAGCTTCAGCTTCTGCCTGAACTTGCTTTGCGGTTTCTGGAGATTTTAAATTTCCTTCAAGCTCATTTATTATGTTCTGCGGATTGTATTCTGCAAAAACTTCTTGTATTGAATTCTTTGCGGCGTTAAGAGCCTCATTCTTTTTTTCTGAAAAATTAAATGAATTTTCGGACTTTTGTTTTTGCTCTTTCTGCTTTTTTTCTTTTTTAGGAAGCTCGCCGGAAGTTTTTCTTTCTGTGTTTACTGCGAATCCTGAAAGCTCAATGTTTTCAGCGTCGAATTTTCCGCGCAAGGCTTGTGTCAAATTAAATTCGATTTCGATTTTGTCAGCCTGAAACAAATTTTTCATTGGTGAATTTTTGTTTGCCTGCTGAAGATTTTTTATAGTTACGCTTGCTCCAATCAGTTCAACATTTACAGAAGAAATTTCGGTTTTTGCGCCAAAGGCAGTTTGCATTGCGCCAGTTATAGCTTTTTTTGCGATTGTGTTTTTGAACGTGATGAAGAGAAGAACTGCGGCTGCTATTATTCCAATTGTTGCTGCAAAAGGAACAAGTTTAAATGATGCTTTTTGCCTTTTGATTTCTTTTGCAATTGCCTTGAATTTTTTCAGCTGCCGTTTTGAAATTTGCTTGTCGCGTGGAACAAAAAGTTTTCCTTGCTTTTTTGGATGCGGCTCAAAAATTGATTTTATCAGCTCAAGGTCGGCGGGAATGAAAATTTTCTTGTAAATTTTATTTTCAATTTTTTTTGGCGAATAAGTTTTCTTAAATATTCCAGGGAGTTTTCTTGCTGAAACAAGTTTTTCTTTTTTGACTTTGTTTTTTTTCATAAAGCGTCGTCCTGTGTAATAAGGCTTGTGATTTTTTCAGCAAATGGAAGTTTTGCGATGGCTTTTGCAAGTGGTGTGCGTGCAAAAAGTGAAGAAACATATTTGCGCCAAAGTTTTACAAATGCGATTCCGAATATAAAACATGGAATATAAATGAGAAGAGAAAATACAAAAGAACCCATTACAATTGTGTTGTTGAATTTTGTAAATCCGACAAACGGAATGTCAATCAGCGTGGAAAAAGTTTTGGTTAAAGGCGCGTAGTTCAAGATGTAAAATCCGATTGAATCGAATTTTGAATCCAACAGCCAGGCAAACTGGGAAGCCACAATCATTGCGACAAAATAAAGTCCTTTGTTTATTCGTACAAAGCAGAAAAAAATAAAAATTAAAAACCACAATGCGTTGTTTTTGGGAATAAATCCAAGCATGATTCCAAGGCAGAGCGCGTTTGCAAGTTCCGATGGCTTTGAATTTGAATTGAGTGCTTTAAAGAATTTTATGATTTTTTTAAGCATTTCCTCTCCTAGATTGAAAAGTTTTATAAATCCTGAAAGGGTTGCTGTTCAGATATGGAGTATATCGGACTCGAACCGACCACCTATTGATTGCGAACCAATCGCTCTACCAGATGAGCTAATACCCCGAATGCAGAAAAACTGCTTGTTTTGTATTTTATCTAAGTTTATCTTTTGTTTCAAGTGGAAATTTTTGTTTTAACTTCTATAAAATCTAAAAAAATATTAAAATGTTTTGCATGAAAAAAATTGCTTGTTTGTTTTTTAGTTTGTTTGTTTGCGTGTTTTTTTGCTTTCCGCAGAAAATTGGAATTTTAAAAGGTCCAAGCGGAATTCCTTCAGCATATTTAATGGAAAACTTTTCTGACAATGCGGAATACGAAGTTTTTTCCGGCGCGAATTTTCTTTTGCCAAAGCTTATAAAAGGCGAAGTTGAAATTGGATTTCTTCCTCCGAATATCGCTGCGAAAGTTTACAACGTAAATAAAGGCGTGGTTTTAATGGCGGCTGTCTGCGGAAATGGAATGGTAAGTCTTGTAACAAAAAATTCTTCTATTAAAAAAATCAAAGATTTGAAAGGAAAAGAAATTTTTGTTGCGGGCCAGGGAGCGACTCCAGATTTTATGTTCCGCTATATTTTAAAACAGAACAAAATAAAATTTGATGGAACAAAAAACAGTGTCCATCTTTCTTATTCAGTTCCAAATGCTGAGCTTGCGCCTTCTTTGATTCTTGGAAAAATTCAGTATGCGGTTGTTCCAGAACCTTTTGCAACTGTTGCCTGTGAAAAAGATAAAAATATTTTCAGAGCGGTTGATTTTCAGAAGGAATTTTTTGAGCTTTCTGGAATTGAAAATTTTCCTATGACGGTTATTGCCGTGAATGCGAAGTTTGCAAAATCAAATCCTGAAAAAGTAAAAAAGTTTCTTGAAGAATATAAGAATGCTTCAGAATGGACTTTAAAAAATCCAAAGGAAGCTGGTTCGCTTGTAGAAAAATTTCAGCTTGGATTAAATGCGCAAATTGTAGAAAAGGCAATTCCAAAATGCGCCTTTGTTTTTGAAACAGGAAATCAGGCAAAAAACGGAGTTGAAAAACTGCTTTCTGTGTTTATGGAATTTGAGCCGGCTTCTGTTGGCGGAAAACTTCCTGACGGCGGATTTTACTTTGAATAAAAAAAAAGTTTTTGCTTTTTCTGTTGCGTTTCTCTTTTTAGTTTGGAAATTTTTTTCACTGGCGGTAGGTTCACCTTTGATTCTTCCTTCTCCTGAATCTGTCGCTGCGGATTTTTTTTCTCTCGCTTCAGAAAAAGTTTTTCTTAAATCTTTAGCTTTTACTTTTTTTAGAGTTTTCTGCGCATTTTCTATTTCGTCTTTTCTAGGAATTTTATTTGGCTTTTTATGCACGAAATTTTCCGTTTTGAAAATTTTTTTTGAAATTCCGCTTGCGTTTGTCCGCTCGGTTCCGCTTGTTTCTGTAATTTTGATTGTTCTTTTTTGGCTTGGTTCTGATTCTGTGCCGGTTTTTGCAGCGGTGCTTTTGTCTTTTCCGGTTGTGTTTACGTCGGCTTTTTCGGGATTTTCGTTCGAAGAAAAAAAAATAGAAAGCGTCTGCAAAATTTTTAAAATTACAGAAATGCAGAAATTTTTATTTTTGAAAATTCCTTATGCTCAGAAGTTTTTAAAAGACGCAATGAAAAATTCCTGCGGAATGATTTGGAAAGCTGTTGCCGCCGCGGAAGTTCTTTCTGTTCCAAAATTTGCGCTTGGAAGCCAGCTTCAGAATTTTCAGGTTGTTCTTGAAATTTCAAAAGTTTTTGCTGTTACAATTTTTATTGTTTTGCTTGGATTTTTAAGTGAAAAAATTTTTTTACTTTTCTTTTTTGCCTTAAAAAAATTTTATAAGAATTTTATAAATTTTTATTTTCAGTCTGATTTTTTTAAACTGCCTCATCTTTCCTTAGAAAAAAAATTTTCAGTGGAGCTAAAAAATTTTTGTGTTGAATACGATGGAAAATTTATTTTTAAAAATTATTCAGAAAACTTTGAGCAGAAAAAAATAACTTCAATTGTCGCGCCAAGCGGAAGCGGAAAAACAACGTTGCTTGATTTTATTTCTGAAAATATTTCTTCTGTTTCTTATTCAATGCAAAATGCGAATTTATTTTTGTGCCTTAGTGTTTTTCAAAATGTGCAGCTCCCGCTTTTAAATATTTTTGGAAGAAAAAAATCATTTGAAATAGCGCAGAATATTTTGAACAGTTTTGAGTTGAATGGAAAAGGAAAATCTTCCGTGGAAAAAATTTCGGGCGGAGAAAGGCAGCGTGTTTCTCTTGCGCGCGCAGTTGCTTTTCCAAGCGGAATTCTTTTGCTTGATGAATCGTTTCAGTTTTTGGATTTTTCAGTAAAGAAGAAGTGCGTTGAATTTATTTTAGAGCGTCAAAAAGAAAATCCACGGACTGTAATTTTTGCCGCAAACGAAATAAAAGAAGCAGTTTCGCTTTCAGATAAAATAATTTTTTATTCTTCGTCTCCAATGATTCCTTTAAAATCTTTTTTAGTTTCCGCGGAAGACAAAAAAAATCCGGCTGCGCTTGAAAAAGAAATTCTTGCATTGCTTTTAAGTTTTTAAAAATATTCCTTTTATTTTTTCTGAATGATATAATTTCGATATGCAAAATATTTTTTTTGATACTAGAATTCTTGATAAAAAATCATGCGAAAAATTTTCTTTGACAGAAGAGCTTATGATGGAAAATGCGGCGCAGGGACTTGAATCTTGCGTTATGCCCCATGTTTTTCATGAAAGCGCGCGCTACATAAACCGGCCTTGTGTTTTGATTCTTGCAGGCCGCGGAAATAACGGAGCTGACGGATACGCTCTTGCACGAAGGCTTTCTTGCCATGATTTTTGTGTGGCGGTTTGCTGCCTTGGCGAGCCTTCCTCTGAAATTGCAAAAGCTCAAAAAAAACGCGCTGAGCTTCTTGGAGTTTCTTTTATTTCACCTTATGACTTGGACTCTTTTGCGGAAGAAAAAAGTTTTGACATTAGCGTTGTTGTTGACTGCATTTACGGCAGCGGATTTCATTTGCCGTTGGACGCAGAGTCAGAAGCGGTTATCCAGAGCGCAAATAAAATAGAAGCCTTTAAAATTTCGTGCGATGTTCCAAGCGGACTTGATTCAGCAGGAAATGGAAAAACTGTTTTTTGTGCTGACGAAACTGTTGCAATGGGGGCTTTGAAGCTAAGTTTATTCAGCGACAAAGCAAAAGATTTCTGCGGAAAAATAAAAGTCTGCAATCTTGGAATAAGCAGAAATAATTTTGAGTTCCTTGATTCTCCTGACGCTTTTTTGCTTGAAAAAGAAGAAATGAAGTTTCCGTTTAGAAAAATGCAGAATGTCCACAAAGGAACATTTGGGCACGTTGCGGTTGCCGCTGGTGAAAAAACTGGAGCTGCAAAAATTGCTGCAAATGCCGCTTTTTCCTTTGGAGCTGGCTTGGCTACTCTTGTTGGAATTGAAGATTCAGGCTTTATGAATATTATGGCTTCCTTGGAACTTCCTGAAAATACAACGGCTCTTGCGCTCGGCTGCGGATTCGGAAGAAAAAATTCCAGCTTTCAAAAATATTTTGATTTCTTAAAGGAAAACAAAAACATTCCGTGCGTTCTTGACGCTGACATTTTTTACTACAAGGAAATTTTAAATCTTTTAACTGAACGGGGAAATTTTGTCTTGACTCCGCATCCAAAAGAATTTTCTGCTCTGCTTGAAAACTGTTCTCTTGGAAAATTTTCGGTTCAGGAAGTTGTTGAAAAAAGAATTGATCTTATAAAGCTTTTCTGCGGAAAATTCAAAGAGTCTGTTCTTGTTTTAAAAGGCGCGGTTGTTGCAATTGGAATGTGGTCAAAGAATGAAGACTGCGTAAAAATTTATTTAAATCCTTATGGGAAAAATTCCCTTGCAAAAGGCGGAACTGGAGATGTTCTTGCAGGTCTTATTGCTTCTCTTCTTGCGCAAGGATATGATTGTGCGAATGCGGCTGTAACATCTTCTTTGGCGCACAGTTTTGCTTCGGAAAAAATAAAGAACAGCTTTGCCCTTACACCGCAGCTTTTAATCGAAAAAATTTCAGAGCTTTAATTAATTTTTTAGAGGTAAAAATGAAATACGCGCTTCAGTTTGCACTTATAATTTCAATTTCTTTTATCGGGGAAATTCTCAACAAGCTTATTCCCCTGCCCGTTCCCGCCAGCATTTACGGACTTGTTATTTTGTTTTTATGCTTGGAGCTAAAAATCATAAAGCTTCATCAGGTAAAGGAAGCTGGAGATTTTCTTCTTGTTATGATGCCCGTGATGTTTGTTCCGTCCAGCGTTGGTTTTATGACGGCGTTTCCGGTTATGAAAAAATACGGCTTATGTTTTGTGGTTATTGCGGTTGTTACAACTTTTTGCGTCATGGTTATTACAGGACATATCGTTCAGCTTATAATCCGCGCAAAAAATAAAAAACACACAAAGGAAAACTAGCGATGAAAGATTTTTTTGTGAACTCCGTGTATTTCGGGATATTTTTGACTTTGGTTTCCTATGCGCTCGGAATTGTAATCAGCAAGAAGACAAAATTCTTTTTGTTCAGCCCGCTTATTGTTTCGATTGTCCTTTGCATTGTTTTTCTTGTTGCTGCAAAAATTCCTTATGAGTCTTATGCTATGGGCGCGGACTTTATTGCCTGCCTTCTTACTCCGGCGACAGTCTGCCTTGCGATTCCCTTGTACGAGCAGGTTGAAAAACTCAAGGAAAACTGGCTTGCCGTTCTGTGCGGAATTTTCTGCGGAGTTGTGGTCAATTTAGTTCTGATTTTTCTTTTCTGTCTTCTGTTTAAAATGGAGCACACGGAATATGTTTCGATTCTGGGCAAGTCGATTACAACTGCAATTGCGCTTGGAATAACAGAAGAGCTGAACGGAATTATTCCTGTAATTGTTGTGATGGTTGTTCTTACAGGAAACCTCGGAAATCTTTTTGCTGTCCAAGTCTGCAAGATTTTCAAGATAACGGAGCCTGTGGCAAAAGGAGTTGCAATCGGAACTGCTTCCCATGCTCTTGGAACTTCAAAGGCGATTGAAATTGGCGAAGTTGAAGGAGCAATGAGCGGACTTTCCATAGGAATTGCGGGAATCCTAACTGTAATTCTTGCTCCGGTCTTTGCAGGTCTTATTCCTTGAAGTTTTGCAATGATATGGAATAAATTCTTCTGGAATTTGCATAAATATACAGGAAAAAACTGTATTCCTCAAGAATATCGTATATTCCTGAGGAATTTGTATAAATATTGAAGAATAGAAGATATTCCAGACTTTTTATGCATATTCTTCAGTTTTTTGACGAATTCCATCTGGAAAATACAATATTCCTGAAGCTTTTAAAGAATTCCTGAGAAAAATGAAATATTTTAGAAGAATTCCTTTTCTCCTTTTATAAAATTCTTTGATGTGATATAAATTCTGTAAGATTGAATATTGAATTTTAATGTCATTATCGGGCTTGACCCGATAATCCGTTGAAAAATTTCAGTAGATTGCCGTGTCAAGCACGGCAATGACAAATAAATGGCTTTAAGGAAGTTTTATGACACCGCAGGAAGTTATCGACAAGGCTAGAAAAATCGTAATAAAAATCGGAAGCAACACGCTTGCAAAGAATGACGGAACTATCAACGTGGACTTTATGCAAACTTTTGCCTCGGAGTGCGCGTCTTTGATTTCAAGGGGAAAGCAAGTCATCGTGGTTTCTTCTGGAGCGCAGGTCGCAGGACTTTCCACGATAAGCGGCTGGGCACATAAGGGAGACATTCACTACAGGCAGGCTTTGTGCGCGATCGGGCAAGTTGAGCTTATGGATAAATGGCGCGAAGCGTTCGGCAAGCAAAATCTTCATGCGGCTCAGCTTCTTCTTACAAAAGAGGATTTCATGGATTCCCACCGCACTTTGAATATAAGGAATACTTTGTTCACGCTTGTTGACGAGGGCGTTGTTCCGGTTATAAATGAAAATGACTCTGTTGCCACTGACGAGTTTTGCATTGGAGATAACGACAATCTTAGCGCGCTTACTGCTGTTCTTTGGAGCGCGGACTTGCTGATTCTTTTTAGCGACATTGACGGAATCTATACGGATAATCCTAAGACAAATGAAAATGCTGTTCTTGTTGAAACTGTTGAAAATATCAATGAGCTTAAAAATCAGATTACAATCAGCGGAAAAAGCTCTTTTGGAACTGGCGGCATTTCCACAAAAATTGAGGCGGCAAAAAAAACTACGGCTTCTGGAATTCCGCTTATACTTGCGAACGGAAAAAAAGAAAAGGCTCTGGAAAAGCTTTGCAGCGGAGAACTGAAGGCGACTGTTTTTACAGCTGATGAAAATGCTTTGTTCAATGCGATAATGGGAGGCAGCAAATGAAAATCGGATTCATTGGAATGGGAAACATGGCGAAGGCGATTGCGTCCGGCTTTATATCTTCAAAAAAAATCCAGAAAGAAAATATTTTTGCCTTTGCTCCGAATCAGGAAAAGCTTAAAAAAAACGCTGATGAAATTGGATTTGTTCCGTGCGAAAGTCTTTTTGCTTTGGCGGATTCCTGCGATGTTTTTATAATGGCGTGCAAGCCTTACCAGATAGAAGACGTTCTTTCTGAAATAAAGGGCAGGCTTTTTGGAAAAGTTTTGGTTTCTGTTGCGGCTGGCTGGAGCTATGAAAAGTTCCATGGAATCCTTGGGGACAATGTGCGTGTTCAGTGCATAATGCCGAATACTCCTGCGATGGTTGGAGAAGGCGTAATGCTTTTTGAAAAGGAAAATTCTTTAAATGCAGGCGAGCTTAAAGAAATAAAAGACTTGTTTTCTTCGCTTGGGATTATAGAAGAGATTCCGTCAAGCCTTATGGGAATTGGAGGCGCAATAAGCGGCTGCGGTCCTGCCTTTATGGATTTGATAATTGAAGCTTATGCAGATGCCGCTGTTAAATACGGAATTTCAAGGCAGACAGCTTATAAAATTGTTTCACAGACAATGCTTGGCAGCGCAAAACTTCAGCTTAAGACAGGAGCGCATCCGGGAGCTTTAAAAGATGCGGTTTGCTCTCCGGGCGGAACTACAATCCGCGGTGTGGATTCTCTTGAAAAAAATGGTCTGCGTGGAATTTGCATTTCGAGCATTGACGCCATTATGAAAAAATAAATTTACTTGTAGTAAAGCATTTCATATTTTGAGAATGCTTCAAAGCCGGCTTTCTTGTATGCGCAGATTGCCGGTTTATTTTTTTTGTTTACGAACAAGACAGATTTTTTATTTTCCTTTTGAAATTCTTCTGCAAGTTTTTTTACAAGACAAGAAGCGAATCCTTTTGAGCGGAATTCTTTTTTTGTAAAAACTCCTCCAATTTGAATAAAGTTTTTTGAAATTGCGTTTGTCTGGGCTTTTGCGCAAAAGGAGTTTTCTTGTTTGACTGCAAGAACTTTTTGTGTGCGAAGGATTTTTTCTAGCTTGAGCCTTTCAAGCGCAAGATTTATTTTTTTCCATTCAGGCAGAACTTCTTCCTGCGTGTAAGAGATGTGCAGCGGAAAAAGTTTTTCAGCATCTTGCAAGGAGCATTCTGCAATTTCCAAATTTTGCGCGGAACTTTCTTTGCTTTGTTTGTATTCCATAAAGAGCATTTGCCTTATGTCGTCCGGCTGAATTTTTTTCAGCTTAAAAAGTAGTTTTCTGATTTTTTCTGTTTCGTTTTTTTCTCCCATTATGCAAGAAATTTTCTTTTTGGAAAAAAAATTGCAAAGTTCTTTTTCAATTTTTTTTGTGGGCCTTGGAATAAAACTTGTAAGAATTCCATTTTCTGAAAAATTAAAAACGCCCAAAATTTCAGTTTCAAAAATGACATAAAGCTCTTTGCTTTTTTGCATTGCCATTTGCATAAGCTGAATGCAAATTTTTTCATGCGGCAAAAGAAAATTTTCTGCTTTAAGAAAAAATACTTCGTTTTTTGCGGCTTGTATAATTTGAGGCATTTTTAATTTGTAATGTCCTTGAGCCATTTTCCAGATTTAAGGCGCAAAAGTCCTGCGAATGTTTTAAGGAATCCTTCTGAAAGCAGACACAGATAAATAATGTTTGGCGGCAGATGGAAAACAAAAGCTGCAATGTATCCTGCTGGAATTGCAACGCACCACATCCAGAAAATGTCGTGGAACGCGGCATATTTTGTGTCTCCTCCGGCGCGGCAGAATCCTACAATAAAAAACATACAGAACGCATTGAACGGATAAAAGCAAATCAGTTCTGTTAGCATTTTTTTTGCCTGCAAAAGAATTGAAGAATCCACATTAAAAATGTACGGAAGCATTGATGAAAGCGGATAAAGGAAAAGTCCGATTAAAGCTGCGCAAGATGGAAGAAACCACGCGAATCTGTAAGTGTAAAGTCTTGCTTCTTCAAAATTTCCAGCTCCGATTTTTTTGCCAAGGATTATTCCGGCTGCGTTTCCTGTTCCTATAAAGAAAACCCAGGTCAGCTGAGAAATTGTTCCGGTTATATTGAATGCGGCGATTGCGTCTGTTCCCGTATGCGCGAAAATTGAATTCTGAAATGTTATTCCCATTCCCCAAGCGGTTTCGTTTAGAAGTACAGGCAACGCTACTGAAATATATTTTAAAACAAATTTCTTATTGAAAGAAAAGTAGTTTTTAAAAGGTCCTAGGATTTCAAATTTTTTTGCAGAAGAATATATCAAAAGAACAGAAGTTCCTGCTGCTCTTGAAATTACAGTTCCGATTGCGGCTCCGGCAACTCCCATTGGCGCAATTGTGAAAAATTCAGTTTTTAATCCGAATATAAAAATGTAATTGAAAACCGCGTTCAGGATAATTGAAATTGTTGTGCATACCATTGGAAGATACGCATGGTTTGTGCTTTTAAATGCGAATTCAAATGGAAATGTTATTGCAAGAAAAATATAGCTTATTGCAACGTATCTTAAATATTTTGCGCCATACAAAATTACGACAGGATCTTTTGAATAAAGGCTGATTAGAAATTCCGGAACGAACAAAGCTGCTATTGTAAAAACAACGGAAACAAAAATTGAAAAGCCGAGCATTATTCCGAGTGTTTTTTGAATTCCCTTTATGTCGTTTTTTCCCCAGAACTGAGAAATAAAAATCGCTCCGCCGGAAGATGTTCCGAAAAGAATCATATTCAGTATAAAATAAATTTGGTTTCCAAGTCCTACTGATGCGATTTCTGCGGCTCCAAGCTGCCCCACCATGATTGTGTCCAGCATGTTTACAAAAACCTGCATTAAGTTTTGAAGAGTGATTGGAAGTGCAAGTGAAAAAAGTGTTTTATAAAATCCAGGAAGATGTGTTTTTATTAAAGCTGCATTTTTTTCTGACATAAATTCTATTTTATAAAAAATAAAAGATTGTGTCATTACTGCCGATAATTTAAATATGAAGAAAATTTTTTTGTCAGCAGTATTTTTTTTGTTTTTTCAGAATGCCTTTTGCCAGAACGTGCTTTTAAAATATAATGGAAGCGGAAGCTATGTTTATATTGAGCGTACCGATGTAAGGCGTTATGACAATGGAAAGTATACAGGTCTTGTTAGCCGGGAAATCCGCTCGTTTATTGCTCCGACTTCTGTTCCTTCCGGCGGAAAAATTTCAGACAGATATTATGACGGAAGTTTTTTTATAGACGAAGCCACAAAGCGAAATTCACGTGAAGTAAATCTTGGCATAAACGGAGCTGTTCCTTCAAGCTTTAAAATTTCTTCGGATGGCGAGCTTACCATGATTGTTGATAACGGCTATCCGTCTTTTAGAAGTTTTCCGGCTTTTACAAATCATCGGATAAGCATTGGAGACAAATGGCAGGCAAAGGCTGAGCGGGTTGTTGATCCGCTTAACAAAGGTGTTTTTACAAAGCTTCCGATTTTAGTTGAATATGCTTATCTTAAGGATGAGCTTTTTCACGGAGAGGAAGTTTACGTTTTTAGCGCGCAATGGGCAACCCGCTACGGAATTTCCTACTGGGATTTTTCAGGCGACAAGGATTTAAAGTCAGCGCAGGGAAGCCACAAAGCGACAATGTACGTAAGTAAAAAAAGCGGAAATGCTCTTGTTGTCCGCGATATGGTTGACGAAACTTTTATTTACAACGACGGCAACAGTTATTCTTTTAAAGGTTCGATTTCAATGTTTACGGAATATCCGCCGGCTTATGACAAAAGCAAACTCATTCCGGCATTGCAGCGTGTGGCTTCTGTTTCAGAAAAAGAACTTAAAGAAATTCTTGAAAAGCCTGTGAATGAAAGCAGCTGGATTGACAGTGAAAAAAAATCTACGGATTCAATGGTGAAAAATGATTTTGAATCTGGAATGAATTCAGGAAAAAATAATTCTTCTTCAAGTGAAAAGAAAATTGCAAAAGCCGGAAATCAAACTTCTGGAACAAAAACGAATGGCTTTGATTCTGGCTCTGGAAAAACTAAAAATCAGCCTCAGAAAAAAAAGAATTCTGCGGATGAAATTCAGTCGAAAATTTCAGCGGGAAAAAATTCTTCTTCAAATTCAAAGTCAGAGAAAAAAGTTATTGTGGAAAACACAGCGGCTGGAATCCGCCTTACAATGCAAAATTTGAATTTTAAGCCGGACAGCGCGGAACTTTTGCCTGGAGAAAACGAGCGACTGGATCAAATTGCGCAGGTTTTAAAAGAAGTTCCAGACCAGATGCTTCTTGTGGAAGGACACACGGCAAGCGTTGGCTATGAAAAAGGCGAAATGAAGCTTTCTGTTGAGCGCGCAGATTCTGTTGCGAACGCTTTGATTCAAAGAGGAATTCCGCGTGAAAAATTTATCTGCAAAGGCTCGGGCGGAACAAAGCCAATTGCAGACAATTCAACGCCAGAAGGAAAAGCCAAAAACCGCCGTGTAGAAATTACGATTTTGGAATAGAAGCTATGATAAAAATTCTTTTTGTTTGCCACGGAAATATCTGCCGCTCTCCAATGGCCGAATTTGTAATGAAATTTCTTGTAAAAAAAGCCGGGCTTGAAAACGATTTTTTTATTGAATCAAAAGCTACTAGCATTGAAGAAATTGGAAATCCACCGCATCCTGGGACTTTAAAAAAACTTGCGCAGCAGGGAATTCCTGTTTTTCCGCATAAAGCTGTTCAAATGAGAAAGTCAGATGCTGAAAAATATGACTTTATAATTGGAATGGATAATTTTAACTTAAAAAATATTCAGCGGATTTTGGGAAGCGGTTTTAATAAAAAAGTTTTTCTTTTGCTTGATTTTACTTTGCGGCCCGGAAATATTGCCGATCCTTGGTATACAGGAAATTTTGATGAAACTTTTAACGATATTTGGGAAGGATGCAACTGTTTTTTACAGAAAATAACTAACGGAAGTTTGAAAAATAATTAAAAATTTATTGTATAACTATCGTTAGTTTTTGTAATTTATATTAGGATATTTTTATGACATTGCAGCAGCTTCATTATATTATAGGCGTTTCAGAATCTGGTTCTTTAAACAAGGCGGCGGAAAATCTTTATGTTTCTCAGCCTTCGCTTACATCAGCGATAAAAGAAGTTGAGAAGGAATTCAGCATTTCAATTTTCAACCGTTCAAGCAAGGGAATTTCCTTGACTCAAGACGGAAAGGAATTTATTCAGTATGCCCGTCAGATTTATGCGCAGTATGAAAATCTTTTGGAAAAATTCGGGGAAGGATTTCAGCGCAAGAAAAAATTCAGCGTGTCATGCCAGCATTATTCTTTTGCCACAAAATCTTTTGTTGAGCTTGTAAAAAAATTTGGAACTTCAGAATATGAGTTTTCAATTTTTGAAACAAAAACGCTTGATGTGATTGAAAATGTTGCAACTCAAAAAAGCGAAATCGGAATTCTTTATATGAGCGATTTCAACAGAAAGGCAATCAAGAAGATTTTAAATGCGAACGATCTTGTTTTTGAAAAACTTATTGACTGCAAGGCTTATGTTTATCTTTGGAAAAATCATCCGCTGGCAAAAAAAACTTCAATTTCTCTTGATGAGCTAAAAGATTATCCGTGCCTTTCTTTTGATCAGGGCGGAAACAGCTCGTTTTATTTTGCAGAGGAAATTCTCACGGAAAATGAATATCCAAAAACAATCAAGACAAGCGACCGCGCCACAAATTTAAATCTCATGGTTGGCTTGAACGGTTATACTCTTTGCTCTGGAATAATTTGCGAAGAGCTGAACGGCTCTGATTTTGTCGCAGTTCCTTTTAAATCTGACAAGGAAAATCCAAACAGTGTAATGGAGATTGGATATATTCTAAAGAAAAATATAATTCTTTCAAAAACGGGCGAGGAATATATCGAGCAGCTAAAGTCTTATTTGAAGGCATAAATTGTTATAAAAAAAATCTATATCCCCGAATAAAAATTTAATATTATTCATGCCTTTTGAAATTTGCTATTCTTTCCTCAGAAAATAAAACTTTGCTTGGAGGAAAATATGAGTTACAAATTCGAAACGCTTCAACTTCACGTAGGACAGGAAAACGCTGACCCGGCCACAGATTCTAGGGCTGTTCCAATTTATCAGACAACGAGCTATGTATTCCATAATTCACAGCATGCGGCGGATCGCTTTGGTTTAAAAGACGCGGGAAATATTTACGGACGCTTGACGAATTCAACACAAGATGTTCTTGAAAAAAGAATTGCGGCTCTTGAAGGCGGAGTTGCTTCTCTTGCAGTTTCTTCCGGCGCGACTTCTATAACTTATGCGATTCAGGCTTTGGCAAAACAAGGCGAGCATATTGTTGCGCAAAAAACAATTTACGGTGGAAGCTACAATTTGCTTGCTCACACTTTGCCGCTTTACGGAATAACAACAACTTTTGTTGATGCCCACAATCTTTCCGAGCTTGAAAATGCGATTCAACCTAATACAAAAGCTGTTTATATTGAAACTTTGGGAAATCCGAATTCTGACATTCCAGACATTGACGCTATTGCAGAAATTGCGCACAGGCACGGACTTCCGCTTGTGATTGACAACACGTTTGGAACTCCGTATTTGATTCGTCCGATTGAACATGGAGCGGACATTGTTGTGCATTCCGCGACAAAATTTATAGGCGGACATGGAACAACTCTCGGCGGAATTATAGTTGATTCTGGAAATTTTGATTGGGAAAAATCTGGCCGCTATCCGTGGATTTCAGAACCAAACCCAAGCTATCATGGAGTTTCATTTACCAAAGCTGCCGGAAAAGCTGCATTTGCAACTTATATCCGCGCGATCTTGCTGCGTGATACAGGAGCTGCAATTTCTCCGTTCAACGCTTTCCTTCTTCTTCAGGGCGTGGAAACTTTGTCGCTTAGAATTGAACGCCATGTTGAAAACACAAAGAAAGTTGTTGAGTATTTGAAAAATAATCCGCTTGTTGAAAAAGTGAATCATCCTTCATTGCCAGAACATCCTGACCATGCGCTTTATGAAAAATATTTTCCGAATGGCGGCGCAAGCATTTTTACTTTCAATATCAAGGGCGGAAAAGAAGAAGCATGGAAATTTATTGACAGCTTGAAAATTTTCAGTTTGCTTGCCAATGTTGCGGATGTAAAATCGCTTGTCATTCATCCGGCTTCAACAACTCACAGCCAGCTTTCTGATGCTGAGCTTGCAGACCAGGGAATTGCCCAGAATACAATCCGTCTTTCTATTGGAACTGAACACATTGACGATATAATTGCCGACTTGGAAAATGGATTCAGTGCATTGAAATAATTTTCTTTAACTAAGGTTTCCCCGGTTTTCTTTTATAGATTTCCGGGGATTTTTTTGCTGAAAATGCAATTCAACTGGTATTATTAAAATTTAATAAAACTGAATATTTATATCATACCAGATTTTTGATAATTTTTTTATAAATAAATTATGCGAGGAAAAATATGGAATCAGGAAAACAGTATGAATTGAATAAAAATCTTGCCCAGATGCTTAAAGGAGGCGTGATTATGGATGTTACAACTCCAGAGCAGGCAAAGATTGCAGAAGAAGCCGGAGCGTGCGCAGTAATGGCTCTTGAGCGGATTCCGGCGGATATAAGAGCGGCTGGCGGTGTTTCCAGAATGAGCGATCCAAAAATGATAAAAGGAATTCAGGAAGCTGTTTCAATTCCTGTAATGGCAAAGTGCCGCATTGGACATTTTGTTGAAGCTCAGATTTTGGAAGCAATTGAAATTGACTATATCGATGAAAGCGAAGTTCTTTCTCCTGCCGACGATGTTTATCATATCAACAAGAAAAATTTTAAAGTTCCGTTTGTATGCGGCGCAAAAGATTTGGGAGAAGCACTAAGAAGGATCAGTGAAGGCGCATCGATGATTAGAACAAAAGGCGAACCAGGAACTGGAGATATAATTCAGGCTGTCCGCCACATGAGAAAGATGAATTCAGAAATTTCAAGAATTGTTTCTATGCGTGAGGATGAGCTTTATGAAGAAGCAAAAAGCCTTCAAGTTTCCTATGAGCTTGTGAAGTTTGTGCATGAAAACAAAAAGCTTCCTGTTGTGAATTTTGCGGCTGGCGGTGTTGCAACTCCTGCTGATGCGGCTCTTATGATGCAGCTTGGCGCGGAAGGAGTTTTTGTAGGCTCTGGAATTTTCAAGTCAGGAAATCCAAAGAAAAGAGCGGCTTCAATTGTAAAAGCTGTTACAAATTTCAATGACGCGAAACTGATTGCCCAGCTTTCAGAAGATTTGGGTGAAGCTATGGTTGGAATCAATGAAAGTGAAATCGCCATTCTTATGGCAGAGCGCGGAAAATGAGAGCGGCAGTTCTTGCTCTTCAAGGCGCGTTTTTAGAGCACGAGAAAATTCTTGAGTCTTTAGGCGTGCCTTGCTTTGAGCTTAGAAAAAAATCAGACTTGGAAAAAGACTTTGATGCCCTTGTTCTTCCGGGCGGAGAAAGCACAGTTCAGGGAAAGCTTTTGCGTGAGCTTGAAATGTTTGAGCCGTTAAAGCAACTCATTGAATCCGGAACAAAAGTTCTTGCAACCTGCGCAGGTCTTATTCTTCTTGCCGAAAGAATTGAAAATGATCCGCGTGTCCATTTTGGAACAATGCCGGTTTGCGTAAAAAGAAATGCTTACGGCCGCCAGCTTGGAAGTTTTTTTACAGAGGAAACATTTTGTAACCTTGGAAAAATCCCAATGACTTTTATCCGCGCGCCTTATATTGAAAGTGCCCGGGAAGATGTTGAGATTCTTTCAAAAGTCGATGGAAAAATTGTTGCCGCAAAATTTAAAAACCAAACTGCGCTTAGCTTTCATCCAGAGCTTAACAGCGATAAAAGGCTTTACGAGTGGTGGATTCAAAGCTGAAAATTTTTAAACTAGCGGCGCAAATATTCTGAAAATTCTTCCAAGCATTTTTACAATCAGCGGAAGTTTTTTGTAGTCATCCAAAGTCATTTCCTTGCACGAAAGCTTTGTAAGCTCAATGTCGCGCTGAATTTTTTCTATAACGGATTTCTTGTAAATAAGAAGTCCGTCTTCAAAGTGATGGAAAAGGCTTCTGTAGTCAAGATTTATTGAACCTACAGTCGCTATTTTTCCATCGCTTGTAAAAAGCTTTGAATGTATAAATCCCGGCAAATAAAGATAAACGTGAACTCCATTTTCAACAAGCGTCTTTAAAAAAGTTTTTCCAATGCAGAATGTCAAAAAATGGTCAGGCTTGGAAGGAACAATAAGCGAAACGTTTATTCCTCTGTTTGCCGCAAAAATCAGCGCGCTTTTAAGTTGGTTGTCGATTATTATGTACGGAGTTGTTATGCAGACATTTTTTGTTGCCTTTGACAAAATGTAGAGGCAGATATTTTCCGCGATGTCTTTTTCGTTATAAGCATTGTCGGCATAAGGAATCAAAAGGCCTTCGCCGCAATATTTTTCCTGCATTGATGGAAAAAACTTTTCGTAGCTTTTATTTGCCTTTTTTTCTGGAAACTTTGCAAGATTCCACATTTGCAAAAAAAGCGCGGTATATGTTTTTGTCGCGTTTCCCCGGATTTTTACTGCGGAATCTTTCCAGTACGAAAACTTATTCTGCCCAAAGTTAAAATATTCGTTTGCAAGATTTAATCCGCCTGTGTAGGAAATTTTTCCGTCAATCACTGCAATTTTTCTGTGGTCGCGGTTGTTTTGTTGCAGGTTAAAAACTGGAGTTAGCGGCATATAAATTTTTGACTTTATTCCAAGGCTTGCCAAATATTCATGGTAAAATTTTGTGGATGCAAGCACAGATCCTATTCCGTCGTAAAGAACTCTGACTTCTACGCCTTCGCTGACTTTTTGCTTTAGGACCTCAAGAATTTTCTGCCACGAATCATCAGGCGTTATTATAAAAAATTCCAGAAAAATAAATTCCTTTGCGTTTTTAAGTTCCTGCATAAAATCAGGAAAGAAATCTTCCCCGCATGAAAAATATTCAACATCAGAATCTGTGTATGCAGGAAATTTTCCGCTTTCGTAAAGATAAAACGCAAGGTCGGAGATTTCAGGAAGCGCTGATTTTGTTTGCGCAGGCTTTGAAACGAATTTCCAAGTTTGAAGTTCGCTTTGTTCAATTTTGCTTTTGAGCCTTGAGTTCCGTGTCGCCATTTTTGTATAGACATAAAGTGAAATTCCGAACAGCGGAAAAATCATTGTAGGAAGAAGCCATGCGATTTTGAACTCGTTTTTTCCTTCGCAGTTTGAAAGGTAAGCCATAAAAATAAAGCTTAAAAACAAGTTGACTCCGGCAAAATAAAAGAAGTAAGGAGAAAATTTTATTATAAAAAACAGATACATGCAAATCTGCATAGCAAGCAGCAAAAAGCAGAAAACCACACGGCTGTAAATGAAACGCTTAAAAAGCTTTAATTTTTTCTTCATATAGTAAATTTATTCAAACCGCATTTTATTTTCAACAGAATTCAATGGAAATTATTTTCTGAAAAAAATGCATAAAAATTCCTCAAAGTACTTGACATTTCATGGGGGGGTA
>JAUNWH010000035.1 GCA_030540405.1 Spirochaetales bacterium
TCACACTTTCTGTAATTTTATCAGAAAGAGTTTTTACATGCGTTTGCCCTGAGAACTTGAAGACTTAATCAACATTATTTCATCAAGCATAGGTTCGCTTACAAATCCTAAAAAAATCGCGGATACTTTTGTGAGCAATAAGAAAAAAATCAGCCAGGAGACTGTAAAAAAATATCTTGAATATCTAAGCGACGCATTTCTTGTTTCTGCTAGTTATCGTTATGATATTAAAGGGAAAAAATATATCGACACGCCTCTAAAGTATTATTTTTCTGACATCGGATTACGAAACGCACGCCTGAATTTCAGGCAGATGGAAGAAACTCACATCATGGAAAACATTATTTACAATGAGCTTGTAATGAGAGGCTACAATGTTGACGTTGGACTTGTTCAGATTAGCGAACGGAACAAAGATGGAAAATCTTGTCGTGTGCAATATGAAATTGATTTTGTAGTGAATAAAGGTTTTAAAAGATATTACATTCAGTCCGCGTTTGCTTTGCCCGACAGAGAAAAAGTTTTGCAGGAAGAACGGCCGTTTTTGAATATAAGCGATTCATTCAAAAAAATCATAATCGAAAAGACGAATATTCATTCATACTATACCGAAGAAGGAATACTTGTTCTAAGCATTTTTGATTTTCTCTTAAACGAAAACAGCCTTGAAATATAACGGAGAAATATTTATGGCAAACTACATTACAGAAGACGACATTGAAGTTTCTCTTATAAATATTCTTAAAAGCGATGAGATTGCATATAACTTTATTCAGTGTGATGCCAATCCCAATTTAAAAGAAGATTTGAATGATGGAACTTGCCGCGTTTCTAAAAAACAATGTGTTTTGCCTGAACAGATAAAAACTGCGCTTTATAAAATCAATCCAAATATTCCGGCGGAAAATATAGATTCTGTAATCCGGGAATTGTGCCGTGACTTTGCTGGCACCGACATGGTGAAAACCAATTATGATAATTACAATCTGATTCGCAACGGCAAAAAAGTCTATTTCAAAAAAGACGGCAAACAGACTTTTGACTTTGTAAAGCTGATTGATTTTGAGGAGTCAACAAATAATATTTTTACTGCTGTTTCGCAGATGTGGATTCAGGGGCAGTATTACTGGCGCAGACCGGATGTAATTATTTTTGTAAACGGGCTTCCTCTTGTTTTTGTCGAGCTAAAAAATGCCATTATCAAAATAGAAGAAGCCTTTAACAAGAATCTGACTGACTATAAAAAAGACATTCCGAATCTTTTTGCCTTTAATCAGATTTGTGTCTTGAGCAACGGGCTTGAAACTCGACTTGGCGCATGGAACGCGGATTACGAATTCTTTTTTGAATGGCTTAAAGTCGAAAGCGAATCAGAAAAGCCAAACCGCAAGTACATAAAAGAGCGTGGAGTTTCCATTGAATACTTTGCGCGCGGTCTTTGCAAGAAAGAACACCTGATTGACTACATCGAAAACTTTATTTTGTTCCAGAACCAGAAAGTTAAAATCATTGCGAAAAATCACCAGTTTCTTGGCGTTAATAATCTTATGAAAAATGTTGAACGCCGAGAAGAGCTTAAAGGAAAACTTGGTGTCTTCTGGCATACTCAAGGCTCTGGAAAATCGTATTCCATGGTATTCTTTGCGCGAAAATGCGCCCGCAAGCTAAAGGGCAATTTCACTTTCTTTATTGTTACTGACCGAACAGATCTTGATACTCAGATTTACAAAAATTTTGTACGAACAGAAGTTGTCGGCAACAAGGAGGAGTGCCAGCCTAAAAACTCTGAGCAGCTCCGCGAATATCTTAAAAGCAACAAGAAATTTATTTTTTCAATGATTCATAAATTCCGTTATGACAAAGGAAAGAAATATCCTGTTCTTAGCGAGCGCAACGACATTTTTGTTTTGATAGATGAAGCGCACCGCACACAGTACAAAGACCTTGCAGAGAACATGCATACTGCTTTGCCTAACGCAAACTTTATTGCGTTTACAGGAACACCGCTGCTTGGCTCAAAACGTCTGACAAACCAGTGGTTTGGCGATTATGTCTCTGAATATAATTTTGCCCAGTCGGTGGAAGATGGTTCTACAGTTCCACTTTTCTACAGCCGCCGTGTGCCGGAAGTAGGACTTACAAACAACTTTCTTGATGATGATATTGTAGACATCATTGAAGATGAAAACCTGAATGAAGAGGAAATCAAAAGATTAGAAGATTCCGGAAGCAAGATAATTGAAGTCCTTAAACGGGACGAGCGTCTTGATAAAATTGCCCAAGATATTGCACATCATTTTCCACGCCGCGGATTTCTTGGAAAAGGAATGGTGGTTTCGGTTGATAAGTTTACCGCTGTAAAAATGTACGACAAGGTTCAGCACTACTGGGATTTGGAAAAGAAACAGCTGGTGATAGAACGCAGCAATGCCAAGACAAAAGAAGAACGAGACGAAATAAAAGCGCGTCTTGATTACATGAACAATGTTGAAATGGCTGTAATAATTTCTGAAGACGCAGACGAAGAAAAAAAGTTTGCTGAGCAGGGATTAAATATAAAGCCCCATCGCGACAAGATGAATACTATTGTTGACGGCGTAGATATAGAAGACCGCTTCAAAGATAAAAATGATCCGCTGCAGCTTGTTTTTGTTTGCGCAATGTGGCTTACAGGTTTTGATGTGCCGAATCTTTCTACGCTCTATCTTGATAAGCCTATGAAAGGCCACACTCTTATGCAGGCAATTGCCCGTGCAAACCGAGTATATCCTGGAAAAACAAGCGGTATCATTGTTGATTATGTAAATGTGTTTAAGTACATGCAGCAGGCGCTTACCGATTATGCAACCGGCGATGACGGAAATGAGTTTCCGGCAAAAAATATTGACTACCTTCTTGAACTGATTGACCAGAGCATTGATGAGGCAGACGAGTTTTTATCGGAACTTGATATAAGCCTTGAAAAAATCAATAAACTTCCTGGCGACCTGGAAAAACTTGAAGCCTTGCGAAACGCGCTGGAAATTATTTATCAAAAAGATGAAGGCAAAGAAAAGTTCCGAGTTATTACAAATACAATGCTCAATCTTTACGAAGCCAGCAAGCCAGAGATTTTTGAAATGGGCTGGCAGAACGAAAAGTTCAAGCCGTTGAAATATCTGAACGATTTAATGAGCAACAACGTCAATGATGAAAAACTTGACCGTGCAAAGGCAAGAATGCAGGCTTTGCTTGACACATCAGTCAGTTCAGAAAAACCGGAAGATGCAAGCGACCCGGACGGCAAGAAATCTTCTGATTATCTCATTCACGAATTTAAAGTCATTGACCTTTCCAAAGTCGATGTGGAAGAGCTTAGAAAAGAAATTCATAAAGCCCAGTACAAGGCGATTGAAATCGATGACCTGAAAGAGTTCATTCAGAAGATGCTGCAGATTATGATTAATAAAAACTGCGAGCGAATAAAGTTCAGTGAACGATTTAAAAACATCATAGAACAGTACAACGCCGGCGGCAGCGAAAACGAAGATTATTATGAACAGCTCTTGCAGCTTATTGAAGACATGAAAAATGAAAACAAGCGTGCTGAAACAGAAGGTCTTGCCGAAGAAGAACTTGAAATGTTTGACCTGCTTATAAAAGGCCGAAAGCTCACGAAAGATGAAGAGCAAAAAGTAAAGCTCGCCGCTAAAAATCTGTACAAAAAACTTACAGAAGAAAAACAAAATCTCTTTGTTGTAGACTGGTACAAGGACGATCAGGCTTCTACAACCGTAAAAGATGCAATTATTTCTTCACTTGATGCAGATTTGCCGCAAAGTTTTGATAGAGACGCATTTAACTCAAAAATAAATTTGCTGCTTAACCATTTTGTTGATATGTCTGTTCAACATTACGGCTGGCTGGGGGAGACCGCATAGAATCGGTTTGTTCCTGCTATTTGCATAGAAGAATGCATTTTTTGTTTTAGTTAAAAAAACAATTATCTGAACTTGAAGCGTAGCTTGCGCCGAATCTGTAAAATTATTTTGTTTGGAATTGTAAAAAATCGTGCTAAAATAAAAAAGTGAACATTTATAAATTTATTTACAATATTACAATGTTCCGTAGCCGCAGATTTATTATAAAAAATTATGGCGCGGAAGTTTGGCAGAAGTTCAAAAACGAATCTAGATCCGTCTTTAAAAAAATTCTTTTGGAACTGCCGGACATTGGAAAAAGCATTTTTTCGTTTAACTATGCCTATGCGCCGTCGTATATCGCTTGGTATAAAACTATGCGAAAACTTGGGCTTTCCGCACAAGAATCCGACAACTTGATGTGGAAAATGAATGAAAAAATGATTTTATCTGTGCCCAAAATTTTTCTTCGTTCTGCTGGAAAAATTTATCTTGAAAGTTTTAGAAAAAAAGCGGAATCTCACATTGAACGCCAAAAAAGTGGAAGGCTTCACGAAAATGACTGGCTCATTGAATACAGAAACTTGAGCAAAAATTCTTTTGAAATTGACATAAAACGCTGCGGCTTTATTACGCTTGCAAAAAAATACGGCGCAGAAGAAATGCTGCCTGGAATTTGCGCAGTTGATTACATTGTTGCTCATTATATGGGAAACGGATTTTCAAGAACTAAAACACTCGGGGCTGGAGATGATTGTTGCAACTGCCACTACGAGCTAAAAGGAATCTGTTCTTTGCAAGTTCCAGCGGGAATGAAATAATTCATTAGAAAATTTTAGCCTAGAGCCACATCAAGAATCATCATCATTATAAAGCCTATTGAAAATCCAATTGTGCCTAAATTTGAATGCGGTTTTTCAGATGCTTCGGGAATCAGCTCTTCAACAACAACGTAAAGCATTGCTCCGGCTGCAAAAGACAAAAGGTAAGGCAGAACAGGCACTATTAAATTTTTTAGAAGAATTGTAATAACTGCCGCAACTGGCTCTACAACTCCAGAAAGAACTCCGAACGTGAACGACTTGTTTTTTGATTCGCCGTTTCCTGCAAGCGACATGGAGATTATTGCGCCCTCTGGAAAATTCTGAATAGCGATTCCCGCAGAAAGTGCCGCCGCTGCCGCAAATCCTATGCTCTGTGCGGAAAATGCCGCAAAAACAACTCCGACCGCCATTCCTTCTGGAATATTGTGAAGCGTAACTGCAAGAAACATCATGGTGCTTTGCTTGAGCTTGGCTTTTAGTCCTTCTGGTTTTTCTGAGTCAACGTGAAGATGCGGAATCAGAATATCGAGCAGGAAAAGAAAAGCAATTCCCGCCGCAGTTCCAATTGTCGCCGGAATAAATGCAAGCCTTCCCATAGAAGCCGAACTATCTATTGAAGGAATTATAAGCGACCACACAGAAGCCGCAATCATTACTCCAGCCGCAAATCCCAAAAGAAATTTCTGGACGCTTTTATTTAAATTTTTCCCAAGAAAGTAAACGCAGGCTGAACCCAATGTAGTTCCAAAAAACGGAATCAGAATTCCATAAAATGTATTCATGCCTTGATTATAGATTTAAAGAAGCATAGTTTCAATGTTGAGAATTTGGTTAGAATTTGACGGCATGACGGCAATATGTTATATTGAATAAAAGGAAATGCCCGAACTTTGGGTTATCTCCACTAAATGCGATAATAGCCGCTTCAGTAGGTCAAACTTGGCGGCTATTTTTTACTCTACTTATTTTTTAGGTAAGTGAGAGCAGCAATAACTGTTCCTGTAACAGTAGCGATGCAGCTAATAATTGCAACAACTGCTAAAACAAGGTCTAAAGTCATGCTAGCCTCCCATAATCAAATTTCAGCATAAGCTGATTGAGTTTTGGGAGACAACCGCCTGTTCGGACAATTTCCAACAATTCAATTATAGCACGTTTTGTTTTTACTGTATGTATGTAGAGAAGAAGTGTTTGTTATATTTTTCAAGTCCGAAAGTATTCTTAAAACTCATTTGAATTGCATTTTTGTAAAATAACAAGAAATTACCTTGCATAACAGGAATTTACTTTGTAACTTATGCGAAAAATTCAGTATTATAAAAGCATGGGATGCTTGAAAAAGAAAATCTTTATTTTATTTTTTTCAATTGCCGCGTTTGCTTTTGCGGATGAAAATATTATTGAGCTTTCTCTTGAAGACGCAGTAAAAATCGCGCTTGAAAATAATGTTTCCATAAAGCAAAGTGAAATCAGCCTTGATGCAAAAAAACGCGAGTCAGATTATTCATGGAATTCTATAAGCCCGTCGATTTCTGGAACTGGACGCTATTCAAAAAATATTCCAAGTTCTTCATCTGATGACAAAGCAAGCCTTTCCGCAGGAATTTCTTTGAGCGCAACTTTGTCGCCTTCTGTTTATACTTCTGCAAAAAACGCCGGGCTAAGCTACAGCCAGCAGCAGCTTTCATATCAAAATGACTTGCGTTTAGTGGAGCTTAATGTAAGAAAAAATTATTATTCTCTTCTTTATAAAACTGAAGAAATTTCGCTGAAAGAAAAAAGCCTTGAGACTTCAAAAAATCAGTACGAATCAAATTTGGCAAAATACAAGCGCGGAACTTTATCAAGGCTTGATGTTTTGAGCGCGCAAGTTTCGTATCAGAATGACCAGCTTGAACTTAAATCTCTTAATGCGGAAATGGAAAATTCAATTGCTTCGTTTAAGCAGTTTGTCGGACTTCCGCAGGATGCAATAGTTTCACTTTCCGGCTCGTTTGAAAATATCCTGAATCTAAAAAATATTTCAATTGAAGGAATGGAGCTTAATTCATTCAGCATTGAATCTTTGCAAAAACAGATTGACAGCGCAAAAAATTCTTTGCTTGCTTCCCGGTTTACTGCTTACGGTCCAAGCCTTTCAGCTTCTTATTCTTATAATTATTCTTCTATGGACGGTGGCTCAAATTGGGACGACAACGGAACTTTAAGTTTGCAAGCCTCAATTCCGCTGGACGGATTTCTTCCCTGGTCAAATAGCTCGCTTAATGTTCAGTCAAAAAAAGATTCTGTAAAAAGTCTTGAGCTTGAGCTTGAAGATGCGAAGATTTCACTTGAAGTAAATATTTCAACCTTGATGAACAAAATAAATCAGTGCCTGGAAAATATTGCTCTTAGAAAAAGCAGCATTGAGCTTGCCCAGACAACTTACGAAATGACTTTGGAATCTTATAGCCACGGAACAAAAGATTTGCTTTCGCTTCAGACTGCTTCGGACAATCTTCTTTCCGCAAAAGTGAATTTGATTTCCGAGGCTTATAGTTTGATATGCGCCGTTCTTGACTTGGAAAATGCGGCTGGAATTCCGTTTGGAACTTTGGAGAATTAATATGAAAGTAAAAGTATCGTTTATTGTTGTTTCTTTTGTGTGTGTATGTATTTTGGGCGGAACTTTTTTTGCGATAAAATATTCACCAAAGAAAAATCCGTTTCCTCCAAATGGCGGAGCTCAGGATCAGGAAGCGGCAAGTGTAAGAACTATGGTTGCCGAGCGAAAAACGTTGCACGCTTACGTTGACACAAACGGAGAAATTGAATGCGAAAGTTCAGTTGACTGCTATCCTGACATCGGCGGAAAAATTGCGAGAGTTTATGTTTCTCTTGGTGACACTGTAAAAAAAGGAGACGTTCTTGCGGAAGTTGATCCAAGCGAACCTGGCGCATATTACGTTAACAGTTCCGTTTATGCTCCAATCAGCGGAATGATAACTTCAACTCCAAAAGAAATTGGAACTACGGTTGCGTCTTCCACAGCGATTACAACAATTGGCGATGTTTCCAACTTGCAGATCCGTGCAAAAGTTCCAGAGCGTTATGTTGCATTTTTAAAGCGCGGGCTAAAGGCAACGATAACTCTTGAAGCTTATCCTGATGAAACATTTTCGGCAACGGTAAAAAAAGTTTCGCCAGTGCTTGATTCCCAAAGCCGCACAAAAGAAATACTTCTGTCGTTTAATAAAAATGATTCAAGAATAAATGCCGGAATGTTTGCAAAGCTCACGCTTTTTACAGCTGATTATTCAGGAAAGCCTGTAGTTCCTGTAAATTCAATTGTTGAAAAAAACGGAAAAAACTATGTGTTTATTTTTGATGAAGATGACAGCATAGTAAAGCTGCGCGAAGTTGAGCTTGGAAATTCCGTGGACAATATGATTCAAGTTGCTTCTGGAATTTATGAAGGCGAAAAAGTTGTTGTTGAAGGCATGACTTCTGTTTCTGATGGAAGCAAAGTCCGCAATATATCAAGCGGCTTAAATGCGGAGTAAAAAATGGTCAGCGAAAAAACTCTTGAGCATCCGGTTCTTACATTGATGGTTTTCACGTTGCTTGGGCTTATGGGAATTTTCAGCCTTGGCAATACATCTGTTTCTCTTATGCCGGACATTGATATGCCGTACCTTATGGTTTCTGCGACTTATGAAAATGCCGGCCCTGAATCAGTGGAAAAATCCGTTACAACTTTGATTGAAGATGCGCTTGTGAGCCTTAGCAATTTAAAGGAAATAACTTCAACATCTTCGGAAGGAAGAAGCAGCGTTTTTCTTGAATTCAATTACGGAACGAATCTGGACATTGCGACTAACGATGTGCGAGACAAGCTTGACCGCATTACAAGAAGGCTGCCGGACGATGTAACGCCTACAATTTTTAAAATGGATTCCGACAGCCAGCCTATTATGAGAATTGCAGTGCGCGGAAACCGTTCAGTTGATGAGCTTAAAAAAATTGCGGAAGATCAGGTTGTTGATATTCTTGAGCAGGCGCAGGGCGTTGGACAGGCGGAATCGATGGGAGGAAGAACGCAGATTGTCCGCGTGGAACTGGAACAGAACAGGCTTCAGTCTTACAACCTTACACTTTCTGAAGTTTCGTCTTCGCTTTCAAAGCAGAATCTTGAAATTGGCGGCGGAACAATTACAGAAGGCTCAATGGATTATTCTGTGCGCACAACAGGCGAATACACAAGCATTGACCAGATAAACAATACAGTTATAACAACAAAAAACGGCTACGATGTAAAGCTTAGCGATATTGGCCGCGCGTTTATGGGCTACAAGGATGCAAGCAATGTTGTTTATATAAACGGGCTTCCTGGAGTTTATGTTTCAATTACAAAGCAGTCTGGAGAAAACAGCGTTGCGGTTGCCAATGCAGTCTATGAAAAAATCAACGAGCTTGAAAAAATGCTTCCTTCTGATATTTCACTTGAGATAATCCGAGATGATACAGAAAGCATCCGCGACACATTGAATACGCTTTTTGATTCGGCGTGGCAGGGACTTTTGCTTGCAGTTGTAATTCTTTTTGTTTTCCTTTGCGCTGTAAAAACTACGATTATCATTGCGGTTTCTGTTCCGCTTTCAATTATAATAACGGTTCTTTGCATGAACTTTGCCGGAATCACATTGAACATGATGACGCTTACCGGCTTGATTTTGGGCGTTGGAATGGTTGTTGACGCTTCCGTTGTTATGATTGACAATATTTATTCGTACAGAATGAGAGGCGCAAAGCCGAATGTCGCCGCTGTTCTTGGAAGCTCGGAAATGATTCTTTCCGTTGTGTCTGGAAACCTTACAACAATCTGTGTATTTATTCCGTTCCTTTTCTTTATGAAGGATTTGGGGTTCATGGGACAGATGTTCAAGGGAATTATTTTTACAATTGTAATTGCTCTTGTAAGCAGCTTGTTTGTTGCGATTTTCCTAGTTCCGGTTTTGGCAGGACATTTTCTTCCGATTACAAATAGAAATGAAAAGCCGGTCAAGTCTCGCTTCTTTAAAGCTTTGTACGGAATATTTACAAAAGCGCAGGATATTGTTTCACTTGGATATGAAAAGCTTCTAAAAAAAGCTTTGGACAACCGCGGCGTTACTGTAGTTGTCTGCGTTACAGCTCTTGTTTTTTCCTTTATGCTGATTCCGACTTTGAGAATTCAGCTTATGACCGGCGGACACGATGACAGCGTTTCTGTAAAACTGGGGCTTCCGGTTGGAACTTCACTTGAAGAAACTACGGATGTTGTTTTAAAATTTGAGGAAATCGTAAAAAGTGAAATCAAAGGCTACAAGAATATAATTACAAGCATCGGCTCAAGCTGGAGAAGCTCAGGCTCGTACAACGGAACAATTCAAATTTCCCTGCCGAATTCAGATGAGCAGATTGACAATGATGAAACAATAAAGCAAAAACTCAGAAAGCATTTTACAGAATTTGCCGGAGTTGATTTTAGCTTTGGCCAGAGCCGTCGTCAGCAGATGACAGGAGACGACATAGATGTTGTTCTTAGAAGCTCCAGTTTGGACAGCGCGCTTGATGTGGCAAAGAAAATTCAAGAAGTCATGACAACCATTCCAGACATAGGAGAATCTTCGGTTGACACAGACGAAGGGCTTCCGCAGGTTCAAGTTGAAATTGACCGTCAGCGCGCGTACAGTTTTGGCGTGAATGTTGCCACTGTTGCAAATGAAATTCAGGCTAGCATAGAAGGAGTTTCAACAACAACTTACCGCGAAAACGGAGACGATTATACGGTTTATGTAATGCTCCGGCCGGAAGATAGACAAAAGGTAATTGACCTTGAGCAGATTTACGTGAACGGGACAAACGGTCGTGTTTGCGTTGCTAATTTTGCAAGGGCAGTAAAAGGCTATGGTCCTGTTACAATCAGCCGTGAAAATCGTCGCCGCATTGTTCACGTTACAGCGGATATTGTTTCGGATGAAAATGCGAATGTTGTTGAGGAAAAAATCAAGGAAGGCATAAAAAATTCGTTTATTGTTCCAGACAATGTTTCTGTAAGCTATGAAGGTTCTTGGAAAGATGTAAAAGAGCAGACTGCGATTTTTGCAAAAATTATGGTCATGGCGATTCTTCTTGTATTCGGTGTAATGGCGGCGACTTACGAAAGCTTTAAAGCTCCGTTTATAAATCTTATGACAATTCCGTTTCTTGCAATCGGCGTTGTGCTTATTTACAAAATCACCGGGCAGTCGTTCAGCTTGCTTTCCGCGGTAGGACTTGTAATGCTTGTTGGAATTGTTGTAAACAACGGAATTATTTTGGTGGACTACACGAATCTTCTTGTGGAACGCGGAATGCCGTTAAAGGAAGCCTGCTACAAAGCCGGATGCTCAAGGCTTAGGCCTGTTTTGATGACAACTCTTACAACAATCCTTGGAATGATTCCGATGTGCTTTGCTTCAAGCGGAAGCGCGGGAATGGTTCAGCCTATAAGCGTGGCAGTTGTTGGCGGACTTACAAGTTCCACATTTATAACACTTTTCTTTATTCCTGTGCTTTACACTTTTGTAATGAAGAAAAAGAAAAATCAGCAGCCAGTTGTTCAGCTTGCTTTGACGGAGGAAAACTAAATGCAGCGTGTGGAAATAATTTCAAATAAATCTGTTGAAGATGACATTACTCAGGCTTTGGAAGAATACGTTCCTGATATTTTGTACACAAAGTTTCCGCTTGTTTATGGCCGCGGCGGAAACGACCGTAAGCTTGGAAATACAACCTGGCCTGAAAAAAATTTTGTGCTTGTAAGCTATGTTGAAGATGAAGATTTTCCAAAAGTGCGCTCTGTGATAAAGGCAATAAAGCAAAAATTCCCTGGCGAAGGAATAAAACTTTTTGCAATAAAAGCAGAAGAGCCGCTTTAATGAAGAGCTTTCAATCTTGACGGTAAGGCGTAATTTTGGCATACTAGCTTACATTGTAATTTAAAGCGACTATATGCCGCAGATTGCTTTTGTAGTCTGCGGATTTTTTTTTGAATAGGAAGGCGTGCTATGAAATCAACAAAGTATATTTTTGTTACAGGTGGTGTTGTTTCCGGACTTGGAAAAGGAATTACAGCTGCATCTTTAGGACGTCTGCTCAAGTCGCGCGGACTTAAAGTTGCTTCACAAAAACTGGATCCGTACATCAACGTTGATCCGGGCACAATGAGTCCTTACCAGCATGGCGAAGTCTATGTAACAGATGACGGCGCGGAAACTGACCTTGACCTTGGACATTACGAGCGTTTCATTGATGAAGACTTAAACAAATTTTCAAATCTTACGTCTGGAAAAGTTTACTGGAACGTGCTCAACAAAGAACGCCGCGGAGAATATCTTGGCGAAACAGTTCAGGTTATTCCGCACATTACAAACGAGATAAAATCATTTATTTACAATGTTGGAAAAACTTCCGGCGCGGACATCGTTATTACAGAAGTCGGAGGAACAACAGGCGACATAGAAAGCCAGCCGTTCCTTGAAGCAATCCGCCAAGTTGGACTTGAAGTGGGCAGTGAAAATTCGCTTTATATACATGTTACGCTTCTTCCGTTCCTTCACGGTTCTGATGAGCATAAGACAAAGCCTACCCAGCATTCTGTAAAGGAACTTCAGGGACTTGGAATCAAGCCGGACATTCTTGTTCTGCGCTGCGATGAAAAACTTGAAGAAAGCATTTTCCGCAAAGTCGCCATGTTCTGCAATGTAAAGCCTGACTGCGTTATTGAAAATCTTACGCTGCCGGTTTTGTATCAAGCGCCGATTATGCTAGAAAAACTTCATTTTTCAGACATCGTTTGCCGTGAGCTTAATCTTTCTGTTCCTCCTTGCGATTTGACTGAATGGAACAATATGCTTGAAAAAATCCAGAACCGCACAAAGAAAGTTACAATCGGTCTAGTCGGAAAATACGTTCAGCTTCATGACGCTTATCTTTCTGTTGCAGAAGCTTTGCAGCATGCGGGCTACGAGCTTGGCTCTTATGTGAACATAAAATGGATTGACAGCGAGTCTATTTCAAAAGAAAACGTGGACGATATTCTTGGCGGATGCAACGGCGTAATTGTTCCGGGCGGATTCGGTTCACGCGGAATTGAAGGAATGATTGCTTCCGCTGATTATTGCCGCGAGCATAATTTGCCTTACCTTGGAATTTGCCTTGGAATGCAGATTGCGGTTATTGCGTTTGCCCGTTCTGTCTGCGGATTCAAGGATGCCAATTCAGGTGAGTTTGATGAAAACAGCGCGCACAAAGTAATTGACTTTTTGCCTGACCAGAATGAATCTGTGAACAAAGGCGGAACTTTGCGTCTTGGAGCTTATCCTTGCAAAATCAAAAAGGGCACTCAAATGTATAAGTGCTACAAGGCAGAAGAAATTTCTGAGCGTCATCGCCACCGCTATGAATTCAACAATGACTTTAGAAGCGCGCTTGAAAATGCCGGTCTTACATTGAGCGGAACTTCGCCAGATGGAAATATCATAGAAACTGTTGAATATGACAAGAACAATTTTTATGTTGGCGTTCAGTTCCATCCGGAATTCAAGAGCCGCCCGAACAAGGCACATCCATTGTTCCTTGGACTTGTGGCAGCTGCTCTTGGTGAATACTAAGCATAGGATTTGACTTTTAATATTGCATGATTTGATATTTTGCGTTATTGGACTGTCTAACAAATTCTAATTTTCATTGCTAGGGGAGGGGCTTGATCTGGCAATCTTTTAATATTTTTAATAAACATATAAAGGTTTTCGGGTCAAGCCCGAAAATGACATAAAATAAAAATCATGCCATTGCTGGATATTGACCGGCAGTGGCTTTTTTTTTTACACAAAAGCAGGAATTGAAAAATTCAACTGTTTGTGCTAGATTTTCTTGAAATGGTTATTGTATTAAAGAAAGATTCAACTGAAGAACAGAAAGAACATATCTGCCAGTTTCTAAAAGAAAAAAATTTCAAACTTAACGAAATCGTCGGAGAAGAAGACACCGTCATTGCAGCTGTAGGAAAAGTTTCTATGGATGTAAGAGAAGTTGAGCTTCTTCCGGGCGTAAGCAATGTTATTCCAATCAGCAAGCCGTTCAAACTTGCAAGCCGAGAATTCAAAAAAGAAAATACTATAATTGAAGTTCCAAACAGCCGAGGACAAATAATAAGAATAGGCGGACAGCACGTTGTTTCCATTGCAGGACCTTGCGCCGTTGAAAGCCGCGAGCAGATGATGGAAATTGCAGCCGCAGTTGCTTCCAGTGGAGCAGTCATGCTTAGAGGCGGAGCATACAAGCCGCGTTCGTCCCCGTACAGTTTTCAGGGGTTAGGCGAAGAAGGATTAAAATACCTAAAAGAAGCTGGAGAAAAATACGGACTTCCTATTGTTACAGAAATAGTTTCTGAATCTCTTATTCCGCTGATGAAAGACTACGTTGATGTCTACCAGATTGGCGCGCGCAATATGCAGAACTTTGATCTTCTAAAAAAAGTCGGAGCAATCGGAAAGCCTGTAATTTTAAAGCGCAGCTACACTGCAACCCTGGAAGAGCTTTTGATGTCCGCAGAATATTTGCTTTCAAGCGGAACAGACAGCGTAATTTTATGCGAGCGCGGAATAAGAACATTTGAGCACGCAACGCGCAACACGCTGGACATTTCCGCAGTACCAGTTTTGCGTTCTCTTACTCACCTTCCGATTATCGTAGACCCAAGCCATGCCGTTGGAATCCGCGACAAAGTTCCTTCCATGGGGCTTGCTTCCATTGCGGCAGGAGCAGACGGAATAATTGTAGAAGTTCACAATCATCCTGAAAAAGCAATGAGCGACGGAGCGCAGTCCATGCTTCCTGCCCAGTTCGACAAAATGATGCATGACATTGAAGCACTTGCGCCTGTAATCGGAAAATCAGTTGCACACATCCGTGAAGAAAATTCTTCCGTTGTGCATTCAGAACAAAAAAAATCAAGCGGAAAAATTGTCTGCGTTTACAGCGGAAAAAGAGGCGCTTATGCGGAACAGGCAATTTCACGCTACTTTGATTCGCACGATGTGGAAGCCGTTGCAGTCGATTCATTTGAAGAAATTTTCCAAAACGTTGTGGACGGAAAAGCCGACTACGGAATGGTTCCAATTGAAAACAGCCTTGCAGGAAGCGTGTTCCAAAACTACGACAATTTCAGCAGATTTGAAGACGTAAGCATTGCAGGAGCTGTAACATTAAATATCCGCCACGCTTTGCTTGGAATAAAAGGCGCAAAACTTTCTGACATTAAAAATGTTTACTCGCATCCGCAGGCATTGAGCCAGTGCAAGAAATTTTTGGACAACCACAAAGACTGGAATTTCATAGACGCAGTTTCCACAGCAACAGCAGCTCAATTTGTAGCAGAAAAGAATTCAAAGGAAAACGCCGCAATTGCAAGTTCAGTGAACGCATCTCTTTACAAGCTTGAAATTCTTGCGGAAGACATTGAAAATGATCCGGGAAACTTTACACGCTTTGTTGTAATTCAGGCAAACCACACTGCAAAGCCAACTGGCGCAAAAGAAGCAAATGTTCCTGCAAACATGGCAAGCTTTATCTTTAAGACAAAAAACGAGCCGGGAGCTTTGTACAACGTGCTTGGAGTTTTCAATGACTGCGGACTGAACATGACACGCCTTGAATCCCGCCCGATTGCAGGACAGCCGTGGAGATACTGGTTCTATGCGGACGCTGAAATCAAAAATCAAAATGCGGCGGAATATGTAAAATCATTAATGGAAAAACTTTCAGATAAAGTTGAAGAAATTCGGCTTCTTGGAATTTACTCTGAATTAGGAAAATAACATTTCCTCATTGACTTTTTATAGGAGTTTAAAATGAAAAAATATGTGCTTTCTGTTCTTGTTGAAAACCATGCAGGTGTATTAAGCCGTGTGTCTGGACTTTTTAGCCGCCGCGGATACAACATAGACTCGCTCACAGTCTGCGAAACGGCAGATCCTGAAAAATCCCGCATGACAATCGTTGTGCGCGGAGACGAATATATTCTTGAGCAGATTGAAAAGCAGCTTTCAAAACTTGTGGAAGTTATTTCTATTGAACACTGCGATTCTTCTTCAACTTGCCAGCGCGAAACTGCATTGATAAAAGTAAAAGCCGCAGGAGAAAACAGAGGCGTAATTATTGAAACTTGCAGCATTTACCGTGCACACATTGTTGATGTTTCAGAAAACACTTTGATTGTAGAAGCAACTGGAAGCGAAGAAAAAATCAGTTCATTGAAGCGGCTGCTTGAGCCTTACGGAATTCTTGAATTCTTAAAGTCCGGACTGATTGCAATGGATCGCGGCGAAAAAGTAATGCGTTAGTTTAAAGCGGCTGGCATTTGCTCCATTTTTCATCGAACAACTGCCAGCTGTTATTTTGAACTAGAACATTTCCAGTTTTAAAAACTCTGATTTTATATGGAAAGCAGTTTTTTATTTCGTCTGAATCAAGATGAAATTCAAGGCTGCTTTTTCTTTCCCCAAGGATTTTTCCAAATACAACTTCAAGATCCATTGTATTTTCTGTTCCGTCTTTTAAGAAAACAATTTTTACAGGAAAAATAAATTTCTCATCTTTTAGAATCGGCTCAAGAAATTCACAGGAAATTATTTTTTCAGGCAAAGCAAAGCCAAAGAATGCCCACAGCGGAAAAACAGGAGACGCAAAAAATTCCGCAGAACAATTTGAATTGAAAATAGAAATAATTTTCTTTTGAATTTTTGCAAGAAACAAAAGCGCGTCTTTTCCTGGAACAAAAGCGAACATTTTATCAGTGTAGCGTAAACTAAAAAAAAAGTTTAGTATGTTTCCATGCAGAAATTTTTTTTTAAATCCTTGATATTGTTTTTGGTTATTGCATTTTCATCCTGCGCATTCAAAGCTAGAAATTCTTCAATCGGAATGAGCGGTGAAAATTTAATTGCATTAAACAAAGCGGCGACGGAAGCAAAGATTTCAAATCCGCAGAAAAAGCAATATATGTTTTTTAAATTCACAGAAAACCAAAAGGCGCATTTTAGCAACGTCCGCTACAAAAAATCAGGCGCAGGACTTTCTGTAAGAATTTCATTTTCAAAAGATTCAATTCCAAAATCAGGAGAAAGCGTTTTTGCGCTGGGCTTTTTATTTGATGATGATTTTTCAAATGGAACTTTAAATACATCGGTTTATCCAAGAAAACTTGTAACTGGAAATTTTTCAGACTTTACATCAGAAGATTTTAAAGTTGTATTTTCAATTGCGCAAAATGACATTGTGCCAGCTGGATTTTTTGTATACGGAAATGTAAAATTCAAAATAACAGAAGCGCAGATAACAGAAGCGGCACTTGGCTGGGAAAACGAAAATATTCCGCTTTTTGCATTCGGACCGAGCGGAGGAAAAATAAAATGGGATTTTGATTCCGCGGATTTCAGTGATGCAAAAAATCTTTTTCCGGATCAAAATATTCCAACGCGCATAATGCCAAAAATTGAAATTGGAATTTCAGCTACAGACAGCATCGGCACTTTTAAAAATCAAGAAAGAATAACTTTTACAGCTGGAAGTGAAAAACTTTCAATCCGACTTTCAAGAAATGCAAGCTTAAAAACATTGCAAGCTTCAGCGTTAAAAAATCCCTTTGAAAAAATTGTGCTGCAAGAAAACAAGGATCTTGTAAAAAAGCTCATAATGAAATCTTCGAATTCAATTCTTGCGCAGGACACAGCTGGAAAAGTTTTGTATCCATTAAAAACTGACTTGGGACTTGTAAACAGCTGGCCGGAAAAAAACTGGAGACGAAGCGACTACGAGATTTTTGAATGGGAGCTTTTCCCCGGAGTTTTATTTTTTGATTTTGCGGATTACAAAATTCAAAATCAATTTTTTACAAGAATCGCATATTTTGTTGAAAAAGCAGGTTACAAAGGAACTTTAGTTTCTAATGATTTTGTGGAAAATAAGCACGGCTATAATGCGCACGACTACAAAGCTGATGACTTGGCGAATTTCTTTTCTTTAGTTGAGCAGGAAAATTTTCAGATAAACAGCTACGAAGAAATTCTAAAAGAAATTCTTATTGCAAATAAAATCATGCAAAAAGACAAAAACGGATTTAAAGCCGGAAAAGGCGCGGTTGTTTCATTCAGCAGAGAATCCCCAGAATATCTTAGGCATACTTTTATGGCGCACGAAAGCTGGCACGGAATTTATTTTACTGATGAAGATTTTAGAAATATCGTTGCAACTTGCTATAATATGTTTGACGAAGGCTCTTTGAATTTTCTAGAGAAATTTTGGGAAACACAGCCGGGACTTGGTTATGACACAAACGATGAATATTTGATGCAAAACGAATTCATGGCCTACATAATGCAGCAGTCTTTTTCAAATGTAAGAAATTATTTTCTTCAACTTGCAGGACGAGGCTCAGTAAACAGAATTCAGCCTGAAAGCGCGGAATACATTCAAAGCACGAATGCTCAGGCTTTTGTTGATGCGGCAGAAATTCTAAACAGCTATGCTTTTGACAACTGGGGGCTTGCCTGCGGAAGAGTCGCGCTTGTTCAAAGACTGGAATAGATTTAAATTAAATCGATATTAAACTGCTTTTCACTTTCGATAGTGCTTGGAGAGCCGTGTCCGGGGAAAACAACAGTTCTATTAGGAAGTGAAAAAATTTTATCTTTTATTTTTTTGCAAAGAAGTTTATGGGAATACTGGCTCAAAGTGCTTCCTGTCACTCCAGAAATCAAAGTGTCGCCTGTAAAAATCACGTCTTCAATTTTATAAACCATGCTGTCTGGAGAATGCCCTGGCACAGAAAAAAATTCAACATTGAAACCTGCAATCTTTATAATTCCATCTCCATTTAAAATCGAGCAATCCATTCCGTAAATTCCAGCATCAGCTGCATATACTACAGGAGTATAAATTTTTTTAAGGGTTCTAAGCCCCTGTATATGATGAGTATGTTTGTGCGTAATCAAAACCGCAGACAGTTTGTAACCGCCTTCTTCAATTAAGTTTATTGTTTCCATGTCTATTTTTCCGGGATCGACAATAATCGCTTCTTTTACATCGGGACTGTCATTTAAAATCGTATAGCTGTTTGTAAATCCGTCTATGCACAAATGGAAATAAAGTTTCATAGCTCATCTTCTCCTTCAGACTCCGAAAAGTCTTCAATCAAGCCGCTTTTGTTTCTGTCAATTAAAGCTTCCCGCGTATTTGAAAGTTTAAAGGAAACGTGTTCTCTTGCTGAATTGTAAAATATCGCTTTTTTGAGATTGCAGTTTTTCATTGATGTGTTCATAAGAATTGCGCGGATAAAGCGGCTGTTGTAAAAATCAGAATCATCGAAACTGCATTGGTAAGCAGTTATTCCGTTGTAATTGTTATGCACCAAATCGCTTCCTGTAAAAACCACGTGAATAAATTTCGAGCCGGAAAAAGAGGAAAACTGAATGTCGCTGTTCAACATATCGCAATCTGAAAATGTTGAAAAATCAAGCGTGCATATTTTAAATTTTAAGCCTGTTGAATGTATGTTTGAAAAAGTTGAATGCTGAAAATTGCAGCCGTAAAATTTTTTGCCGGAAAGATCAACGCCGTTCACGGATATTCCGTAAGCGCAAAGCCCGATAATTTTTTCATGCGAATTTATATAGTTCAAAAGCGATGTAAGATGACCGATTTTATCTTCCGTATGCTCAAAGCAAAAGCCCGGTTCATGCGGAATAATCTCATTGTCGCGGATTACTGAAAGCGCAGGATTCTGACACTCCTTGCACTGGCATTTGTTAGTCACAAACATACTTAACTTTACGTTATTGAAAACATTTAGTCAAATAGGCATTTTTGCAGTACAAGAAATGCAGAAAAAAATTAATGCAAATCTTTCAAAGAAACAATTTCGTAACCGTTTTCCAAAATCGAAGAAATCAGCAAATCCAGTTTTTCGTAAAGATAATCGCGGCGTGTTCCGTCCATTTTTCCAATTGAAACTGGAATCACAATTCCGTCATAAAGATTTTCAGCAAATGAATCTACAAGGGAACTTGCATCCAAATATTCTTTGCCACTTTCCTTGCTTTCTTCAAATGTAATTCTATCATTGAATTTGCTAAAGGCTTCAACATAATTATAACCAGCTTCTGCGCCCGCATTTTTCATAAGCTGATTTGAATGATAAAACGGAGCATGCCAATAAAGTGAAAGTTCTTTTCCTGTCGCAGTAAAAAATTCATCTTCATTTCTTGCAAGTCCACGCTGAACAAAATTTTTATCAACTATAAAATTATTTTCAAGCAAATCGGCACAGCTAAAAAACATTGAAGCGCATTCATTTCCATAAAATGCAATCTGCTTTGCTTTGTGCGGATAACGCCGGATAAATTCTCCGTTCAAAAAGAAAGTTCCATTTACTCTAAAATCATCAAGCGTATAAAGAACTTCCGCAAGACCTTCTGAATTTTTCAATGCGTCAAAAACAAGAGAAGCTTTTTTTAGAGGCTCTGAATATTTTTCAGTTTCTTTATAAACAGAATATGTTTTTGTTTTTCCAGAAAGAGATCTTACATAAATTGAATTTGAAAATTTTGAATTCACAGAAGAGCCAAGGAAAACTCTGTACCTTCCATTTTTTTCTAGCCGTGAAAAATTTTCTGTGGAAGACGGCAATGTTGTTTTCCAAGTATTTTTGTCCGCCTCATAAACAAATGTCTCTTTTGAAATTTCAGACTTGCATAAAATTTTTCCGTTGCTCCAGTATGGCTGGCAAGCAGAAGATAAGAACAGAACTTTTTCATCTCCGCGGAAATTTACAAGTTTTACAGTTTCCTCTCCGCCAATATAAATTGAGAAATTTCCGTTCCAGACGGCTGAAACAATTTTTTCTGCTGGCTTTGACAAAATAACTTTCTGCGCAGAAATATCGTACACAAAAAATTTTCCAGAATCTGTATAAGCGATTTTTTTTCTATCCGGCGAAACAACAGGAGAAATAGAATTTTCTGCTTTAAATAAAAGCTCCATTTTTTCTTTTACAGAATAAGCATAGCTTACTCTCTTTGGGTTTTCAAAAGAAAAAGAATCGCACCACAAAACTGGTGAAGAAGTTCCGCTCCAGAAGATTTTAAAATCATAGCTGCTTCCGTCTGTTTCTGAAAAAGGAAAAACACCTTCAGGCTTTAAATAGCTAAGTTCCTCGTTTTCCGTGGCAGAATAAATATAAAGAGTGTTTTTACTTGAAACTATCGCAAATTTTGTTCCGTCTTCATTTGTCCAAAATTTATCTTTTAGTGGATCAAATGAATTTGGAATTCGCCCGATAATTTTTCCACTTCCAATAAGAGATGCGTAGAGACCTCTTGTGTAAAGCTCGTTTTCTTCAATTAAAAAAACAAGGTCATTTGAAACGTAAATTATATTTCCATCTTGAGTCCACTGAACATTGTCGATTGTGCCGTTTCCAATTTTTTTATAGCTTTCAGGCAAATTTATTTTTTTGAAAAGCTCGCTTGGAGCTATAAAATAAACACAGCCATCTTTTTCATAAAGAAGAAATTTGCTGTCTGGCGACCATTTTGCATTTATGCTTTTATAGCTGAAAGGTGTTTTTTCAAGAAGAACTTTTTCTTCCTGAGTTTTGCAGTCAACAACAAAAAGTTTTCCAGTTGTGTTTTTTGTTTTTTTCACATAGCAAAAATAATTTCCGTCTGGACTTGCAGAAATTAAATTCGCACGGCTATAGTTTTCTGGAATTCCAAAAGCAAGAGAAGTCCATTTTAAATTTTTATCTTCAACAGAATATTTTGCAGTTCCGTATCTGTTTCTAATCTGAAGAATTTTATTTTCATTGAGCAGTTCCATTTTTTCCGGGAAGCAAGTTAAAATTACAGGCTCTTTTTTTATTTTTTGTTCTCCAAGCTGAGTAAAAAAAAGCGACTTGTAAGAAGGCGTTCCAGGAATGTTTTGTCCTGCAGAAAATAAAAGGAAATCATCATTATTTAAATCCAGACTGGCAAATTCAATCTGAGAAAAAGCTGGGAAAATGAATGCAAAGAAAACTATAAAAGCAAAACTGCGCAACTTGAAATTTTTGTTCATATAAATTTCCTCTAAAATTTATTTTAAAACTGTAAGCGGATCTACAAGCTTTGAATTTTTATAAACCGTAAAATGAAGATGAGGACCAGTAGAATATCCAGTGTTTCCAACAAGTCCAATCTTTGCGCCCTGACCAACACTCTCGCCTTTTTTTGCAATGATTTTGCTCATATGCGCATACAATGTCTGATAGCCGTCATAATGATTTATAATCACATAGTTTCCAAACACAGAAGAAAATCCTGTGTATGCAACTTTTCCGCTCATCGAAGCATAAATCGGAGTTCCCGTAGGACAAGCCATGTCGATTCCAGTGTGATGGGAAGCAACGCCGGTAAACGGATCTGCGCGCGAGCCAAACCTTGAGCTAAGCCTGTATTTTGTTTTCAATGGATTTACAAAAAGCTCGCCCATTGCCTTTCTTAAAGAATTGCTGTCGAGTCTTGCGCCCGGAACAAAAATTTTCTGACCTTCTTGAAGTTTTTCAGATGACAAGTCATTTATGTCAAGCAAATCAGAAACAGAAACAGAATATTTTTTTGAAATAGAATCAAGTGTTTCACTTTTTAAAACCGAATGAACAAGTCCGTCTACAGAAGGAACTGAAAGCTTCTGGCCTGCATAAATTGAGCGGACATTTCCAATATTGTTTACAGCAATCAAAGTTGAAATATTTGAAAGCCCGAACTTTGAACTTATTCCGCTTATCGTGTCTCCCGGTTTTACTGTGTAATTCTGAAAAACAACAGGCTGCTTCAAAAGAACAGAATTAGGCTCAACTTTAGTTCCGTCTTCTGAAAAAATATTTCCTTCACTGTCAAAGTACGAAGCGCGGTCAAAAGCAAATTCGCTCATAGCATTGTCAAGAACTTGAAACTCGTCCATTGAAACAGGATTTAAATTTATGTTTTTTGCAAAGCTTTCAGAAAAGGAAATAAACTTGGAAACAAAAAAAGGTGAAGACGCACACAAAACAAAAACAGGAACAAGCCAGGCAAACCGGGAGGCAGTTTTTATCCTCTTTCCTGCAACTCCAATCTGACCGCGAAGATTCTGAATAAATGAGAAAATATCAAAATCAGCTCTAACTGAATTTGCGCTAAAAATATTCCGTGTTCTATAAACAGGCTTTGCAGAAGAACGAGCACTGCGCAAAACATTGTGTCGAATCAAGTGTGTAGTATTTTTTCTAAAAGCAGAAGATTCCAAGCAATTTATTATTTCCATATTTTTAATATCGACAAAAAAAGTTTTTGATATTAGCAATTATTGACGATGAATATAGTAATGAAAAATAAATCACCAGAATCAAATTTTTGGAAATATATACTCGCAGGAATTTTTATAGGAGCCGCAATAAAAATTTTCGCCTTTGACATTCTTTCTGTGCAAGGAATTTCAATGGAACCTTCAATTCATAACAACGAAAAAATTTTAGTCTGCAAGCTCTCATACGGAATCGTAAATCCATTCAGCAACTCAACTTTAATAAGATGGAAAAATGCAAAGGCTGGCGACATTGTAATTTATTTTTATAAAAACAATCTTGTTGTAAAAAGGTGCGTTGCCACAGAAGGCGACTCCCTAGAATATTCATCAGATTCAGGATATACTTTGCACGTAGGAGAAAAAAATTACTCGCTTACAGAACTTCAGTATAATCTGATAAAAAACAGCCCTTGTGTTCCACGAGGAATGATTCTTGCAATAGGAGATAATTTTGAAAACTCGATTGACTCAAGAACTTACGGCTTTGTGGCACAGAAAAATATTTTGGGCAAGGTGATTTTTAAATGAGTGTTTTTTTTAATAAATTCCGCATTGGATTTATTTTTTTTATATGCGCAGTCGGGCTAGTTTATGTTTATGTGAAATTTGCAAAGCTGGCTTTTTATCCGCAGAAAAAAACAATTACATCTCCAGTAACAATTGAGCGCGGTTCAATCACAGACCGAAACGGAAAACCGCTTGCAGTCCAGACAAATTTCTACCATTTTGTTGTAACTCCAAAGCTCATAAAATATCCAGATGAATTCGCTGAAAGAGTTTGCGCGCCATTAAACATGGGAATACAAGAAATCACGCAAAAAATTCAAAATGCAAAAAACGCAAATTTCATTTACATCAAGAAAAAAATTTCCCAGGAACAATACGATGAGCTTATAAAAATAATAGATGAAAATAATTATTACAACTTCACCCGCTTTGACAAAATTCCCGGCCGGCTTTATCCAGAAAATTCTTTGGCAAGCCAGCTAATAGGCTACATGGGCGATGACGGAACTGGACTAAGCGGAATTGAATATTCCAAGCAAAACATTCTTTCTCCAGAACCAAATCCCGATGCAACTGGAACAATCCACGGAAGCAACGTTTATTTAACAATCGACTCAGGGCTTCAGTATAAGCTTGAAAAAATCGCAAAGCAATCAATGGAAGAAACTCAAGCTGAAAGTCTGATGCTGATTGCCGCAGATGCAAAAAACGGAGAAATACTTTCATACATAAGCTTGCCATCCGCAAATTTAAATGAATACACATCTGCTTCAACACAGGAAATGACAGACAGAGCATCTGTTACAGCTTACGAGCCGGGAAGCGTGTTCAAAATTTTTTCAGTCGCATCGTTCCTTGATTCAAAATCAATTACAGCTGATGACAGTTTTTTATGCGATGGAATTTACCAAAGAAGAACTACCGCAGGCGAAACAATCAGAATAACTTGTCTTGACCATCACGGCTGGCTTAACGCAAGAAGCGCGCTGAAATATTCATGCAATGATGCGCTGGCACAGATGAGCGAAAAAATAACAACAGAAGAATTTTTGTCTTACATCAGGCGGTTTGGATTTGGAGAAAGAACAGGCGTTGAGCTTCCGTCAGAAACAAGAGGCTCTGTAAAAAATCAGAATGACAGATACTGGTCTGCACGAAGCAAGCCCACAATGTCAATCGGCCAGGAAATAAGCGTGAGCGCGCTGCAAATGGTTCAGGCGGCAACAGTTCTTGCAAACAAAGGCGTTCAAATAAAACTTACGTTTATAAAGAAAATAGCGGACATAGACGGAAAAACTGAATACGAGCATGAGCCGACTTACGGAAACCGGGTTTTAAAAAGTTCAACAGCCGACTATCTTTTAAGTTGCATGGAAACAACCGCAAAAAGCGGAACGGGAACAAGAGCTTCGTTAAGAGACATTTCAATCGGTGTAAAAACAGGAACTGCACAAATGGCAGATACCGTAAACGGCGGATATAGCAACACGGATTTTCTTTCAAACTGCATGGCAATTTTTCCAATCGAAAATCCGCAGATTGTTTTGTACATCGTTATTGAAAAAGCAAAAGGCGAAACTTACGCAGGAAGAATTGTAGCTCCAGTAATTGCAAAGGCCGCTGATGAAATAATCGATCATCTGGGAATAAACCGAGAAGGAGCCGCAAGTCTTGAACATTCAGGTCGAATCACAATAAAAGAAAATTTGCCGCTTTCAATTGGAAAAGTCGTGCCAGATTTTACAGGACGGCCAAAAAGAGATTTGATTCCGCTTTTGGCAAGAGATGACTTGAACTTTGTAATAAAAGGAGAAGGCTGGGTTGCCGCTCAAAATCCAGAGCCTGGAACACCGATAACGGAGAATATGACTATTGAACTCGATTTGGAATAAAAATTATTCTTTGTTTAAAGAACGTTTTCCAGAACTTTCAAATTCACTAGAAGTTAAGTTTTCAAATGAAATTGAAATTGAAACTGCAAAAAACGGAAGCGTTACTGCAAAAAGAAAAAATCTTTTGCTTCATTCAAAGTATAATCCAGAAAAAGAAGCTGACAGCCTTATAAATAGTTTTGACTCAGAAAAAAAAGACACTGCGATTTTTCTTGGATTTGGTTTAGGCTACGGACTTGTAGAGTTTGCAAAAAAATTTCCAGAGCCAACTTTGATTATAATTGAAGAAGACACTGCATCTTTTTTTTCCGCATTAAGCGCAATAGACTGGTCTCCAGTTTTTGAACATAAGAAACTGATATTCATAATTGGAGCTTCACTTGAACAAACTTCTGTACTAATTTCAAACTGCTCATATTCTAAAACTCATATTTTTAAAACTAAATCTCATACGGCGCACAACCAAGAATATTTTGATTCAGTTGAAAACATAATATTTCAGAACAAGCAAAAGGAAGAAGTCAACACAAACACTCTCGAAAAATTTTCAAGGCTTTGGCTAAGCAACAGCTGCAAAAATTTAGACTACATTGAAAAACTGGACGGAGTAAATAAATTCTTAAACATAGCAAACGGAATTCCTTTTGTAATTATAGCGGCAGGTCCTAGCCTAGAAAAAATTCTTCCGCATTTAAACGAAATAAAGGAAAGGGCAATAATTGTTTGCGTAGACACGGCTCTTCATTCATGCTTGGAATTTAATGTTGAGCCGGATTTTATAATTCTTGCTGACCCGCAGTATTACTGCTCTCTTCATCTTGAATTTTTAAAATCACCTGAATCTATTCTTGTTACAGAAATCGCAGTTTATCCTTCCGTGTTCAGGTTTCAGTGCAAGGAAATTGTCCTGTTTTCTTCGATGTTTCCAATCGGAAAGTTTTTTGAAAAGAACATTGGAGAGAAAGGCTTGCTTGCGGCTGGAGGAAGCGTAGCAACAACTGCATGGGACTTTGCAAGAATGTGCGGAGCTTCTGAAATTTATTTAGCAGGAATGGACTTGGGATTTCCAAGCAAAAAAACTCACATCAGAGGCTCAAAGTTTGAAGAAAAAATTCATTGTGAAAGCAGCCGAACAAAAACAGCTGAAACAAAAAATATTCAAACTTTGTTTTCCGCCGCGCCATTTTACGCAAAAGACTACAACGGAAACGAAATTCTAACAGATAAAAAAATGCAGCTTTTTTCATGGTGGTTTGAAAAAAATTGCACAAGTGCATCTGCTCAAGGAATAAAAACTTTTTCACTTACACCAGAAAGCCTTGCGATAAATGGAATAGAAAAATTAAGCTTGGAAGAATTTCTTTTAAAGCCAATTGCAAAAGATAGAAGAAAAATACTTTTTGAAAAGGCCCAAGAGAATAAGAAAAAACTGTCAACCCCAAAAGGAATTTCTTTTGAGCAGCAAAAAAAACAATTTGGTGAAAATTTAAAAATTCTTGAATCTCTTGCAAAAAGAGGAATCCATCTTTGCAACAAAGCGCTCCGCTCTCCTCTTGCAATTCCAGAAGTTTTTGGCAAGCTAAATGAAATAGATCAAAAAATTTCGTCATCTTCCGCAAAGGATGCGGCAGCCCTTGTATTTCCAACACAAAGACAGCTTGATTCTCTCTCAGAAAAAATCCCTAATAATTCAGAAGCAGAAAAAAAGCTTTACAGCATACGTTATTCAAATTTGATTTACACTGAACTCTTAAAATCCATAAATCTATATAAAAAATTTTTCCCGAATTCCAATTAAAGTTTTTCCAATCCTCACCGATAATATAAACGTGCAGTGATAGAAATTTACTACGGGCGGTTCTTTGAGAAATCTTAGAGGACATCCAGACGCCTGTAAAAAATTTCCATACATCTAAACAAAGATGTTAAATATCTCCGTGAGAAAAGATCAGAGGAAATTGCCTTTGGTCTTTTCATTTTTTAAACAAAACTGCATGACCAGTTTTTAGAGGCAACTCTGAGAATGCAATGTTTTAATCCGTGATATTTATAACGAATTAAAACTTGCAGGTATCTATAAAAGAGAACTGTAAAGTGAGTTTTTATAGATACCCTATATATTAACTTTTCTAAAATTCTGCCGATAATAAAATGAATAGGAAAGAATTATGGTCAAATACAAAGTTGCAGAAATAAAACCTGACACACATTTCAACTCAGATGTAATGCTTGACTCTCTTTTTTTGCTGGCAACTCCACCGTGCGCAGTAACACCAGAAGTACTTTCATGTTTAAAGAAGTGGGGGTTTCTTGAAGTCTACAGCGAAGATGAAAAAATTCTTTCCAAAATTGAAGAAGATAAAAATCCAGAAAAAACAGAACATAAAAAAATTTCACTTGGAGAAACGGAATCAGTAGATCTTTCTGAATTTACAGATGAGGAAGATTCCGTTCCAGAAGAGCAGATTCCTGAAAAATTTAAAACGAGCGAAGAAGTAGACCTTTCAGAATTTACTTCAGACACTCCAGAGCCAGAAAAAAAAGTCCAGCCGCAAGTTCAGCCACAGCAGTTTTTTCAGCAGCAAAATCCAACGCTAGTTTTTCAGAATCCAGCTGCGCAAGTTCAGCCTGATTACCAAAATTTTTCTGCAAACGCAAATCAGCAGGCAGCACAGCAGCCTTTTAATTTTTCTTCCGAGCCGGCTTCTATTTCAAAAGAAGAAGACAATAGAAAGCTTTTAGAATCGCAAAATGCCTACGACAAATTTATGGAATTTATAAATTATGTCTACACAAAATATGCAACTCAAAAAATAATTTCTCTGCCAGAGCTAAATGGAAAAGTGCTTGAACTTTGCAACTTTGTAAGGGAAAATAAAAAATTCCTGCTTAGAATTTCGCCGAGCTTAGAAGCAAGAAATAAAAACTTTTTAATAAGCCACAGCCTTAGAACTGCGATTTTTGCAATCATAATCGGACTGCAAATAAAAATGCCTTATGAAAAACTTATAGAACTTGGAGTCGCAAGCATTCTGCATGAAATAGGACAGATAAGGCTTCCGCCGCAGCTTTACATGAACAATAATCCGCTTAGCCATTCAGAAAAAGCGCAGATGCAAACTCATACTGTAATCGGGTATAATATTGTTAGAACCGCAGGACTTCCGCTTACAATTCAGCTGGGAGTTTTAGACCATCACGAGCGTGAAAATGGAACTGGCTATCCGCGGCATCTTTTAAAAAACAATATCTCGCTCTACGGAAAAATAATCGGCGTGGCTTGCTCATTTGAAGCAATTACAGCTCCAAGAAATTTCAGAGAGGCAAGAACAACTTACGAAGGCATGATTGAAATGCTAAAGAACAGCAATCATCTTTATGATGAAACCGTAATCAAAGCGCTTTTATACAGCATTTCGCTTTTCCCAATCGGAGCATTTGTTTTTCTTTCAAACGGAAGAGTCGGACAAGTTGTTGATGTTTCTCCTACAAGCCCTAAAAATCCTATTGTTCAAATTGTGGGAAGCGTAAATCCAGACGGAACTCCAAAAAGAATTCAGACAGATGATAATGCGATAAAAATTGTGCGCACAATGAACAAAGAAGAGTCCGCAGATTTGCGGAAAGCCCTTGGCGACACTTTGTAAAATCAGTTGATTTAATACTGTCATTCCTGTGCCACGGACACAGGAATCTGTTATAACTTTACCAGATTATCGGGTCAAGCCCGATAATGACATTGCTCTAACTTGTTAGTTGAAAAAGTTCTGAACTTTTTGCACTTCTTCTTTAAATGACTTGTCAACAACTGGCGGATGGTCATTAAAAAAAAGAATTTGCTGAAGTTCTTCCTGAGTATGAGTTCCCCAGACAGGAACAACATTTTCAAACTGATGCAAAAAGCCAAACGCCAAAGGAATGTCGTTTACAACTCCGCCGTTCAATGGCTGGGAAGCAATGCAGCCGACTTCTTTTTCCTGGCACAATTTTACAAGAGTTTTCACTGAATCCGGAGAAATCATGCTGAACGGAAACTGAACAACTTCATAAAGTCCGCTTTCAATAGCTTCTTTTGCAATGTCGTAATTTTCCGTTGCAATTCCAATGTGCTTTACAATTCCTTTTTCTTTTAAAGATAAAAGCTCATTGTAAATTCCGTCCATGCCGTTTTTCTTTGGAACAATAAGCGGATTTTCAAGCTGAAACAAATCAAGAGTGTCGCTTTCCAACGACATAAGGCTTTCATCCAAATCACGGCGGATTTCATGCAAGTCCTGGCCGGAAGTTTTTGTCGCAAGGATTACATTGTGCCTTATTCCATGCAAGGCAGCTCCCAGCCGTTTTTCACAGACTGGCTTGGAATGCGATGTGTCAAAAAAATTCATTCCGCCAGCATAAGCCTGATGAACAATAGCGCAAGCCTTTTCGTCTGCATCTTCACCGAAATTTTCGATTTCCTTGCAGTCAAGGCTTTCCGCGCCAAAAGCAGTGCGGCTAACCAGAAGATTTGTTTTTCCGAGAGCAACGTATTCCATAACTTGCAACCAGCCTTAAATAAGTCTAATGACGAATTTTGCCAATACAACTACTAACTGCCATTCACGTGCTATGACAATTGTCATTCTCCGACCTGATCGGAGAATCCAGTGAATTTTTAGATGCGGATGTCTAAAAATTATCTTTTATTTCATTTTCGGGCTTGACCCAAAAATCTCTTGAAAGTTTACAACAGATTCCCGTGTCGTAGCACGGGAATGACAAATATGCCATTTGGAATAAGATTGCCGAAGCAAGTTCGGCAATGATAAATGCCGTAATCCGACAACAAATGACAGTTAAACAGTTAGCGTTTTACAGGAACGTAAGATTTTATTTCCTTCTGAATAAAAGGAATCAAATCATCAAGAGAAACTCTTTTCTGCTCCATTGAATCACGGAAGCGAACTGTAACAGTATTGAAATCTGCGCTGGAAGAATCAAGCGTGTCATGGTCTACTGTAACACAGAATGGAGTTCCAATTTCATCCTGGCGTCTGTAGCGTTTTCCGATTGTTCCGCTCTGATCGTAATCAGTAACAAAATCTTCTTTTAGAATATGCTGAATTTCTTTTGCCTTTTCTGCAAGTCCGTCTTTTTTCATCAAAGGAAGAACCGCAACTGTAACTGGCGCAAGACGAGGATCAAGGTGAAGAACTGTTCTAAAGTCTTCTGGTTCGCCTTCTTTTGCAACATTCTGCTCTTCGTAAGCCTCGCAAAGGAACATAAGGAAGTTTCTGTTAAGTCCGGCGGAAGTTTCAACAACATAAGGAATGTAGCGTTTGTTTCCGTCATCCTGATCGATATAGTGCATATCTTTCTTTGAGTACTGCTCATGCTGCGAAAGGTCAAAGTCTGTGCGGCTGTGAATTCCTTCAATTTCCTCAAAGCCAATCGGGAACTTGTACTGAATATCGTAAGCGTCTTTTGCGTAGTGGGCAAGCTTGTCGTGGTGATGCCAGTTAAGATGGTCTTCTGCAATTCCGTATTTCAAATAGAAATTCCAGCGGTCTTTTCTCCAGCGTGCAAAAGTTTCATCTTCTGTTCCCGGCTTGCAGAAATATTCCATTTCCATCTGCTCGAATTCGCAAGTGCGGAAAATAAAATTCTTGAAGATAATTTCATTGCGGAACGACTTTCCAACCTGAGCAACACCGAACGGAATTTTCATTCTGTTTGACTGAACGATGTTCTTGAAGTCTGTAAAAATTCCCTGGCAAGTTTCCGGGCGAAGATAAACCAAAGAAGCTTCTGTGGCAACAGGTCCCTGATGAGTTTTGAACATCAAGTTAAATTCACGCACATCAGTCCAAGAATGTTTTCCGCAAGTCGGGCAGTTGATTTTTTCATCAATAAAAGCCTTCATTTCTTCGTGGCTCATTGTATCAACCGGCTTTGAAGGAGTTTCGCCAGTCTTGTCAAAATAATCTTCAATAAGCTGATCTGCGCGGAACCTAGCCTTGCATTCTGTGCAGTCAATCATCGGATCAGAAAAATGTCCTACATGGCCTGAAGCCTCCCAAGTTGTGTGATGCTGAAAAATCGCAGAATCAAGACCAACAACATCATCATGGAGCTGAGTCATATAATGCCACCATTCGTTCTGAATGTTGCGCTTGAATTCAACGCCAAGAGGACCGTAATCCCATGCGCCAGCCATTCCGCCGTAAATTTCAGAAGCCTGATAAACAAATCCTCTTCTCTTGCAAAGACTGATGATTTTGTCCAAAGTGCAAGCATGCAAATCTTTTTCTTTTGCCATAAAAACCTCATCTTCGACACTGGTGTGTGCCGCATAAAATTCAATTTGCAGATTCTAACACATAAATTGATTTTTGCCTATATTCGCAAGGAGGTTCAGCGGAACAAGGAAATTCGCTGTTATAGTTGCCGCGCTAATTTGGAAAATCTAACAATTTTCTTGTATTTTAGCATCTAAAAACTGAAGGAATACTCCCTAACTCCTGAAGTGAGTATTCCTAAGACCTGAAGTGAATATCCCT
>JAUNWH010000061.1 GCA_030540405.1 Spirochaetales bacterium
AATAGCTGTTTAGAGATTTAAAACAAAAAATTTTTACATGCGTTTGCCCTGTCTTCAAAACTTAAGCCGGAATAAAGCTACTTCTTGTCTGCAATGCCGAATTCCTTCCAGCCCGACTGCGGAATCGTAAGCTTAACACGCCTTTTTGCATCAAGAACTTCTTTGCTTAAAAGCTTCGTCTTTTCAGTAAGCTCAGCGGTGCAAGACTTAAGATCGGCCTTTAGCTTTTCCTGCTTGCTGTCCAGCTCGCGGATTCCATTGACCATTTCTTCAATTTGAACGGCCTGCTCTTCTCCCAAGCTCACCTTGGCAAGCTCCTCCGTGTGCGCCCTGATGCCAGACACCATAAGCCTTGCATCGCTCAGTTTCTGCGCGAATGTTTCTCCCATTCTTTGCCCCCTTCTTAGTTTTTTAAGCTGAAAAAATGAATTTCCTTATGAATAAAAGATAAGCATAGAACTGTATAAAAACAACTAAAACAGGAGGAAATTCTCAAGAATAGGGCAAAAAACTCAAGAATAAAAGAAATTCTTCAGGAATATCATATATTCTTCTGGAATATTTAATATTCTTGAGGAATATACAATATTCTTCTGTAAAATGTATAAAAATGCAAGAATGTGTCTTATTCTCCTAGAATATTCAATATTCTTGAAAATTTTGCATAAAAATTGAAGAATACAGTTAATTCTCCAGAGAAATCAAAGAATCTATATGCTGCCTGCCTTTAACTTCAAGTTTTAATAAAAACAGCCATTTAAATGTCATTTATGAGATAATAAATTTCATTATTATGATAAACAAACTGTCATTGCCGTGCTTGACACGGCAATCTTCTGTGATGCAACGGATTCCCCGATCAAGTCGGAGAATGACAAGAGTTCTATTAGGGAATAAAAGCTATGTATAAAACTCAAGTTTACAAAATTACTTTTTTGCCACAATGACCATTGTTTTGGCGTTTTGGTCGTAAGGCTCGCCGCAAAATCCTCCGAAAACCTGCGCAGAAGAAAATCCGCACTCTTTGCAAAGAATGTCGCGTAGCTCGGCGGCGGAATAAAGACGCTGGACAAATTCGTGCTCAATGCGTTTTCCGTCCTTGCCAATAAGAATCCATTTTGAAACCAAGCCTTCCCATGCGCCCTTCACTTTGAATTCTGTAAGGACTGTCATTCCGGCGCGCTCAAACCATTCGCCTTCTGTAAAATATTTTACAGCGGTTTCTCGGCTTATGCATTCAAGAACAAAAGTTCCGCCTTTTTTAAGGGCAGCATTCACTTTTTTAAGGATTTTTATGTCGTCGCTGATTTTGTCGCAGTAGCCGAATGAATTGTAAATGTTCACGGCGGCATCAAACTTTTTGCGTGAAGAAAAAGCTCTCATGTCCTTGTTTATAAATTCAATCTGAACCCCCTCGTCTTGTGCAGTTTCCTTTGCTGCATCCAAAAACGGCTGGGTAATGTCAACGCCGCAAACGTTCAGTCCAAGAAGCGCAAGCTCCACGCTAATTCTTCCAGGGCCGCAGCACACGTCCAGCACGCGCTCCCCTCCGTTAAGTTCCGCAAGATTCACCACGCTTTTTGCAATTCCTGCCGCCTGCGCCCACTGCTGCTCGTCAAACATAATCGGCCCATAGTTCAGCCAGAAGTCTTCGTTTTCAAACCATTCCGTTTCAGTTTTTTTGTTTTTCATTAGTCATTCCATATTGAGTTTATTTATTCATAGTTGTATACTATATATATGTCGGAAAAAAAGATAACAGTATTAGACCTTCTTGACTTGGATTTAAAAGGCCAGGACTCTCTGAACATGAAGTGCATTGCAGGAAGGTCGGGTCTTTACAGGGAAATAACTGTTTCCGACATAAACCGTCCGGGGCTTGCAATTTCCGGATTTTATGAGTCGTTTGCCTATGAGCGCGTCCAGCTTTTTGGAAGAGGAGAATCCGCTTATCTTAGAAAGCTTGAATCCGAAGGAAATTTCGACCTTATAAAAAAATTCTTTACTTATGAAATGCCTTGCATAGTTTTTAGCCACAGTATTGAGCCTTCGGAATTTTTTCTTTCAATCGCTGAATCTTCAAGGTGCGCGGTTCTTCAGACTGACTTGATTTCAACTGATTTTTCACAGCGGCTTTTAAGAGTTTTTTCAAATATTTTTGCGCCAAGAAAAACGCTACACGGAGTTTTTGTAGAAGTTTACGGCGTTGGAATTCTTCTTATTGGTGAAAGCGGTGTTGGAAAAAGTGAAACCGCCCTTGAGCTTGTTGAGCGCGGACATCGTCTTGTTGCTGACGACATTGTTGAAATAAGATGCGTAAACGGAAACTCGATTATCGGGCAGGGAGCAAACAAGCTTATAAGCCACCACATGGAAATCCGCGGGCTTGGAATTATAAACATCGCGCAGCTTTACGGAGTCGGCGCAATCCGTGAGCAAAAAGAAGTGCAGATGCTCATAAAGCTTGAAGCCTGGAGCCAGACAAAAGTCTATGACAGAATCGGAACAAAGGGAGCTTTTATAGATCTTTTGGGCGTAAAAATTCCGATTATAGAAATTCCTGTAAAGCCAGGACGAAATCTTCCAATTATAATTGAAGCCGCCGCAATGAACGAAAGGCTAAAGACAATGGGCTATTATTCCGCGCAGGAATTCAACCAGAATATTTTGCGCTGGATAGAAACTGGAGCCGCCCAGAGAGATTACTATGGAAAAGAAGACTCTTATTGAGTCCAAAAAATAAAAACAAAGGAAGTGCCACTGTGACAGAAAAAATTCTTACAGTTAGAAACCGCGCAGGAATCCACGCAAGGCCTGCAGCATTGATTGCCCAGACAGCAAACAAGTTTTCATCCGAAATAATCCTTGAAAAAGACTCGACCACCGTAAACGCCAAGTCAATAATGGGAGTTATCACAATGGCGGCTGGATACAACACAAACATAACTCTAAAGGCTGAAGGCTCGGACGAAAAAGAAGCTGCCGAAGCTATCTTCAACCTTTTTGAAGCGAAATTTGAAGAGGAGTAGCCGATGAAAAATCTTACAGACCGGCAAAAGGAAGTTCTGGAATTTATCGCTCGTTTTACAGAAGAAAACGGTTATCCTCCAACTGTACGCGAAATTGGAGAAAACTTCGGAATTTCACTTAGAGCCGTGCAAGATCATATTGCCGCCTGCCAGAAAAAAGGCTATCTTTCACAGTGCCAGAAACGCTCGCGCTCAATCCGTGTTTTAAAAGACGATGGACTTGTAAGGGAAACAAAGCCGTTCCTAGCAAAAATTCCGCTGCTTGGAACTGTAGCCGCAGGAAAACCGCTTCTTTGCGAAGAAAATCTTGACGGATATGTAAACATCGCAGAGCCTTTTGTGCGCCCGGGAAAAAGCTACTTTGCCCTTCACGTCCGCGGAGCAAGCATGGCAAATGCCGGAATTCTTGACGGAGACCTTGCAATAATCGAGCAGGCAGAAATCGCCACAGAAGGCCAGATTGTTGTCGCCGTTGTAAACAATGCAATCACATTAAAAAGATTTTACCGCGAAGAAGAAAGAATCCGCCTTCAGCCAGAAAATCCAGATTTCCAGCCGATTTACACACGGGACGTTCAGATTGCAGGAATAATGGTTGGACTTGTAAGAACATACTAGAATGGCAGAAACAGAAGTCTATCTTTTTACAGGTCCAGAAGCCGGTGAAAAAAACGAAGCAATAGAAAACCTACGGGATGCAGCCTCAAAGAAAAACAACGGAATTGAGCAGTACAAATATTACGCCGCCGATGTAAGAATTGAAGACATTGTAGCCCAGCTTCAAAACGCAAGTCTTTTTTCCCCGGCGCTTTTTATAACACTTAGAAACGCCGAGCAGATAAAGCAAAAAAGCGACATTGATTCTCTTGTTTCCTGGATAAAGGCTTCTAAAAATTCTCCAAACACACTTGTTTTAATTTCCGAAGAAAATTCCATAGACAAAAAAATTGAAAGCGCAGTTCCTTCCAGCCACAAGAAAATTTTCTGGGAAATGTTTGAAAACAGAAAGCCACAGTGGGTTGAAAACTTCTTTAAGAAAAACGGATTTTCTATTGCGCCGGATGCAGTTGATCAAATTCTTGAAATGGTCGAAAACAACACGGAAAGCCTAAAATCTGAATGCTCAAGGTTTTTCTTTTGCTTTGAAAAAGGCGCAACAATCACTTCTGCTGATGTGGAAAAAATTCTTTCGCATAACCGGGAAGAAAATGCGTTTACACTTTTTGACTCAATGGCAGACATTTCAAAAAGTCCCAAGCAGCGTTTTGAAAGCTCATTGGAAATTCTTCAGAAAATCCGCGCGACAAAAGAATCGAACGGAATCGCATTAATTGCCGGGCTCACATATTGCTTTAGGCAGCTGCGGCAGTGGCATTCACTTCATTCAGGCGGAAAATCTCCAGCCGACTCAGAGCTAAAGTCATCAGGATTTTCAGGCAAAAAAAATCAGGAAAAATATTCAAAGGCAGCAAAAATCTGGACAGCAGGAGCCGCATCTTCAGTTCTTGCGCTTCTTTCCGCAACCGACATTTCAATCAGGGAAACAGGAGCCGCCCTTGAAGAAACCTACCTTTATATTCTCATTTATTCAATTGTAATAAAAAACGGACTTTTCTGTTCCGTATGCGAATATTAAAAATAATGAACTTTACCCTTAATTTCGAGTTTTGTAATTTTATGTCATTATAGGGCTTGACCCGATAATCTATTGAAAATTTCCAACAGATTCCCGTGTCGTAGCACGGGAATGACAAACTGTTTAACATAGAAATGACATTTAAATAGCAAAAGTCAACATCTAAGATATTTAAACAAAAAAAATCCGCCTGAAAACAAGCGGACTTTCTTTTTAAAGCGGAATCTAATTATTTAGAGTAGAATTCAACAACGAGCTGTTCGTTGATTTCTACAGGAATTTCTTCACGCTTTGGCATCATGATAAGTTTTCCAGAGAAAGCTTCTTCTGAAACTTCAATATAAGCAAGCGGACGGCGATTTCCATTAAGGAAGTTTGTCTTGAACTGCTCATTTTTCTGGGCTTTTTCACAAAGAGTTACAACCTGACCTGGTTTTACCTGGAAAGACGGAATGTTGATTTTCTTGCCATCAACACGAACGTGTCCATGAGAAACAACCTGACGAGCCATGCGAATTGAATTTGCAAAACCAATGCGGTAAACAAGGTTGTCAAGGCGAGTTTCAAGACCAACGATAAGGTTTTCACCAGTCTTTCCTTCTTTTCTTGAAGCGATGTCGTAATAACGGCGAAGCTGGCGCTCAAGAATTCCGTAGTAAGCCTTTACCTTCTGTTTTTCGCAAAGCTGTTTTCCGTATTCAGAAGTTTTCTTTGACTTCTTGAAAGCCGGATCATTTGCTCTGTTCATTGCCTTTGGGTGTCCGCAGACATTTACACCAAGTCTTCTGCATTCCTTAAAACGAGGATTTCTTCTAGTTGCCATAATTTTTACTCCTATTCACCATGGTGATTTTCTCACCAATTTTTGCCGCGGTGAGGGATATAAATTAGTTCAAAAATTATATAAAACTTTCAAACTAATTTCAATAGAGATTTTCAATAAGCGCCACAAACATACATCCTAAGTGTGAAAACATCGCTTTGCCCGTTTTCGCGTTTAGGACTTATGAATTTATTAGAGAGTATTATTATGCCTGCAAAAACTAAGTCCTTACAACAACGATACAAAAGACTTTATATATCCAAACATATAACATTCCACAAAATTTCTGAAAAAACTCAATAAAAAGTAAAAAGACACACATATGCAAGAAAAAATCGTGTGTTTTTAATAAATTTAGTTTCATTTTTAAAAGGAGTAAGAAATGAAGAACTTGAAAAAATGTTTTACTTTGGCTGATGGCTACAGGAGCGGGCTGTCTTTTGAAAAGCTTTTATGCGGACTTGTTATGCTTGCAGTTCCGCTCTGCACTGTCTTCAGTCAAGAAAAATTTGACGTGCATAAAGTTCTTGGAAAGGAAAACTACAAGGCAAGCGAACTTATGGTTGCTGTTCCGGAACAGAACTTTTCTATTCTTGCAACAGAAGTTACGCAGAAGCTTTACGAGTCTGTAATGGGCGAGAATCCTAGCGAATATAAGGAAGAAAAGAATCTTCTTGTGGAAAGAGTAAGCTGGATTGATGCTGTTGAGTTCTGCAACAAGCTGAGCGAAATAGAAGGCTTGAATCCTTGCTACTCATACAAGGAAAGCGCGAACGCTGATGAATGGGGCTTGGATAACGATGAAATGAGCGACTGGCCTGAGAATAAATGGGAAATGTTCAACAAGAACTTTGCCTGCGACACAGCATCCAACGGCTATCGCCTGCCAACAGTGGCGGAGTGGCATTGGGCTGCAATGGGAGGTCAGGTTTTTAAGTGCAGCGGAAGCGACAACCTAGATGAAGTTGGTTGGTATGACAAATATGACAATGAAGTGAACACACATTCTGTAGCACAGAAAAAGCCTAACGGTTACGGACTATATGACATGAATTGCAATGCAGGGCAAACGCATGTAAAAACTCTTTCTGATAAAATTACAGAAAGTGTGA
>JAUNWH010000036.1 GCA_030540405.1 Spirochaetales bacterium
AAAAATAAAGATGCATTCTCTACTCTCAAATATAATCTCATAGATAATAAACATCATTTTGATTGGCCAGATTGGCTGGATGTAAAAGAACACGATATAAATAAAATTCTTGAAAAAAATCAGGAACAATTAAAGGCTTTACGTGGACACATTGATTTAGTCGCAGGAGGTCCACCTTGTCAGGGCTTTTCTTTAGCTGGAAAGCGCGATACTAAAGATATCCGTAACAAGCTTGTAAAATCATATATAAAATTTATTGATTTAGTTCAGCCTGAAGCTCTCATTTTTGAAAATGTGCATGGATTTACCGTTAATTTTAAGGGTAAGCAAGGTTGTATTAAGAAGTATTCGTCTTGGGTAATTGAGAAACTAGAAGGGCTAGGATACAAAACTGAATCAAGAATCATAGATGTTTCTGAATATGGTGTTCCTCAAAAAAGACACAGGTTTATTCTTGTTGCAATGAAGAATCACAATCCATCTGATGTTTTTATTCGATTGGAGCAGAATAAGCAGTCATTTTGTCATGCAAAAGGAATAGAAACTTCTACTTCAATTCGTGAAGCAATAAGTGACTTGGAAAAATCTCATGGAACTTGCCAGTCTCCTGATACAAAAAGTTTTCAAGCCGGTTTATACGGAAATATCGAATCTGGATATCAGCGTTTAATGCGAAATGGCATGGAAAATCATAATGGGGCTGTAAACAGTCATCGTTTTGTAAACCATACGGACACAATTGTTCAACTCCACAATGATTTATTGCAGAATGCACCTCGCGGAAAACGAATAACTCCAAAAAATGAAATTGTAAATAATCTTAAAAGGCGTGGGGTAACTGTTCTAGATGCAAATTCGCAGGCTCCAACAATAACTTCAATTCCAGATGAACTTGTTCATTATGAAGAACCGCGAATTCTCACCGTTAGGGAACACGCTAGAATTCAGAGCTTCCCTGATTGGTATGAATTTAAAGGAAAATATACATCTGGTGGCAAACGCAGAAAAATGGAAGTACCTCGTTATACTCAGGTAGGAAATGCTGTTCCACCTCTTTTTGCAGAACAGATAGGGCGTGCTTTGATGGAGGTATTGAATGGATAAAACTTTATCGTTTCGTATAAGTTCAGGATTAAAAAATATCATAGGAAGAGAACTTATAAGTGATAAATACATTGCTATATTTGAATTAGTAAAAAATTCTTATGATGCAGGTGCAGAACTTGTCTCAATATCATATTCCGTTGATGAAAACAACTCTCCTTTTATTACTATCAGTGATGATGGTGTTGGAATGAATTATGACGATATAGTCAATAAATGGCTGTTTGTTGCATATTCTGAAAAAAAGCCTAAAAATCGTCCGCTTTCATATATTGATTATTTTAAGCGTGGGTATGCAGGAGCTAAGGGAATAGGTCGTTTTTCTTGTGACAGACTTGGTTCTAAAGTAAAGCTTTATTCAAAAAAAGAAAATGAGAATAAAGTTCATGTTGTTGAAATTGACTGGGAAAAATTTGAAGAAGATGACGAGACCGACTTTATTAATGTACCTGTTGTCTATTCTACAGATGAATATTTACCTAGTGGAAATAAATGTGGAACATCATTGCTTATAACAGATTTGAGAGAAAATTGGGAAAGAGGTGATTTATTATATCTAAAACGCTCATTGATGAAATTAATAACCCCGGATTTCGATAAAGGAGCAAAGCCTTTTAGAATTGAAATTGTTGCACCTAATGAGACTTCCAAAGACAAAGAAGTAGAAAAAAGTCCTAATGCGAATATATGGAGAGATACGGTAAATGGTTTTATACATAATGACATTCTAGAAAAATTAGATTTAAAAACTACTAATATAGATGTGTTTATTTCCGAAGATGGAAAAATTATTTCTACAACTTTAATGGATCGTGGAATTTATGTTTTTACCTTAAAAGAGAGAAATAGAGATTATTTATCATTAAAAAATATTCATTTTTCATTGTACTATTTAAATAGAGCTGCAAAAACTGCTTTTACTTCTCAAATGGGAGGCGTTCAGCCGGTTAATTATGGTTCTGTATTTGTTTACAAAAATGGATTTCGTGTTAATCCTTATGGAGAACCAGGTGAAGATTTTTGGGAAATAGATAAACGAAAAACTCAAGGTTGGATGCGATATTTAGGAACTCGCGAAATTATGGGAAGAATTTCAATTTTTGGTGATAATGATGATTTTACCGAAACGTCAAGTAGGGCTCATGGATTTGTTCAAACCCCAGCTGTTAAACAATTACAAACTTTTTTTACTAAAAAGGTTTTGATGATACTTGAAAAATATGTTGTTAATCTAATTGCCTGGGGAGAACCTCTGAAAAACCGTGGTGGACATGTAATTACACCTGACGAATTAACAGATGAAATAATTGCACAGTTTATTACAAATATAAATCTAACAGATGTTATAAGTCTTGATTATAATAAAGATGTCTTTTTAAAAAATAATGATGCTAAGACCGATGTTCATACAAATATAAAACGTCTTGAAAAGTATGCAGAAAAATCAGGAGATGAAGGATTCAGACTGCTTGCGAATACTGTAAGAAAAAATGCTGAAGCATTGATGCAAGAAAATATAGAGTTAGAAAATGAAAACAGAAAAAAAACAAAAGAAGTTGAAAAATTATCACAAGAAAATTCAATTCGTGAAAAACAAATATTTTTTCTAAATAATATAAAAAATCAAGATGTTGATAGTTTGTTAAATGGATTGCATACAATTTATACATTTGCAGATGCTAATATAGGCAATCTTGATTATTGTATTAAGTTACTACGAGAAAAAAATGCATCAGATGGAATATTGGACGTTTTTTCTGACATCTATCAAGCTGATTTACGAATAAGAAAAATCGCAGATTTAGCTTTTCATGGAAATTCCTCATTAAAAGAAGAACTGAAAGGAAGTATTATAGATTTTATACAGCAATATGTAGATACACAAAAAGATATTTTGATTTCAGTTAATATAAAACCGGAAAAAGATATATCTGATTGCATATTTAACCCATCATCAATAGGTATAATTATTGACAATGTTATAAGTAATTCCCAAAAAAATGAAGCCACAAATTTGGACATTTGTTTTTCACAAGAGAACGATAATACAAAAATTTCCTTTATTGATAATGGTTTAGGAATATCTAATGGAATTGATACAGAAAAACTTTTTGAAAAAGGCTTTTCTATGAATCCAAAGCAGAAAGGTTTTGGTTTCGGATTGGCATATATTCGGGATTTGGTTACAGAAATGAAAGGTTCTGTTGTGATAGATGAAAAATATAAAAATGGTTTTAAGCTTGATTTGAGGTTAAGAAATGAATAACAGTTTTAATATTCTTTGGTTCGAAGATAATAAGACATGGTATAAAATGGCTAGCAGAAATGTTGAGGTGTCATTGCAGAAGCATTGTCTGAAACCAAATATACAAAACGAAAATTCACAGAAATCTTTTAATATATCTATGATGCTTTCCAATAAGTATGATCTTATTTTAATGGATTATAAATTAATTGATGGAACAACAGGTGATCAAATTATTTCAGAGATTCGAAGAGCTAATATTTTAACCGATATTCTTTTTTATTCTTCAGATGAGAATGGTATGAACAATGCTGTAAAAGAGGCAATCCCAGATATTGATGGAATATATATAACCAAAAGAGAACATAGTATTTTTTCTAAAAAAGTAGAGCTTTTAATTTCAAAAATTGTAAGACGTTCGGAAGATATTGTAAATTTACGAGGAATGGTTTTAGATGCTACAAGTAAATTTGAAGAAATCCTAACCGATTTTTTGCTAAAGCTATGGGATTCTGTAAATGAATGTAATCGTAAAATTATAATTTCTATTGTAAATGATAGAATCCTTTTGCATTATAAAAATTGGCTACAACAACAAATGTTCGAGTTTGAGGAAAATAAAGATTTTAAGAATTTGAATGATTCTGGATTGCTTTCTATGAATGATAGATTGACAATTATTTCAGAGTTTTGTAAAAAAAACGATATAAAATTAAAACTTAATGATAAAGACTTTAAAGATTATTATACAAAAAAACTTAGTTCGTTTAGAAATAAATTAGGACATGTTTCTGTCGGAGAAGAAATAAAAGTTAATGGGCAGAAATATGTTATAGATGAAGAGTTCCATCAAATGTTAAGAGAAAATATTAATAATCTTGAAAATGAATTTGAACCGACATTAAGCAGACTTTTAAAAGATAACAAGTTATAAAAAATACAGTGTCATTCTATGACACTGTAACCATTATATAATGTATTCAATAATGGGAGGTAACTTTATGAACAAGTTAAAAACATCTTTTGAAAAAGTTCTTTCAGATTTGAATACAATCGATTTGTCTGAAACAGACGGACGGGATATAAAAGAAATTATTTAGAAAAAAATGTCAAAGGAAAAAAGGAAACTAAATTTATGTTTTTTACACTGCATTCAGAACATAAAATCGGATATAAAAAACTCTCTAACGCAGATTTGGGACTTACAGAAGGAAGCAGCCACCAAACTCATATTGGTTTGTACGAAAGAAAAAATATGCTTTCATTTTTGAAAAATGAAGATATTACGACGGCAATTCTCATTTATAATGACTATTTTGATGTGCTTCAGTGCAATTTTGAGCGAATTCAGAATCCAGACGGAACTTATAGAAGTCCAAAAATCAGTCTAGGAGATAAGGATGAGAATACTGTAGTCCGAAAAATACGTGAATTTGCAAAACTGAATCCTAATCGGGATTATTATCTTATATGGTTCGCTCTTGAAAATAATGAACTTCTTTTTTGGCTCATAGACAATTCATCTTCTGATTATGCAAAACTGAAGGATTTCTTTCCTACCGAAAGTACAGTTTATGATACCTCGGAAATAATGTTTATACCTCTTATAAAAATTATTGAATCAAAGATTGATGAATTATCAATTGGCTTGCAGGAAGATTTGGAGATTGTCAGTCAAACTTCAATAAAATCAGAAAAATATAGAACCATTGATATTGAAAAAGCACAGGAACGCTTCAAAATTACTGGTAGAACTGGTGAAGAATTAATTAATGAGTACCTCGAAATGCAAAAAAACGAAAATCTGATTTCAGCATTTGAATGGGTAAATAAAAGCAGAGAGTCAGGAAAGCCTTTTGACTTTGTTGTTAATTCTACAGTAGGTGAAGAAAAATATATTGATGTTAAAACAACTCAGTTTAAATTTGAGCAGCCTTTGATGTTCAGTGATGGAGAAATTGACTTTATCAATACTATTGATGAAAAAAAATATTCTGTTTATAGAGTTTTTTCATTGCGTGAAGATACTAATAAATTCAGAAAATGTTTTGAGTGCTTTAATTATATGCAAAACCTTGAATCTAAAATTTTTAATTTTAAGAAAGAAATTCAATCAGCATCATCAAATGTTTGCGGAATAAAAATTGCAGTGCCGCCGACATCGCTGGTATTCAAGAAAATATCGGCTGATATTATATTGAAAGGTGTCGCAAAATGAATGTAGTTTCACTTTTCAGCGGAATTGGTGGATTAGACAAAGGTTTCTCAGCCAGCGGCTTCAATGTTATTTGGGCAAATGACTTTGACAAATATGCAGTTGAAACTTACCGCCGTAATTATGACAATGAAATTGTTCATGGTGATATAAATCAAATACCATTCAATCAAATACCAGATTTTGATGTTCTCATTGGCGGCTTTCCGTGCCAGCCTTTCAGTATGATGGGAGAGCAAAAAGGTTTTGATGAAGCTCGTGGAACTCTTTTTTTTCGTGTCGCAGAAATAATAAAAAACCGAATAGATAGAAATCAAAAGCCAAAGGCGATAATTCTTGAAAATGTAAAGGCTTTGAAAACTCATAATCATGGAAAAACTTATGAAACTATTCATCATATTTTGCAAGATGAACTTGGATATAGAGTTTTTTGTGATGTTTTAAATTCCGCAGATTATGGTGTTCCTCAGACACGAAACAGGACTTATATTGTCTGCTTTGCAAATGAAAATGCAAATTTCATTTTTCCCGAAAGACAGGAACTCACAACAACAATGAGCGAACTTTTAGAAAGACATGTTCCCGAAAAATATTATCTTTCTGATAAATTGAAAAAAACAATTTGTTCAAATGGTACTGGTGGCTATGTTGCTACTTCGGAAATAAATCTTGATATTGCTCGTCCGCTTTGTGCAACTATGGCAAAAATGCACAGAGCTTGTCAGGATAATTATGTTTCTGACCAAAGACATAAGATTGCAGAAATTCAGAATCTTTCTGATGAAAGAATCCGCCGTTTGACCCCGCGTGAGTGTGCAAGATTGCAAGGCTTTGATGATAGTTTCTCTATTGAAGGAACTTCAGACTGTCAGTTATACAAACAATTTGGAAATGCTGTAACGGTAAATGTCTCTCGTGCTGTAGCTCAGTCAGTACGGAATACTCTTGAAGATTTGGGCGAATGGAACTGAAATGAACTTTCAAGCAGATAAAAAAGAAATATCAGATATTATAAATCTCTCATTTGATAAAGCTGATTTGCAGGATAATTCTGTCGTGCTAACACGATTTATTGAAAATACAAACGAAGAATTTCTTGATAACCGTGCAGAATTTATAAAGACAGAAGTTCAAAAAGACTCTAATTTTAATTATATTTTTTATAAGTTAAGCAATCTATGTAATTCAGAAAAACAAAATTGTGCTGAATGCCCTGTAAAAAAATACTGCAATTCTTTTATCAATAAATGCCGCAGTTCTGTAAAAAGTGATGCTCTTAAAATGATTGATTTATTTTGCGGAGCTGGAGGTCTTTCTCTTGGATTTACACAAGAAGGATTTGTAACTGCACTGGCAAATGATATACAGGATTGTTGCGTTGATACATATGCACATAATCACTCTGAAACTCCAAGAAATAAGATTATACTTGGTGATGTAAAAGATGTTGCTGACAATATTGAAAATCTTGTTGATATAAATTCAATAGATATTATTGTTGGTGGTCCACCTTGTCAGGGATTCAGTATGGCAAACCGTCAGCGTTTAATAGATGATCCGCGAAATCATCTTTACAAAAACTATGTGGAAATTGTTCGTAAGGTTCAGTCCAAATTTTTTGTTATGGAAAATGTAAAAGGAATGCTTTCCGTTGCGGAGCAGGTAAAAGAAGATTTCCGCAATATTGGATATTCAGTTGAATGTCATATTTTAAATGCAAAAGATTACGGTGTTCCACAAAATCGAGAAAGATTGATTTATATTGGCAACAGACTTGGCATAGATAACGAAATGATTTTTACTCGCATTTTGGGTTTGTCAGCGACAATTCCAAATCATGTACTTGGAGATGCAATTTACGGACTTAGACCACTAAAGGCATCAAGAATTAGAAATTCTACCGAAACAGGAACAAAAGAGTCTGGTTTTGTCATTGAAAAAAATGAATTGAATCAGACAAATGACTATATCAATTATATAAATCAAAATCGTAAGATTGATTTTGTATACAATCATAAGGCTCGTTATAACAACGACCGAGATATTGAAATATACGGAAGAATGTATCAAGGCGATAAATCTGATGATCCTAAGATTGCGGATATTATGCCGTATGCCCGTCGCAACGGAATCTTCAAAGATAAATATTACAAACTTGTAGAAAACAATGTTTGTAAGACAATTACAGCTCACATGAAATTTGATTGTAATATGTACATTCATCCGACACAGGCTCGCGGTCTTACCCCAAGAGAAGCCGCAAGAGTTCAATCTTATCCAGATGATTACTTCTTCCGAGGTGCATACACTAAAACATATATGCAGATTGGTAACTCTGTTCCGCCGTTGTTGGGAAGAGCTATAGCTAGGATTGTCAAGGAATATTTATAGAGGTTGAATATGGAATTTATTGAAGTTTTGAATTTAATTTTGGATTCTTGTCCATTTCTGAGGAATAACGATTATGACGGAATTATCGTTAAGAAATTGGCTGCTACAAATACAATTTCTGATACAGGGGCTTCTCATCAATCTCATATGGCATTTACAGGCAGGCAAAAAGATTTCTTTCCATTTCTAAATGCTGACGGATATTTTAATGTTGGGTATGAAAGCAAAGATGATGATTTGAAAAAGTATTTTACTTTGCAGATTCCTGTAACAATCTATAAAGAAAATACAGATGCACTGTCAAATGGCTTTGTTGGTTCATTCAATTATAGTTCAGATAAAAAGACTGTAAAAGCAAGTGTCCTTAGAAGTCGTAGAAATAACGGAGATGACCAAATTGAATTATCAATAAAGTCTCTTGATGATGAGGAATTTATTGAATTCAGAAAACTGTTGCGCGTAAATGATTTTTTTGTACTTTTGAAGCATAGAAATGAATTAAAATACGATTTAGTTGGAATACGAAGTTCTGATAAAAATGCTGGACTCCTTTCAAAATGTACGGATTTTTACAAGCTTGGAACTCAAACGCCTGTGAGTATTGAAAAATTTGAGGATGCAATACAAAGTACGGTAATTATTCCGTATTCACATAATCGCATTGTTTTTGGTGCTCCAGGAACAGGAAAAAGCCATAAGTTAAATGATGAGAGCTCTCCTTTTGGAAAAAACATTGAACGCGTCACCTTCCATCCAAACTACAGTTATGCTCAATTTGTTGGTACTTATAAGCCTATAACAATTAACAAGGCAAATACAAAAAATATTACAAAAGAACAAGAAAAAATATTAAATGTATTACAAGACAAAACAAAAACCGGACAAGAAAAATATGATTTATTATATGAACAGTTCAAGCAAGATAATTTAACAAGACTTCCATTATTATTGGGAATCTTCACTGATGATGAATTCAAAACGAGAAAAATTGATGGTTCACCGGCTGCCAATGATAATGGAGTTGAACGAAATCATGGAAGGGCAATTAGACCATTCTTATTTTTATCAGAAAATAATAGTACTAATGAAATAAAATATGAATATGTACCCGGTCCATTTATGAGGATATATGTATCTGCGAAGAAAAATCCATCACAAATTTTTTTGCTTATTATTGAAGAAATTAACCGTGCAAATGTTGCTGCTGTATTTGGTGATGTGTTCCAGCTTCTTGATAGAAAATCAGATGGTGCTAGCGAATATCCTATTGCTGTCAGCGAAGATATAAAAAAATATCTTGCTAAAAATGGTATTCAAGAAGATTCTCTTTCCATTCCATCAAATATGTATATCTGGGCAACAATGAACAGTGCAGACCAAGGTGTATTCCCAATGGATACGGCATTTAAGCGCAGATGGGAGTTTGAATACATAGGAATTGATGAAAACGAGAAAGAGGTTGAGAATTTTTATATTCCAATCAGTGAAAGCAAGAAAGTAAAATGGAATGAACTTCGCAAAGCTATCAACGACAAATTAATAGAACTTGGCATAAACGAGGATAAACTTTTGGGACCATTCTTCTTGAACAATACAATGCTCGAAAATGCTATGAATAAAGATAGTAATTTCATCAAGTCATTCGAGAGTAAAGTTTTAATGTATTTGTTTGAAGATGCTGCAAAAATGAAAGTTCGACAGCTTTTTAATTTACCAAACGATAAATACATCTATTCTGAGATTTGCAAGAAATTTGAAAATGATGGATTGTCAGTTTTCAACTTTACTGATAATTCTAAAGTTAGTATTGAAGATATAGAAACGGAGCTTCCGTCTGATAATGGAGAACTTTTCAAACTTATTTAAATTTTTCCGGGAGTTTTAGTGAAATCCGTTTATTTTCGCGAAGGTCATCATTATTCATTCTCAAATCTCAAAGAAAAGTTTTCCCTCAATACGGAAAAAACTAAATCACGAATCAGCACGTTAAAGCGTTATTATGTTCTAAAAACTGTGCGGAAAGAGAAAACTGAATATTCAGAACTCTCAGATCAAGACATAATTGTCGGAGAGATTCCAGATGATTCAGCAGAGTTTACATATCAGTTTACTTTTGTCGGGGTAATTCTGCTTGAAGATTTGATTTTGTTTTGTTATCCAAAATATATTGATGATGAAAATGCTTTGTTCAGCAAGTTCAAAACGGTAATAAAAGTTCTTGAAAAATATAATCAGAAGGAACAGCTTGTTTATCTTTATAATGGAGATGCTGAAAGCAAAGTTTTTAATAAGCTTGCAATTTCTCTTCACATCTTAAAAGATTATTTTGAAAATGGCTTGTATTCAAATCAAGAAGAAATTATTGAGTTGAATGGCGACGGTGAAATTTTTTGGGACAAAACTATAAACGAAACTTTTGCATTCATAAAAAATAATACGCCATACTATCTTGATGTATATACTCATGATAATACGGAAAATGATTTTGATTATATCCATCGCCTGCATTCTGCAATCATTTCCAAATGTTCAAATGATTTGAAAAATGAGCAGCTTTTGGATTTGTTTGATTTGTCAAGCGCGGAGTTAACAGCCCAGACCTTGGACGATTTTGGCGATGTTGATTATATAAAATACCGCCTTGAACGTGAAATCAAAAATCAGTTTGTAAGCCGCAAGCAGAGTTTATTGAAAACACTTTATACTTACATTTCCGAATTTTCATCAAATCAGAGCGATGTTTCTTTCAGCCTTTACGGAACAAATACATTCAACCTTGTGTGGGAAAAAGCCTGCGGAGCAATGTTTGAAAATATGTATGATTCTTTCTGGACTTTGGAACGAATCTCAGAAACAGGGCGAATATCTTCTGAATTAATCAAAGGCAATGAGTCAAAAACAATTTCAGATTTTATAGAAATCCCGGAATGGAAGATTGATGGAAATCCTAAGCATTATAAAGGCGATTTGATTCCTGATATTGTAACCTTGAGAAATGAACTCTCCGGCAACACTGCAATGTATATTCTTGACGGAAAGTATTATTTGCTTTCTGTCGAATGTGATAATCTTTATGGAAACCCCGGAATTCAAGATGTCGTAAAGCAATACATTTACAATGCTGCCTTAAAATCTTTTATTGATACATTCAAAATCGGCGAAATTGCAAATGCCTTTCTGATTCCAGCTTTTGATAGCGAAGATATTGAAAATCAAAATTATGGTGAAATTCCATATTGGACAGTTCAGCATTCTGGATTCAGCGAATTGCCGAGTGTTCAGGTTATAAAATTAAAACCACAGAAAGTTTGGGATTGTTATCTAGGAAAAGATAAAGAGACAGATTCAGTTTTCAATTTGATTCAGAAGTCTCCGACCGCAAATTATCTTTATCATAATGAAAATGATAATTCTATAATTCAAATAAATGATGATAAAAAACATTTCATTGTTGGACTTTTAAAAAGAGAGCGACTAAGAGAAATATCTTCTGGAGTAGATAAATCATTTATCTTTTATTTTTATGCTACGAAATATGATGAAAAAGCGGAAAAGATTGTAAGACTTCCGATGCATCCGTATATTGATTCTTGTTCAGAGTTTATTGGATATACAAGTGACAAAAAGAATTTTATTCATGGTGAATTAAAGCAAGTTTATAATCGATGTAAAATAGATGAAATGACTGCTGAACAGCTGGGAAAACTGTTGAACAGGAAAATGAATAATGCAGAAACTTATTATGTTGTCAAAGTAGAAAACTGTTCTGAAATATCTGCCATTCCGTATGATGGTTTAATTCCTGACAACGAAACTCTTAATAAACTTAAAAAAGAGAACGGATTAAACGCTGTTCTTTCAATGCATTCACCAAAGGTGATAGATGTTTAAAAGGAGGTTAAAATATATCTGAAAATAAAAAGAATATATATTTCTTTTCAATTACTTTCTTGCTTTTTCTTGTACTAACTTATATTTCAAGCCAATACTTTTACGATTTAAAATGGATACAATGAGAGTTTCTTCTGGCAATAACTTCTGGAATCTTTGCAAGTTCATGAGTTGTGTTTTTCGCAAAGTTTGTAAAATATAAATTTAATAAACAGAAAATACAAGATTCATTATATGGAAATTTGAGGGAACTTTACAGACAGATTTCAATTCAAAAAAATACGCAGATTTTTTATTAACGAATTCTTCTCAGTCTGTTACGGAAAATAGCTTTTCATTTAGGTCAAATTTCGAGTTTCAGATGAATTTACAAAAAAAGGCATTCCCTGTAAAATTTTGAATCACCACAGACAAAACAATGGGGGGGGGGAATACCATGACTGAAAACAGCCTGATCACATTATATTGCATAGCGGACGATTTTATCCATAGTTTTTTGGAGACTTCCGCGGGAAAGAAGAACATTGAGCTGTATTACGGCAGACGTGGACCTAAGCGCCGTATGCCGGTAGCCGATGTCGTCACCCTGAACATCGCCCGGATACTCGACCGCACCAAAGACCTGAAGACATTCCATAAGAGTGCCCGGAGCCATTACATCTCATATTTTCCTGCTTAATAAAACTCCGCGTTAGTGGTGAGCCGCGGAAAATCAACAAAAGGATGGTTCTTCGGCTTCAGGCTGCATGGGGTCTGCACCTCCGACGGAACACTGGTGAGCCTCCGCTTCCGTCCGGGCAAGGAGCATGACAGCCGTGCATTCACCGACGTCACGGAAGGCCTTGAGGGAACTTTCGTGACAGACGCGGGGTATCTCCTCAAGGAGTCTGAGCTGAGGAGCATGTCCAGTTCAGGCAGGAGGCCGTGCAACCGCCACACGGAAAAACATAAAGCACATGCTTACGCATGAACAGTTCCGGCTTCTGCTGAACCGCAACAGAATTAAGAACGTCTGGTCGGTAATGAGGCTGAACTAAAACCTGGTTTACCACCGCGCAAGGAGCATGGCTGGAATGTTCCGCCACTTTTTCTACAGCATTTCGGCATTTTTGCTCCACCCCGCTGACGATGCAAAACAATGGCTTTTGCCGAGCTGTCCTGTCGTTGCAAAACTCGAATTTTGACCTATAACCTTTTTGTTTATAAAGCAAAGTTCAACATACTCATGGTTCAGAAGCACAGTATCATTCTCCATGGCTCTATTTTTCTCCAAACGTTGCCAGACAAAAGCAATTCTTGCATCTGGAGAAAATTTTATTTGTTTTAATCCCTTAAATCAGGTCTATGTTTTTAATAAAAATGAGATGTTCGCGATTGCGAATGTAGTTTTTGAAGTTTTAATCCCTTAAATCAGGTCTATGTTTTTAATCAGTTTGTTAATTTTGTTACAATGCGTGCGTATTTTTTCCAGCAGGTTTTAATCCCTTAAATCAGGTCTATGTTTTTAATTGTAGTTCTTGAAGAGAAGGGAAAATTTGTGAAGGTTAGGTTTTAATCCCTTAAATCAGGTCTATGTTTTTAATTATTATTGAGTACAAAATTTGGAATGGCAAGGGGTTTGGTTTTAATCCCTTAAATCAGGTCTATGTTTTTAATTTGGTCAAGGTATGTGTATATAGTATTAATTCTTGTCATTACAGTTTTAATCCCTTAAATCAGGTCTATGTTTTTAATGCACAGATGAAAAAATGAAAAGTTTTGTTAATAAACTTTTTGTTTTAATCCCTTAAATCAGGTCTATGTTTTTAATGAATCTGATTCAGAGCTTTCAAAGATGATTACGCAGTATTAGTTTTAATCCCTTAAATCAGGTCTATGTTTTTAATATGATTCAGCATCTTGTAGGGCTTGAAAAGCAGTTCTGTGATGGTTTTAATCCCTTAAATCAGGTCTATGTTTTTAATACTACTGCTTACAATATCTTTTATTACAATGAATTGCAACTGGTGTTTCGCAAAGGTTGTTTTCTTTTACCGCAATTCCGTGTGTTTTTATTGTAAAAAATGTCATTCTAGTCTTTCTAGTCATTTCAAATCCTTATATCATAAATAATTATATGCAAATCGCAAGCCTACGACCTTTTAGGCAGATTTTTACAAAAACGGAGGTTTGCGATTTTCTGTCAAAGAGCGAATCTGCACGCCCGAATATCTTATCATAGAATCACAAAATCCTCATCTGTAATTTTATCGTCTTTCTCAATATTTTTGCCGAAACACTGTTTTTTCTGAAAATCACGCTCGCACACTTCAAAGAAAAGCACAAAATCCTCCTCAACATCCATCAGTTTTTCAAGCCGGCTTTTCAGCTGCCCGATTGTCTCATCACTTGCCGTGCTTTCAAAGACAGACTTCTGTACACGCCAGCCGTAGCTTTCAACACATTTTGAGATTTTTGCAAGGCGCTTTGTGTCGCGGATGTCGTAAACAATAAGCCAGTGTTTTTCCATTTTAATCTCACAGAATTTCAAAAGTCTTGGGAATAAAAATATTTCCGTTTCCAAGCGAAGTTGTTTTTGCCGCGCAGTCCTGGCACAAAGGGTAAATCCGAAGGCTGTCTTCCTTTTTGTTGATGATTTTCAAAAGCGCGGACTTAAGCTCCTCAAGCTGCTCCTTTTCCATTTCGCACTCAAAAAATGAGAACTGAATACGGATTCCAAAGTTTTCAAGAGTTCTTGCAACTTTATTGAGGCGTTTTGGATTTGAAACATCGTAGCTTATAAAATAAATCATTTGAAATAGTACGCCTTGTATTCGGTTTCTTCACCGCAGATTACGCGCTTGTAATGAAGAACCTGCTGATAAATTATTTTTGCATACGAAATTTTCTGGGCTGTCGGTGCATACAGAATCAGAGAATTCATTTTTGCCTCAAATGCGGAAATCACTTTTTTTATTCCGGCTTTTGTAAGAAGGATTCCGTACTTTGCCGAAGAATTTTCATCATCGCCCAAACTAGAATCCGAATCGCCTTTTTCCTGCTCCAGCTCCAAAGGATAGTCCTCGCTTTCTGCTGAAAACTCCTTTTTCTCAAAATCTTCCGGCTTCAAGGTTCCCAAGTTAAACAAAGAACAGCAGACGGAATCGCAGATTGGCGAGCGGAATTCTTCCATTAAATCAAACACAAGCGCGTTTTTTCCGTAGTTCACCGCATGAAGATTTCCGCAACAGGAATCCAAGCCTTGACTTTCAATCGCACTTTCCACGCGGTACATCAAAAGCGTATACAAAAAACTTAGAACGGCATTCACGTTTGTGCGTGGCGGATTTTTGCTTCTTGTCTTGAATTCCGCCCATTCGTCCTGAAGATTGAATTTGAAAACCTCAAAATATTTTCGGGCGGCAATTCCCTCATAACCGCGGAGTTTTTCAATGTCATCTGCCTTTTCCGCATTGGAGAGCGTGTTTTTTACTGAACTGATTGCGTTTTCAACCGCCGAAATTTCATTTGAATTTTTCCGCTTGATTCTCTGCATAAAACTGATTTCGTTGCGGATTTTTCCAGTAACAATGCTTCTTGCAATTTCAAGCGATTTTTGCGGATTGTCAAGAATACGGAACTGCTTCTGCCTAAGAAAGATATTTTTCCCGTCGCCAAAAGAAAGCTTGCCGTTAAAACGCCCGTTTGAAGAAAGAAAAGTCGTGCCGATTTTATATTTTGTAAGAAGCCGCAAAGCGTCCGCGCTTATGGAAACCTTGCCCACAAGAACCAGATGCTCGGTCTTGAACGGAAAAAGAATTGTGCTCGTTCCGTCCGGCTGACTAAAGACAATTGTCTCGTCCTTTTTAGAAAGTTTTCCGTAATCTGAAAGAATGTAAATTTCTGACATTTTTGCTCCAAGAAACTTTTATTTTAAAATTATCCAGTAACCTGATTTGTCTGAGCCTTCTCGTTCTATAAAACCATCTTTCTTTAGTTTTGAAATATAACGCTTTACTGTCGATTCCGATTTTCCGACCTGTTTTGCTATTTCAGAATAGGTCAAATTTTTCCGTTGTTTAAGAATTTCAAGAACTGATTTTACAGGGTCATTTACAGGGTCATTTTCTCCATTAAAATCTTCCTTATATTCATTCATAAGTTTTTGATGCTTCTCTGAAGCAAAACATCTGACTGTAATTCCGCCGAGCGACAAATCAATTTCTGGAATTTTTGCATTTTCTTCCTTGCAGTAAGCCGCAATTTTTTCAAAGCCGCGTCCCCAAGACTCTATCATTCCGCACTTGAAGAAAATATTTGCAAGATTCGGATTTCTTGGTTTTGAGATATGTTCCTTAAAAAGACTTTCGACTGGAACTTCCTTTGGCAAAGCTCCGTCATTCCAAAGACGAATTTTATCCTTATAAATTCTGATTTGAACCGGCGTTGTTGAAAGATAATCTTTATGGACAACAGCATTTAAGAGAAGCTCCCGGAACGCAGCACGCGGAAAAAAGAACGTTTCTTTCCTGTAAATATCATCATAAGAAATCAAGGCTTTCATATATTTTGAATAGACAAGTTCCATTGTTTTTTCAACTTGAAGCAGCAAGGGACCGTGAACTTCATCCTGATACAAAATATCGGCTTCATTTTCAAAATAGGCGATTTTTATGTAAGCACCTGTAATCCAGTTTTCCGGATCAGGATGAAAAGCAAGAATAGCAGCTCTGTTCAAATAATCGCCTTCGGTCAGATGAAGATTTTTTACAAGAGTTTCATTTGTTACTTCAAGAGATTCTTTATCCAACCGCCCTGAATCAGAAGCCTTTTTTCTGAATAAGCGGAAAGCATCATTTTCAAGCTCACCAACCGCAATGTTTGGAACTGGCACGGAATCCCAAGTGCGTCCCTGAACAAAAAGAATCATTTTGTCCAGTTCAACGCCGGTCAGTTCCTGCAAAGTTGTGCCGGAACGCTTGTAATATTTTCCATGATAACTGACAGGAAAAGGGTATTTTTCAACTTCAATTTTAAAATATTCTTTATCATCTTCCGACAAAAGCTGCACATTGCATACAAGCCCCATCGTATTTTTTATTTTATTCGGAATATCTTCAGTAAGTTTGTGGCTGTCACTCAAACCGCAAATCGCGCCATCGTCATCTACCCCGACATACAGAATTCCGCCGGCTGTATTTGCAAAGGCGCAAATCCATTTTAGATATTCATCACGCCAGGATTTTTTAAATTCTACATTCTGATTTTCATGTACAGCTAATTTCATCACAATATTATAACATAGATTTTTTAAGTTCCAAAATTATTGTATTTTGAAATATCGATACTTCTTGAAGCAGACGTGCTCAAAAATATATTCGCGGTGAACTGTTTCTCCGTTTCGCGACTCTTTTGCAATGCGCCGGGTTGTCGCATAAAGAGGAACAAGTCCGTTTTTCAAGGCAAAATCCACAAGCGTGAAAGTTGAGCCGAATTCTCCCTGAATTATGAACAAATCGCCGGGAGCAGCGTTATTCTTAAGCCAGGAAACAACAGATTCAACTACTTCCTCATTAGATTTTTCAGGCGGAATCTGAGCCCAAAGCCCCGCAAGATTTTTTTCCGGATAAACAACATCTGTGGAATTAAATTTTTCGCCAAGCTCGGCAAGCTGATTTTGGGTAAGGGCGTGATTTAGAAGGCAGAATGTTCTGGGCATGGGCGACTCCTAAAGTTGTTCAAGAATTTTTATCAAATTTTCCGCACCGCGCAGCCCACTTTCATAAATACTCGGAATATTTGCCGCATGAGGAAAATTACCATCCCTGTTTTTTGCGCCGCCATGCGCAACTTGGTTTCTGAAATATTCAAGATTTGTAAGCGGAATTTTCAAGTCTTTTTTGTTTTCACTTTCTATTTTTTTCAACTCATCCTGCCCATATTTTTTCCACCAGTCATAATCGCCAATCTGATTTTCGCTTGCAAAGTGTTCACAAATCGCAGTCTCAACGGCAACCTGAAGACAGATAACCGCCTGAACATTCAGTTTATGCTCATAAAGGAATTTTGAGAACTCATACAAAGACAAAGAAAGACTCTTGTTTTCAGAATTAATCAGTTTGCAGATTTTCTCCACGCTGTTCTTTACCTTGTCAAGATAGGCAGGCGCATTCTCCGGATATTTTCTCAGAGAATTTTTTAGCTGCTTAGAAACTTCCACAATTTGAAGACAGAAATTTGTCTGCACAACTTCCGAAAACCGTTTTATTGCCTTACATCCAGCTTCCCAGTCTTTTTCAATCAAATCAGCAAGAGCAAAACCGTCAAGTTTTTCCTCAAAAATCGAAACCGCATTTGTAATCTGCGAATATTTCCAGTAGCTGCTTAAATTGCGGACATAGGAGCATTTTTCGTCCGAAGTATATTCACCGTAAACAAGCTCCACATTCTTTATTTTTTCATTCTGCGAAATAGAAAACTGCATTGCCTGATAAAGCAGAATCGGCATTGAGCGGAAGCTGTGCGTTACATCAACAAGAATGTTTTCATCTGTTATTTCAGGAACAATCGAACTGTAAAGATTGAAAATTTCAAGCGAAGTATCTTCGTCAATTTTGTCAGTATGATATTTTATAACAACAGGAATTTGCAGTTTTTCTGAAAGGTAATTCTCCAGCTTCTTTTTCAGCTCATCTGAAAAATTCTTGTCCGAGCGGGCTTCCATAAGTTTCATGCACAAGTCATCATTGCCTTCCGCCAGCATTTCCCACGCGGAGGTTGTCGTTCCGACAAAAACCACTTTTGAGAAGTTCCTGTACTTTAGCTCAAGCAAAGCTTCTGCGAATTTTTTTGTTTCAAACTCTTTCTTGTCGGGAAAAACATATCTTGTTGACTGGTACTCGCCATCTTTTTTGATTCCTGTTCCCACAAAACTGATTAATGTGTAAGCCATTTTTCCTCCTGCTATTCCACAATCTCCCAAGTTCCTTTTTTGTCTGAACCGAGGCGTTTTATTTTGCCTTCATTTTTTAATTTTGCCATGTTCCATTCCACACCGCGCAAGGAAAGCTCCGTAACTGCCGCAAGCTGCTTCTGAGTGATTTTCGGATTTTCTCTGATTGCCTCAAGTATTTTTTCCTCGGCGGAAATATTTTCACCACAGTTTTCACCACAGTTGGATTTTTTTCCGTCATTCACATATTTATCCACAGCTGGCGCATTTGCATTTTCGCCCATTTCTCCAAGCGGCACAACAATTCTGAACATATCACCGTCTATAAATTCCGGGCGAGCATTTTTGCCGGAATACAGCGGAACAAATTTATTCAATTTTATAAAGCCGGAACCAAGTTCTTCTGAATAAGTTATTTCGCGGAAAACTTTTGAGATGCACGGATTTTTTGGGAACGGCTCAATATTTTCCGGCGTAAGTTTTCCTCCATTTTGAACCTTGTTCGGATTTTCAACATACATTCTGTCTTTTTCAATTACAAACTTTGAAATGCGTCCGCTTGTGAATTCCCGGTGAATCAGGCAATTTACAATCATTTCGCGGCAGATATTTGACCGAAGGCTAATGCTCTGCATATTTTCATCCAAATAAAATTTATCAGAAGTATGCTTTTTGGCGAACTGCATAAGCAGGTCAACACTGTCAATCAGATTCGTCTGAATAATCTCGCGGTCATCATATCGGTCTGTGTCTATTTTTCTGCAAAGCGCATCTGTCCAATAGGTCGGACAAATATCCTGGATCACTTCATCCTGTCCAAACAGAAGAGCTGCTGCAAGTGTAAGTCCGTCCGCATTTGTTGCATAATCGTGAGTATAAAGCCCTGCGGATTTCAAAAGCTGCATATTATCCATTTTCATCCATGGGTGATTGGAATTTCTGTTGTATGCAAGCTGCCTTGCTTTTTGAAAAATATCTTCCCGCAAATTCTCAAGCTTAAGATATGGAAAAACCCGGCGTTCTGTAAAAATATTCTGCTTTCGGATATACATTTCCGCAATTTTATCTGTAGAAGTAACAACTATATCACTGTCGCCCTGCCGGTCATAGATTTTTCCCTTAAAAGCATAAACTTGGGAAGCGTTCGGAACATAAACCCAAAGAACAATTTTTTCCTCTACAGAAATCGGCTCAATAGTTGCCGTGCAGATTGGATTAAACAGAGAAGGATTATTTAGGCAATTTATAAAATTCCTAGTTAAATCACGCACAGCATTTTCCGGAACGCCTTCAATATTTCCGTTATCATCAACACCAAGAAAAAGGTCTCCTCCAAAGCGGTTCAAAAATGAGCATACAGTTTCATAAACATCAGAATGAATTCCATTTCCGCACCTTTTAAATTCCTGAGTAACTGTTTCGCCAAGCTTTATTTTTTTTAGAAGTGTGTCTGGTGTCATTTTTTAGGGGTTCCTTGATGATTCAACTTATTTTGCCACAGTGCATTTGCACCAGCCCATCGGAAGATATTGACCGTCGTAGTTCAGGACTGTGCGGGAAGTTCCAAAATTATGCTTTTCATCATACAAAGTTACGAATTCAAACTGACTCCATCTTCCAAGCCTTATTATAAATGAATTTTCTGAGTCATTTTCTGTAATGTCTTTAATTTCCATAAAAAGTTTGTCTATAAATTCGATTTTACTGGAATCCGAATTTTTATAAAAATGCTCATATTCCAGCTTAAAATTTTCACCATAAAAATAATTACATTCATTCATAATGTCTTTGATGAAGAATCTCTTTGAAACACTTCCGCTTTTCTGTAAATCATTATCAATAGCAAGACTAAAAGACTGCGGAACAGACTCTTTTGAAACAATTTTACCTAAAATCACCTCTGCCTGAACTTGTGTAGAGTTTTTCTCTGAAAGATGTCCTGAGCTTCCATTTATAATCTGAAGAATTCCAACTCCTTGTGTCAGCGGTGTTGTAAAATTACAGTCGCCTACATAGATTGCTCTAAAAGGGTCAGTTTTTGCATCTTTATTCTGAAGAATCTGATTTTCAAAATTTCTGCTTTTCTTTGCTTTGTAAAAATCAAATCCGCCTTCAACATCTCTTACACAAGAATCAATCAATGCAGTTCTTATAGACCCTTTTATTGAGCTTCCTGGAATTGAAGGAAAAAGCTTTAAAGAAGGTCTGTACATTTCCAAGACTTCGCAGGCATTTTGCAATGGGTCTTTTTTTAGATTTTCATCATATTTCTTTTCAAATTCTTTCGTTGGTAAGCATAGATAGGAAACGTCTTCATTCTTCATATTCTTATGAAAAAATGCTTGCAAAGATTTCATATCATTATTTAATGAAAATACTTCGAACTCATTTCTAAGTTTTTCATCTGTTGTGATTCTGTTCAGAATTGAATCAGAAGAAAACCGGACATATTTTCTTACACCAGAACTTGTATTTGCCAGCTTATAATCCAATAATGTTAAGCTGTTTCCGCTTCCAATATGCACGGCGGTCAGCGGCTCGATTTTTATTTTATGGATTTCTTTCATTCGTCATCTCCTATCGGCAAAACCGGCGCAAATCCCGACTGGCAAATCCGTCCATCTGAATGAACTTTTGTAATCAGTTTTCCAATAAACTGCAACGGCATTTCCGATTCAAAAACCGCGCCCTCATCAAACAGAATAACTGTCTTTTTATAAGGGCTCATTGAAGAAGCAAAAGCTCCGCCGATTTTTCCGGTGCGGATAAATGTATTTGCACGCAAAGAGTTTTCTTTAATTTCTGAAAAATCTGTAACAAACGGAGCAAGCGCAACATATTTATTTGAACTGATTTTAGGTTGCACAGGAATAATATTTTCCGCAGAAATTTTTCCCTTTCCTGTTGAAGAATCTGCGCCGTATCCATTTTCAAAAGCCCAGTCCAAAAACTGACTTATCCGTTCTTTAGAATATGAAGATAAAACATACAAATCAAAATCCTGTCTGCTTGCCCAAAGTTCTTCCACCGTAAAAAGATTTCCTTCTTCCACCGTGTTAGAAAAACGGTTTATGGAATTGTGCATTGCCTGAATCTGCTCAAACCTGAAAGACTTTGGTTCGTTTTCAGAAAATCCAGAAAAATATTTTGCAGCAGAAACAAATTTTTCTTTCTTGCTTTTTTTGATTTTGGAATATTCTTCTGTGGACAATTTGGGTTTTCTATCTTCATGCTTTGGAAAAGGCTTGCAAATTGTTCCTTTCGGAAATGCCGAAGAAACAATCAAACTAGGTGTCGCCGATTTTTCTTCTTCAAGAAAATTTGATACAGCATCATCACCTTCATGATTTGCGATTCCCCAGACAATATGCCCCCAGATTGTGTCGCCTTTTAAAGGTGTTGCAAGAGCGGACTTCAGTTTTATTGAAACTTTATAGAGTTGCATAAACACCTCAAGCCTAAAGATTTACAGGATTATTATTTTCATCAACCAAATCTTTAAATTCAATCTGACCGTTTCCGCGGCTTCCTCCACCGCCAAGATAGTCATCCTGCAAAAGTTTCAGCGATTCAATGACAACTTCATTAAAATATTTTTCATCAGTCTTGCCATTATCGCCTGTGTCAATCACTCGGTAGGAAATTTCAAAATCGAATTCTACACCAGGAACAATGCGCTCAATCGGACGAGGATTCGCTTCCGCCGTAATTCTGTTCAATGAGTTTTCATTTTTTTCCTCAACAATAGAATTTCCACTTCTAAATTTCTCTTTCCATTCTTTTGTCAAAACTGCATCACGAACTATAAGCCTTGTCGGACCTCTGTCTTTTGCCTCATCTGACTTTGTATTTGCGCTTCCAAACACACGGCAAACAGGACAATCTGGAAGTCCGCAAGAGCAGACTTTTCCGCCAGTACTTTTAAGCTTATCAAATTTCCATTCCATTAAAGAACGCATTTTTCCTTTTAGCGATGAACCTGGAATATACGGCTCGTGTGTAAGAGGATTTCTGATAATCGGGTTGTCCATTCCACCGATTTCAACTTTATCATTGCCAGCGCCTATATGCAGACCTGTCTTTACAACAATTTTTCCTGAAAGCTTCTTTGTGTTTATCTGTTTCATAATTTTCCCTTATTATAGTTCGTTACAAGCAATTTTTAGGTGCCAGTTCGTAATAAAATCCGTAAGCGGCTTCAAAAAGATTAATAAAAATATGATAATCTTCCTGAGTTTTTATCAAATCTATTCCAGATGAAATAAAAGTTTCTAAGTTCTTATAAACTCCTTTTTCCTCTGATTTTTGCTTTGCAGCACGGGCAACAGAATATGCGACTTTAGATTTTATCATCTTTATATATGGAAGCTGTTTTTCCCACTGATTTTCCTGAAGAGTCAGAATCTGCTCAAATCTTTTTACTTCATCAAAAATTCTTCTCAACTGGGTTGATGTAACACCAATCTCATTACCCTTTCTGTTTTTTCCTTTGAATGATTTCGCAACATTCAACGCAACAGAATCAAATAAATCTTCTTGAACCGTTTTTCCGTCAACCTTATAAAAAGTTGTAATTTTCACAGGATTTGGTGTCTCGGATTTATCTTCAAAAGAATTCTTCTGAAAACCTCCGCCACTTCCATTTCTGTTTCCAAAAGACTGTTGATTTCCATATCTTCCGTCATATCCCATATTTTTTCCTCCTAATATTTATTTTAATTACCTGTTCATATACAACGCATAACTTACCGCTATGCGTGACTTTACCATCTCCTGCGGATTTTCTCCGTAGGCTGACAATTTTTCTTTCAGTTCTTTATTCTTTACATTCCTTGCAAGAACATAAATCATATTGCTCTTCCAGATTCTGTCTTTCGAGTTCACAAGTTCGCTTACATCTGCAACCTTATCTTTTTTGCCCAATGTTTTTTCTGCGCGGTTTGCAAAGTCAATGAATTTGTAGATAACTCCAGTTGAAAGTTCGCCTTTATTCATAAGTTCTGCAAAATATTTTCCGTCATCAAGGCATTTTTCGTAATCTGCCCAAGCCACCGTTGCTCCAAAAACCGTAACCGCATTTTTCCCAATATGATTTTTTGAACGCTCCAGATTTTGCTCTGCCTCGTCCGCAATATTTCTTACCGGCAACTTTGAATTCACAAGCGCAATTCCGCCGCTTATTGTTACTGACGGATTATTGTTCGTAAATATCTTAAGCTCTTTCTGAAAATCAAGGGCAAACTGCAAAACGCTTTCCCAAGTTCCAAGAACGCACAAATCATCGCCGCCTGAAAAAACTGTATAAATCTTGTTTTTGTAAAAATCACCGAATTGGTCAGTTTTATTTTTTACAAACCATGCATAAAATCCGGAAAAGAAATAATGCAGCTGATGGCTTAAATCCGCATACCGCGAAAACGACATCCGTTCTCCCAGAGACTGGCTGAAAATAAGCCCAAGATTATCAATATCAGCCTTGAACATTGCAAGTTTCTTGTTTCCTTTAGAAAGATTCGCAATATTCTCAAAAGTCAAAAGCTCATCATCCTCGTTCTTTGGCGCGATATATGGCAACGTTACAAGCGGAAATCCAGGCTTGAAATCATTTACGGAATAATAAAACTTTACATCTTCATCCCATTCATAAAGTTTTATCATATCGCCAAAATGAAGCAGTTTTTCAGATTTCAAGACAAGTTTTGCAGACTTTACAAGTTTTCCGCCAATTTCAATGAGTTTTTCGCATGACTTGCACTGCCGCTTATCTTCAGAATCTTCCGCATTTCGGGCAGCAAAAATTCCGCACTTCGGACATTCGCCAAATTTCTGTAAATTTTCATATTGAGTTTCCAAAACAGAACCGCATTTTTTAAGGACTTTCTGCATTTTTCTGGACTTTGCAATGTCGCCGTCATCGCCTATTCTGTTTATAAGGGAAATTACATTTTCTTTCTGCAAGTCTTTATAGCTTGCAATTGTTCCGTCACTTACAATAAAAGTCAGTTTTCCGGCAAATTCATTCAAGAAGTATTCTTCTATCTCAAGCTGAAGCTCATCCAGCCGTTTTTTTGCTTTTTGTGTATTCGGCAAAAGAACGATAAATTTTCCTCCTGCAAGTCATAATATTCGCATAAGTTACACCAAACTGCTTCGTAATGTACTGTGAAATTATTTCGCTCAATGCCCAAAGCTGAAAACTTTTTGCACGCAGGAGTTTTGCATTGTCAGAAGAAGTCTTCAAATCAAAAATATAATTTTGGATTCCTGAAATATCTCCATTTATAAGAAGAAATTTCTTGCCGTCTGTTTTAAGTGCAAGCTCATTCTCAGATTTTTCTTCTTTGTGATATTCATAAAGAGCAGCGGCAAAAGCAGCAGTTGTCTTTGCATGCTGATACAAACTAATATCCGCGTCAGAATTTGTTGCAGACGGAATGCACCACAAGTAACGCTCAAGCAATGAATTCAAAGACAAAAGAAACTCATCATACTTCAACCCCTGCAATTTTTGAAAATCTTTTATAAATTTGCTCCAAAGAGTTTTATATTCCTCTTTTGAGATTTTATAGTTTTCTACCGGCAAAACAGAATCCTCTGCTAGTTCCGACATTTTGCAAAACGCTTTTTTAGGTTCAGAGCGACCATCCAAGCGAAGTGTTGAAAGAATATGAATCATCGGCTTTTCATAAAACTTTAGCTTCTCTTTTTCTTCATCAAACTGATTTTCATTCTCACATTCCGCAATTCCAAGAATATTACATCTGTCAGAACCGCTGCTCAGACAATCAGCCTGGCTTATAATCCAGTCATAATAAGAAGAAGGATTATGATGGCTTGCAGCAAGCGTTTTTATATGCTCAAAATTCACATTGTCTGGAAGAACATCTTTATATCTGCTTAAAAAGCCTTCAGTATAAACAACATGCTGATGAGTAAAACGGCCATCCTTTGTAGTCTTGCAATACCGGCCTTCAAGCTGCCTGCTGTAAAGTTCCTGAACTTCTGCCCTCTGTGCAAATTTTCCAACATCATGAAGCCAAGCCGCTATTACAATTTCTTCTTTTGTTATATTTTCATCTATCATTATTTTCCCCCTACTTGCTCCAATAATCTATCTGTCCAAGACCGAAGTTGGTGTTTTTTCCGGCTCCGGCTATTTTGTTCAGTTCTAGCAAAGAAAGCTCAAAGTCTGAAAAGTTTCCTGTCATCTTGAAATTTCCCACGCTTCCGCCAAGTTCCATTGCATTTTTCTGGCGTGCGGAATAATGGTTAAAGTCAATCCATTTGATTTTTCTGTCTGTGATTTCAAGCGATTCTGGCGGAATATATCTTTGGTAATCTTTCTCAAAAACTTCACCGTAAAGAGAGCATAAAGTTTTTGCGCGGCGATAGAGGCAGCCCATAAAATCCTGCGCGGAAAAATCCGTGCCGTACCTTCCGCCAAACTTGAACCGCAGAGGAGAATTCAGTTCAACAAGAATCTCGTGCACTTCGGATTTCAATCCGTCGCCAGAAATCCATATATTCGGCTTAAGCTCCATATCAAGATGATTTTCATCAATAAGAATATTTTTTCCGCCAAAAATAACGCTATTAATCTTGAACTGAGTTCTGCTCTTAAAAATTCCATCATTTCCGGCACGAACAAAAGCCGCGTACATATATGGAAGATATTCAACAGATTTTCCAAAAAGCGTAAGGACAAAAGAATATTCGGTTATAGGATTTTTACGTTCCCGATTTTTTACAGAAAGCGAATAAGGATGGCAACCTTTGTTTCGTCCGGGCAAAACTGAATTGTCAGACGGAAGAATTGTCTCAAAAATATATGAATAGACGCAGGTTTTGCTATAAAGACATTCTCCGCAGACCGACTGCCTGGAAATACAGCACATTGAACGCAGATTCTTTCCCAACATTCCGCGCAGAACAAAAAGAGGATTTGCGTCTACAATAGCCGGTTCTATAAATTCAAGATTGAATTCAAATTGCAAAAAGCTGAGTTTCAAAATTCTTCTCCGTAATGAAACATATAGCAATTATTTTAGCACAACAATTTCATAAATCAAGTTTTTTTATAAAAGCCATTCCCCCCCCGCATAAAAAAATCATCCCCGGACTTGTCGCAATGACCAAAAAGCAAATCCGGGGATGATGAAGGAGGACTAATTTAAAACGCTTTCAAAACTCAAATGAATTTTAAAAGCAGCTCATTTTTAAAACTCAACAGAAACTTTTACAAAAGCTCTCGTCTTTATTCCGTTGACTTTTTTGAGCGAATCCTGACCAGCAAAGTCCGGCCATTCTTCTATAAAAATCGGAGCGTCTTTTTTGAGCGCATCAATTTCCAAAGTAAAGTCATGCGCATTTTTTCCGTAGCGTTTAAGACCGATGCTCCACGGATAATTTTCTCCAATAAAAATTCCATCGTCAATGAGCTTTCCGTTTTCATAAAGGCGCGCGCAGTTTCCGGCATATCCAATGTCAATAAACAAATCGTCAAGTCCGTTCTGCCAGCTTTCCACGGAAATTTTATATACCGCAATTTTTTCATCTTCTGAAATTTTCTGGCACGAAACTTTTGGAGATTCCGCAGCGTCCTCTTCGCAAGTATAAACCGTGAATCCGCAGCCGCATTTTTTTGCAGAAAATCCTTCTGGAATTTTTTCAAGTTCCGGGAATGCCTTGAATGAAATTTTCTTGCAGTCTTCAAATTCAAGTTTTGTTTTTTCGTCTTGATTATCCTGGAACAAAACTGAATCCGTAACAACAAGATATTCTTTTCCGTTTGCAAAAACTTTATGAGCATTCAACGCATCTTCTCTTGAAAGCGTTACAATGTCGCAGTCAGGAGCATCACCTTCAAACTGATAAAGAGAAACTGAAGCATCCTTTGCAGAACAAACGCTAGAATTTTTTTCAGCCAAAGAACCAGCAGGATTTGCAGCCGAATAGAAAACGTAAGCCTTGCGCTGATTATTTAAAACACAAAGCGGAGTTGCAAGCGAAGTCTTTAAAAGTCCATCCGCAATTTTCATGTTGAATGGCAAGAAGAAAAAGTCCTTGTCCGCAACATCGATTGCCGGGAACTTAATGTCCGCGCCGCTTTTTTCCGTGGAAGCAAGCACAACATTTTTATGCTCCGCCATTTTTCTTCTGCGCTGATAATTGTTTACAAAAACAAATCCGCGTTTTTTTCCACATTTTTCACATTCTTTGTAACGCCAGCTTGTGCGCAAGTCAGAAAAATTTTCCGGCGTAACAGGATTTGACTTAGGCAAGTCAGTTTCTGTGGAAGCAAGAAATTCTCCAAAGTCATGCGCAAAAAGTGAATACAATTTTATTTCGCCGTAAGTTCCGTTTGGAAGTCCGTACTCTCCCAGCGGCGCGCGGAAATCGTAGTTCTTTATGCTCATGTCGTTCAAAGAGCCAGTCGCAATGTTTTCTTCAAGAGTTGTAAGCTTGCCTTCCGGGTTCTGTCCACCATGATACATATAATAGCCAAGAAGATTGCAGCCGCTTCCCATTTTTGCAAGGCTCATCGCGCCAATATCTTTTGGCTGTGCAATCGGACGGCGTTTTAAAGTAACTTGAAGTCCGCCACCAAGTTCTGCTGTAAGATACGGATATTTTGTCATGTCGAACGTGATTCCTTCGCCAAGCCCAAAGTCGCATCCAATCGCATGGTCGTTGCGCTCGTAAGTGAACACGTAGTTTCCACTCGGCTCAATTTCTGTAATGCGCGGATCCCACGGAGCTTCGCAGTAGCCGCCCATAACAGGCAAAAGTCCAGCAGTAACAGCTCCGCCCCAGCCAGTCGCAGTGTACAAAGGAACATCAAAGCCAATTTCACGCGCCATTTTTTCAAGACGTTTCATGTGCGCTTCTCCAGCCTCGCCTGTAAGTCCGCCGCAATGACCGAATTCATTTTCAATCTGAACTCCGATAATCGGACCGCCGTCTTTTAAAAGCAATCCTTTTACTTGCCCGTAAATCGCCTTGTAGAATTTTTCAACTTCCGCAAAATATTTTTCATCGTTCGTGTTGCGCGCGTCAGGACATTTTGCAAGAAGCCAGTCCGGGAATCCTCCGTGGCGAACTTCCGCATGGCTCCAAGGTCCAATGCGCAAAATCATGGCAAGACCGCATTCTTTTATAGTCTGAACAAATTTCCGAAGATTGCGCCAGCCTGTCCAGTCAAACTGATTTTCAATTTCCTCGTGATGAATCCAAATTACGTAGGAACTTACAATGTCCACGCCGCCCTCTTTCATTTTTAGAAGAGCCTCTTTCCAGCCGCTGTCCGGATAGCGTGAATAATGGATTTCGCCCATAATCGGAAACCATCTTTTTTCGCCTTTAAAAAGGCTTTTATTATCAAAAGAATATGAAGCCATGTTTTTCTCCAATCGTTGATATTTACACGTGTTGATTTATTTATAAAAATGATAACACGGAAGTTTCAAAAAATCTAGGAAAATTTTTATAACAAAACCTCACAAAACAAAAAGTGAGCAACAGATTGCGCAATAAAAAAGTTAAAAAAAATGCCCCCAAATGCTGACAAACCAGCTTTTTTGAACCATAATTATAATAGACTGTCATTCCCGCACTTGATGCGGGAATCTGAAATAGATACTCCGGTCAAGCCGGAGTATGACATAGGGTCGAGCCGGATAATGACATGG
>JAUNWH010000037.1 GCA_030540405.1 Spirochaetales bacterium
CTGTCAAACTTCGCCAGACCGCCAGCTACAGCTGGCGGATTTCCTTTATATTAAAGAAAGTATTTGAATTGGATAAAAAAAATAAATCACAATGGCTATGGGCAAATAATACGCCGGCAAAGGAAGCCGGTGTTGATTTTGAAAAAACTATGCATGGATATATTGGAAAATGGCTGAAAGAAAAAACTGAAGATTCAATAAAGCATGCAAAAGAATTATCAGTTGAATTTGTCAAATATTATTCTAAAAATCCTGTTGCATACAATGATGCCGCAATATGTTGTATTTATTCAAATGACTTAAAAGTCGCAAAAGAATATTTCAAGTCAGCTTATGAACTTGACAAGTCAGATATGATAATTCTAGCAAACCTTGCATATATTTCTGAAGATCTTGGTGAAACAGATGACGCAAAAAAATATTATAAACTACTAGAACAGTCTACAGATGAGCAATATAGCAGCATGGCAAAACGTAAATTAGAAAGTTTGCAATAGAAAAAATCTAATAACTTAGAAATTTTCTACAGATTCCCGTGTCGTAAGCACGGGAATGACAGATTAAATTACTTTTCAAGAACTTCCTTTATAATGGCAAGCCCTTTGTCAATTTCCTTGTAGCCAATGTTTAAAGGCGGAACTAGGCGCAAAACATTTTTTCCTGCAGTAGAAAAAAGCACACCTTTTTCAAGGCAAAGTTTTTCAACTTCCACAGGATTTTTTGAAACCTGAATTCCAATCATAAGACCTTTTCCGCGCACATCTTCTACACAAGGCAGATTCCAGCTTTTTACAGCGCTCTGAATATATTCGCCTTTTTCAGAAACAGAAGATAAAAATCCGTCCTTTAAAAGCTCATGCAAAACTACACTAGCCGCGCTGCACGCAAGAGGATTTCCGCCGAAAGTAGACTGATGATCTCCCGCCGCAAAAACATTTCCTTTTCCGCGGTAAAGGCAAGCGCCCATTGGAATTCCACCGGCAATAGCTTTTGCAAGCGTTACAACTTCTGGATTTATTCCAAGCTGCTCGCTAGCAAGAAGAGTTCCAGTGCGTCCCATTCCAGTTTGTACTTCATCACAGATTACAATTGCGCCGGCTTTTCTTGCTGCATCTGCGGCTGCCTTTGCCCATTCCTTATCAAGAGGAAAAACACCGCCCTCGCCCTGAACACATTCCATCATCAAAGCGGCAGTCGTGTCATCAAAAGCGTCTTTTAAAGAATCATAATCGTTTGGCTTTATACTTTTAAATCCTTCAACATAAGGCGCAAAAGTTTCCGGGTGAAAAACATCCTGGCCAGTCGCAGTAAGAGTTGCCATTGTGCGCCCATGGAAAGAATGCTCCAGCGTTACAATAGTTTTTCTTTTTGCTCCACCGTTAAGCTGACCAAATTTGCGGGCAAGTTTTATCGCAGCCTCGTTTGCTTCCGCACCGCTGTTTCCAAAGAACACGCCTTCAAATCCTGTAGCATCCAAAAGCTCATCAGCATACTTTACGCCAATGTCGCTAAGAAAATAATTGCAAACATGAATCTGCTTTTTCGCCTGGCTAGACACAGCTTTTACAAGAGGCTTAAAATTATGTCCCAAGCTATTCACTGCGATTCCTGCAAGAAAATCAATGTACTTTTTTCCATTTATATCTGTAAGAACAGAACCTTTTCCGCTCTTAAAAACAACATCAAAAGAGCCGTAGTTATTTAAAACTTTTTTGCTTCCCATGTTAACCTCTAGTAAATCATAGTTCCAATTCCGCGGTCGCTGAACATTTCTATTAAAAGTGAATGAGGAACACGGCCGTCAATAATATGAGTGCGCGGAACACCACCGTTGCGGGCAAGCATACAGCACTCAATCTTCGGAATCATTCCGCCGGCAATCATTCCTTGTTCTATATATTTTTCAACATCGCCAATATGAATTCGCTGAATCAAAGACTTTGGATCATTCACATCTTTTAGAACGCCAGGCACATTTGTAAGCTGAACAAATTTTTCAGCATGAAGAGCCACAGCAATTTTAGCAGCGGCAGTGTCTGCATTTATGTTGTAACGGACATTGTCCCCATCGCAGCCAAGGGCAACAGTAGAAACAACAGGAATAAAATTCTGCTCCAAAAGCGACTCAAGAATTTCCGGGTTTACCTCTGTAACCTCTCCGACAAAGCCCAAGTCCTGTCCATCTTTTTGAATTTTCACAGCCTTTAAAAGTCCGGAATCAACTCCGCTCAAGCCAACCGCCTTTCCGCCGTTTTCAAGAAGAAGAGCAACAATGTCCTTGTTCAGTTTTCCAGTTAAAACCATCTGCACAATTTCCATTGTTTCCGCATCAGTGTAGCGAAGTCCATTTATGAATTTGCTTTCCTTGCCAACTCTCCCAAGCATATTGTTGATTTCAGGACCGCCGCCGTGAACAAGCACAACATGGATTCCGATTGTATTTAATAGAACAATATCTTCCATTACGTGCTTTTTCAAATCCGCATTAAGCATAGCGTTTCCGCCGTACTTTACAACAACAACTTTTCCAACCCAATGCTTAAAATACGGAAGAGCCTGCACAAGCACATCAGACCAATGCGCATTATCAAGCCGAGGATCAATTTCTTCTATATCAACTTCATTTGTATTCAATTTCTTGCTCCGTGTTTTAGGTTCTGTAATCGCCGTTTATTTTAACATATTCATAAGTCAAATCACAGCCCCAGGCAGTTCCGCAGGCAGTTCCGTCCTGGCATTCAATGTTGATTTTTATTTCCGCTTCCTGAAGAACTTTTTTTGCCACAGCCTCATCAAAATCAAGAGGAACTCCGTTTTCAAAAACTTTAAGCGAAGTGCGTTTTCCTTTCTGCTCGCCGATAAAATCAGTTGCTCCAGTACGCATTGAATTTTCTGCGCTTTCAAATGTTATGGAAGTCTTTTCAGGTGAAAAGTCAAATCCTGAATATCCCATTGCGCACAAGAAACGCCCAAAGTTCGCATCGCTTCCGAAAATAGCGGCTTTTGCAAGACTTGAACTTATAACGGCTTTTGCAAGACCGCGCGCAGTTTCAACATCCTTCGCCCCGGAAACATTGCACTCAATCAGCTTAGTCGCGCCTTCTCCGTCTCCTGCAATCTTTTTTGCCATCTGGGTATTTATTGCATTCAAGGCTTCATAAAAAAGATCAAAGTCTTTTCCTTCGCAAGTGATTTCATCGTTTCCCGCCATTCCGTTTGCAAGAACAGTCAGGCTGTCGTTTGTAGAAGTATCGCCGTCAATTGAAACACAGTTGTAAGTTCCAGCAACAGATTTGCGCAAGGCTTTTTCAAGCATCTGGGAAGAAATGGCGCAGTCAGTTGTCATTACGCTGAGCATCGTTCCCATGTTGATATGAATCATTCCAGAGCCTTTTGCCATTGCCCCGATTCTTACAGTTTTTCCGCCGATTACAGTTTCTACAGCGCATTCCTTGTAATGAGTGTCCGTTGTCATTATTGCAGTGCGGGCTTCTTTGTGTCCTTCCTTGGAAAGTCCGTCTTTTAAAGCCTGAATATTCTTTTCGATTTTTTCAACAGGAAGCTGCTTGCCGATTACGCCTGTGGAATAAACAATAACATCGCTAGGATTTATTCCAAGAACATCAGCTGCAAGATTCGCCATTTCGCGTGCAACTTTCGCGCCCTGTTCTCCCGTGCAGGCATTTGCGTTTCCTGAGTTGGCAATAACAGCCTGAGCTTTTCCATTGGCAATATTTTCTTTTGTAAGTTTTACGCTTTCTGCCTTGACTTTATTCTGTGTAAACACGCCAGCCGCATTGCAAAGTTTTTCGCTAAAAACAAGCGCAAGGTCGTTTTTGGTGCTGCTTTCCTTTATCTTGCAAAGCATTCCATTTGCTGTAAATCCTTTAGGAGCTGTAACTCCGCCATCAATAAACTGCATTTTTATACACTCCTTTTACAAAGTTTTGCATAATTATAAACTTTTTCCACACAATGTCAATAAAATCAGCAAGCGCAACAAGAAATAAAATTATAAATATCAATAGTTGACGAAAAACCGTTTTCGTTAGATACTACCCCAAACTAAATTCTCTAAATCACATTTTATCGAGTTCAACATGACAACAAATCTAAACACACAAACTGGAAAATACCGTTCAGTAATTTCCGTAGACAAAGAAAAATGCGTAAACTGCCAAAGATGCATTGCGGTGTGTCCTGTAAAAATGTGCAATAACGGAGCTGGAGACTACGTCGCCTTTGACGAAAAACTTTGCATAGGATGCGGCTCTTGCATTGAAGCCTGCACTCACGGAGCAAGAAAAGGAATTGACGATGCAGAACTTTTCTTTGACTCTCTTAAAAAAGGTGAAAAAATCGTGGCAATTGTAGCTCCTGCCGCAATAGTCAGCTTTCGTGGTAAAGATCTTGAACTGAACGGATTTTTAAAGTCGCTTGGTGTGGAAGCAGTTTTTGATGTAAGCTTTGGCGCGGAACTTACAACAAAATCTTATGTTGAATATATAAAAAATAAAAATCCAGACTGCGTAATTTCTCAGCCTTGCCCTGCGCTCGTTTCGTTTATTGAAACTTACCGTCCAGAACTCATAAAATATCTTGCGCCAGCCGACAGTCCGATGCTTCACTGCGCAAAGATGATAAAAGAATTTTATACAAAATACAGCGGATACAAAATCGCGGCGATTTCACCATGCTATGCAAAACGGCGTGAATTCGATGAAACCGGAGTGTGCGACTACAACGTAACAATGCGCTCAATTCAGAAATATATGGAAGAAAAAAATCTTAAGCTCGGCTCATTTCCAAAAGTTGAATACGAAAATCCTGCCGCAGAACGTGGAGTTCTTTATTCAACTCCGGGCGGACTTATGAGAACTGCAGAACGCTTTGTTCCGGGCATTTCAGAAAAAACACGCAAAATTGAAGGAAACCCAAAAGTCTTTCATTACCTTGCAAAGTTTTCAGAAGTGAACAAAAACAAAAAACCGTGTTTTACTTTAGTTGACTGCCTTAACTGCGAAAACGGATGCAACGAGGGAGCTGGAACTACAAACCAAGGAATGCACCTTGACGAAATGGAATCCTTTGTAGAAAACAGAATGCAAGAGCCCGTTCGTACTGGGAGAAAAAAGGACACAGCAAAAAATCCGCTCTAAAAAAACTGAACAAAGCAATTGATGAATTCTGGAAGCCCGGACTTTATGACAGAACTTATGTTGACAGAAGCGCGTATTTCCGCCAGACAATCAAAGAGCCTTCGCAGGAAGAAATTCAGAAAATTTACAAAGATATGCACAAAAAAACAAAGGCGGACATTTTAAACTGCGGCGCATGCGGATATGAAGACTGCGAGCAGATGGCAGTTGCAATTTACAACGGACTGAACCGCCCAGAAAACTGCACTCATTACACAAACATTTTAAAGGACATAATGAATGAGCAGCATCAGGATGAAGTAAAGAGATCTGTACGCAAAGTTGTTGAAGCCGGAGCGGAAAAACTTACAGAAAACGGACGCGATGTCCAGACTTTGACAGATGCCGCGCGAGACATGACAGAAAGCGTTTCGACTTCATCTTCCGCTGTTGAAGAAATGATTGCAAACATAAATTCTATAAATTCAATTCTTGAGCACAACGCAGAATCCGTTGGACTTCTTGACGGAGCAACAAGAAAAGGAATGGCGGGAATTGAAAACGTAGCTAAACTTGTTTCGCAAATTGAGGAAAACTCAAAAGGTCTTAGCGAAATGAGCAGCGTTATTCAGAAAATCGCAAGCCAGACAAATCTTCTTGCCATGAACGCCGCAATCGAAGCAGCCCATGCAGGAGATTCTGGACGCGGATTTGCAGTTGTAGCGGATGAAATAAGAAAGCTCGCTGAAAATTCAGGTTCACAAGCGCGCAAAATTTCTGATGTTCTAAAAAATGTAAAGCAGCTGATTGATGCAACATTCAAGGACACTGGAGATGTTCAAAAAGAATTTTCAGAAGTTGTGCAGCTTTCTGGAACTGTTGTTGAGCAGGAGCAGACTGTGCGCCGTGCAATTTCTGAACAGAACGAAGGCGGAAAACAGCTTTTGCAGGCGGTAGGAACAATGCGCGAACTTACTCAAACTGTAAAGGAACGCACAGAAAAGCTTCTTACCGACACAAACGCAATAAAAGAAAGCATTTTGGAACTAGGAAAGTAAAACTTTCTAAACCAAATGTCGAGTTTTGTGTTTTACTGCCATTATCTGGCTTGACAAGATAATCTGCTGAAAAGAATAACTTCTGGGCGATATTCAAAGTGCATATTGTCCCAGATTGTCCACTTTCCTCCCCATAAAAATCCATTGTTTTCAAAAATCTCAATTACTTTTTGCGGCGGCATCCATCTTCTTTCAAGCGGAAGTTTCATCCAGTTGTCTCCGTCAATGTCTCGCCTCCAGGCCCAGTACACATTTTTCTGGTTCCAGCCTCTTGGAAGCAAGTCAAGCGCAAGGCCAAGGCTATGAAACGAACGGTTGCCAGAATCGCTTATGTTCCGCCAAGAATAACTGTCTGCACTTAAAAGTGTGTCTAAAAATTTTTTTACTTCCGCGTCAGACTTTGAAGCTTCAAGAATTTCCTTTTCAACCATTGCAAGAGGTTCTCTAAGACGTTCATGCGCATTTGATCTTTTTCCAAGAAACGAAATTTTTTTTATATGCTGCTCAAGTGAAACTCTTGTTTTGCAGTCATACACAAAATCGTAAAAAAACGGAGGCGTTCCTTTGCCACTTGTTCTGTTTTCTGGAGAACTGAACCGCCGAATTCTTTCAATATCCTCGTCTGTAAAATCCGCCGGATCACGCAGAACAAAATCATATTTATATAGAAAAGAATTGTATAGATTTTTATTTTCGATTTCTGATTCAGGCAAAAACATTCCGTCCGCCCAGAAAAATTCCGCAGTCCTCTCACCAAGCGAAAGTGAAATTTTCCAGTCACCCGCAAACGCATTGTATTCGCTTTTAAACTGAATATCAGGATAAGCCTTTTTAAATAATGAAAGTAGCTCGGGCTCTTCGCATTTTTTATTGAATACAGAAAACGAAAATCCAAAGCAAGGAAAAAACAAAAGCAAAAATAAAAAACAGCGGACAAAACAACTAGAAGAAAATCTCATTTTTAAAATATAGCATTGAAAATACCAGCAATGTCAACTAAAAAGAATATATTGAAAAAAGATTAAAACAACTTCAATCAACAAGCATTTCTTTTAAAATCTTTTTTACTGCTAAAATTTCTTTTTTTGATATTTGTCCAAGTCTTTTTACAAGACGAATATTATCTACAGTTCTTATTTGATCCAAAACAATCCAGCCATTTTTTCCTTCAAATTTCACAGGAATTCTTGTCGGATATGAATGAGATTTTGTTGTCATAGGAGCAATAATTACAGTGCTGATATTATTATTCATTTCATCTGGAGAAATTACAAGGCAAGGACGCGTTTTTTTTATTTCATGCCCAACAGTTGGATCTAAGTTTACAAGATAAACATCATATTGATTTATTACCATTCCCATTCAAACTCCGCTGAAAAAGGAATATCATCCATTATGTCATCTTTATTTTCGTGCATTTTGCAAAATGCTTCCGCCCAACCTTCACGAGGGTTTTCTTTTATTGGAGTAAGCAGGATACCTTTGTCTGTTACTTTCATATCCATTTTGTCTTTCACTAAAAATTTATCCAATATCATTTTAGGAAATCTTATTCCACGAGAATTTCCAATAGGAACTACAGAAACTACCATAAAAACCTCCCTGCAAAACCAATGTAATTATAAAGTAATAACTACTGAAATGTCAAATTTCTACCACACGAACAAGTCGGCGCAGTTGCGTTCTCCGCCAGAAATATCGATTGCCTGTCCTGTGCAGAATTTGTTTATCGCAGTCATAAAATAAATCCAGTCAGCGGCCTCTTCCGCAGTCGCCCAACGTTTTAGCGGAGTTACGTCCATGATTTTTTTCCAAAGCGATTTATCTTGAACAACCGGCGTGTTCAGTTCCGTGAAAATTCCACCAAAGCACAAGGCATTGCAAGTCGCCCGGTATTCATTTGCAAGCCGAATCGCGCAATTTTTCATGTAGCCCACAACTCCAGCCTTTGACGCAGCATAAGAAGCAAACTCATTTCCTGTAAGCGCTGAAACAGAGGCATTGAACAAAACCGATTTTATATTTTTCTGAAACGCATATTTTTCTGTAACCGCAATTGTTCCAACAAGATTCACTTTTATATCATCAATGCTGAAATTGCAGGCAGTTTGAATTCCCGCATTGTTCACAAGAATTTCAATTCCGTTTATTTCAGGAAGAGAATTTTCTTTTGAAATATCGCAGACAAAATGTTTGTAAAATCCCGCATTTTCTATAGAAGAATCACCGCTTATGGAATCAGGACGCACATCAAGTCCAATGACTTCATTTTTTTCAGCAAGAAACTTTAAGGCGCACGCTCTTCCGATTCCCCTGCCCGTTCCTGTGATTAAAACTTTCATTTTGCCCTAGCCTTTTTGTATTCAATATATTCCTGTCCGACTTTTTCTTTCTCCCACTGGCGTACAACTTTATATCCCAAGCCTGAAAAAAACACTTCGCCCAAAAGCTCAAAGCCAGCCCCAATCGCCGAGCACACAAAAACTTGAATCCAAGTCCAGCCAAAGAAAACTTTTGAAACAATTGTGGCAAAAATAAAATTATCAACAAGCTGCGCTATTGCAGTTGAAATATAAGAGCGAGATGCAAATGAAAAAAATCCGTCTGACTTAAAAAGGCTTCCGATTGCGCAGTTAAGAAGAGCATTTAAAACTGACGACGAAACAAACGCGACAGACGAGCCAAGCACAACATACCAGGAGCCTGCAAAAGTCGCATTGAGCGCGTCATTAACAAGTGAATTCTCAGAAGCATAATATTCGCCCCACTTCCCCGGAGTCTTTGCAAGCAACGCAAATGAAACACAGATAAAAAGATTAGCGGCAAGAGCAACAAGTGATATTTTTATCGCAGCCTTTGCGCCCCACCTTTTGCAGATTACGTCCATGCACAAAAACATAATCCAGCTGAATGCAAATCCGCAGTCAAGCGCAACAAACTTAAAGTTTACAAGCTCTTTGTTCGCCATAAGATTCGCACAGACAACAGACAAAATAAAAATTGAAACTGTGAGTGAAGGAATGTTTCTCAAAAGAATTTTAAAGTCGTCAGCTTCACGGGAAACAAAAGAAAAGAATTTTTTCATAAAATGTCAGCGGAAACAAACCGCCAGCCTCCATAAGAATTTTAATTTATAAAGCGCAGGAGAGTTATGAGGAATCATAAACTGCGCAACGCAAATGTAATATTTTTCTAAAGAAAAAGCAAGGCACATCTAAAATGCAACTGCCACATTTCTATTTCCGCTTCATAAATTCGTTAACTTAAACTGGCTAATTAAAAACAATGATGAAATTTTCTCTCACCATATCGCTGGTGATTTTTTGATGACCGTTTGCGGACGTTTTTTGTTTACACAGGATTTTTTTGTGGTATCTTAAAAGCGTAAACGCAAGGCAAAAGAAAAATAACGGGCAACAAAAAAATTGCGGTTATTTTTCAATCCGGCTTTGCAAAATATTTGGAGGTCAATATGCAGTTGAAATTTTATTATTGCAGACACTGCGGAAAAATCATCGCCATTGTAAAGGACTCTGGAGTTCCAACAGCTTGCTGCGGTGAAGACATGCAGGAACTTGTGCCAGGAACAACAGACGGCTCTACAGAAAAACACATTCCTGTAATTAAAGTTACGGGAAACACAGTATCTGTTACTGTAGGCTCAAAACTTCATCCGTCGGAAGCGGAGCATTACATCGAATGGATTTTGCTTCAGACAGACAAAGGAATTCAGCAAAAATGGCTTCGTCCCGGAAATTCTCCAAGTGTAGATTTTGCTGTTATGACAGGAGAACGGGTTGAAGCCGCCTATGAATATTGCAACATCCACAGGCTTTGGAAAGCGGAATACTAAATTTTACGGAGGATTTTTATGAACACAACCACAACTTTAACTTCAATGCTGAACACACAGATTCAAAAAGAATTTGAATCAGCTTACATCTATCTTGGATTCGCAGCTTTTTTTGACATGAAAGGACTTGCAGGATTTTCAGAATGGTACAAGCAGCAGGCAAAAGAAGAGGAAGAGCACGCAATGAAAATTTACGACTACCTGTGCAAAGTAAATCAGCCGGTAGAACTTATGCCGATTGGCGCGCCAAAGAACAAACCTGAAACAATTTCTCAAGTTCTAAATCAAAGCCTTGAGCATGAGGAGTACGTAACAAATCTTATAACCACGCTTTATTTTCAAGCTGAAAAAGAAAAAAATTTGTTTGCAAAAAATTTCTTGAACTGGTTCATAAACGAACAGCTTGAAGAAGAGCAAAAAGCAAAAGAGCTTATAGACAAATACAAAATGTTCGGCTCAACACCAGAAGGTCTTTATGCGCTTGATAAAGAACTTGGCGGACGGCAATAAAAAGATGCAGCATGGAAACTAAATCTGGCGGAATGTTTTTTCTGAAGATTTTCTTCCCATGCGCTCTTTTTTGAACAAAGCGATTAACTGCTCACGGGTAATATTTCCGTTGCGTTCACGCGCCGCCTTTAGTTTTCTGTACACAGTGTTTTCGCTAAAGCCTTCAACTTCTTTCTGGTAGATTTTTCCATCGCAAAGCTGCTCAAGAATTTTCACTTCATCTTCATAAAGAACAAGCTGCTTGCGTTCAAACTGATTTCCAAGAACAAAGAAAACGCTTCCAACAAACCAGATGCTTCGGGCAATGTGAATCAAAAAATGAAACACACTTTCTCCGTTTATAGAAAAAGCAACACATACTGCCCCAAAATAAAGCGACATGGCAATATATTTTACTTTGGGCTTTATCATAACAACAATACACACAATAAAGAGCGCAGTAAAATTGTTAAACAAAAAAGTTTTCTCAAACGCAATCAAAAAAACAAGAATCACTGAATAGACAAGATAAAAGTAAGAAAAACATTTCCGCTTGAAAAAAGCCGCAGTTAAAACGTAAAGAAAATTCATAACGGCAATAATCCAAGTTCCAATGAAAAATCCCTCGTTAAAGCCTTTCCAAATATAAAGCGCGCAAAGAATCCCGGAGAGAATGCCTGTAAACAAAACAAAATGGTCGTTCAGTAAATCTGTAAGAATGTTGGACTTCACAAGCCCTCCCCTGCAAAGCAAACTGGAGAATAAAAAATTAAAAATCTTCTATATAATTGCTATATAAATAATAGCACTTTACCCTAAAAGTTCAAGGGAACAAACGCGCAATTCAAAAAAACTTTATGTTTTTTCCATTCATTTTGCCTATAGCCCACCTTTTATAAGCTGCTCAATTTCCGTGCGCTCAGGCATTATTGAAAGCGAGCCTTTTTTTGTCGTTACAAGCGATGAAGCGGCGTTTGCAAACACAAGCATTTTTTGCAGACGATCCGCAGAAAAATTTTCATATCCATTGCAAAGAATTTCACGCAGAACACAAGCGCAGAATGTGTCGCCTGCACCAGTCGTGTCGATTGTCTTTACATTTGAAAATGTTCCGACAGATTCATGCAAGGAAATTTTTCCGTCAGAGTAAAATGCTTCGCTTCCCTCCTTGCCCTTGGTAACAGTAATAAGAGGAATGTTGAATTTTGAGCGGAGCCAGTTCACGCCATCACAAATAGATTTTTCACCTGAAACAAATTCAAGCTCTTCTGATGCAATCTTTAAAATTTCACATTCTGAAAGTCCGAATAAAATTTTTTCTTTTGCCTGATTTTCGTTTTCCCAAAGCGGAAGCCTTAGATTCGGATCAAACGAACGAAGCACACTAGAATTTTTTGCAATCTCAAGCGCAGCCTTAGTCGCATTAAAGCAGTTTTCGTTTGTCATTGACAGAGTTCCAAAGTGAAATATTTTCGCGGCAGAAATCAACTCTGATTTTAGTTCAGAGCTTTCAAGCATTGAATCCGCGCCTTGATTTCTATAAAACGAAAAACTTCTGTCGCCGTCATTTGAAGTGTGAACAAAAGCAAGCGTCGTTTTGTATTCTTTTGAAAGCACAAGATTTTCAGTTCCAATTCCAAGACTTGCAATTTTTGACTGGAGCATTTTTCCAAACATATCATTTCCGACTTTTCCAACAAACGAAACTGAATGCTCAAGTTTTGCAAGCATCGCAAGAACATTGCACGGAGCTCCGCCAGGATTTGCCTCCATAAGCCAGTTGCCCTGCGCACTCATTCCATTTTGAGTAAAATCAACAAGAAGCTCTCCCAACGCAACAACATCGTAATTTTTCATTTTGCAAATCTCCATAATTTAAATTTCAAAAACTTTATATTCTGCGCGGATATTTCCAGAAACTGACATTTCAAGCGTTGCAGAATTTTCATCATCGGCAAAAAACTCTTGTGCAGGAATAAGAAAAAACGCATTTGTGAATGCAGCTTCTCCGCCATTAACAAAAATTTCCATGGAGCAAGTATCGATTAAAATTCGCATGAAAATCTTTTTTCCGCAAGCTGATTCTTCATGGCTGAACGAAGACGGCGGAAGTTTCATTTTGCGGAAATTTATTTTTCCTCCTCCTTCAACAGAATTCCTTCGGTCAAAGCAAAGCGTTTGTTCCACAAAGTCGCAAGTGAATTCTACAGAAAAGTTTTTGCCAGCAATATTTCTGCTTAAGACTAGAGAAAATTTTTCATTTGAATTTTTGCAGTCCGCTGAATTTTCAAAATCAGAAAAAAACTCAAGTTCAATATCGCCATGAAAAAATTTATTTTTTGTAAAGCAAGAAGTTCCAAAGATAACGCCGCTTTCACATTTTTTTCTACATGACAAAAGTTCGCGCGCAGGATTTTGAAAAAGCTTTCCATTCTTCAATTCAAGTTCACGAGGGAACGTCATCATTCCAGACCAAAGATAATTTTTGGGCGTAATGTAAGATTCCCAGTTTTGCATCCAGGCAATCATAATTCTTCGTCCGTCAGGAGCAAGGCAAGTCTGTGGCGCATAAAAATCTATTCCGCCGTCAATCTGCGCAAAGTCAAGAGAATTTTCAGTCCGCATTTCGCGCTCAAAAACAAATTCAGGATATTTGAGAATTCCTGTCATGTAGACGCTGTTGTTTCCGTCGTGAAGCCCGTTATCAAAATCAGATTTCATTTCCTGCGGAGAAAAAATCACAACGTCTTTTCCGCCCAATTTAAAAATATCAGGACACTCCCACATTCCGCTTTTTCCGCTGCTCTTGTCAATCACCGAAATAAATTTCCAGTCAAGAAGATTTTCAGAGCGGAAGCAGACAAGAGCGCCTTTTCCGTCTGGCAATTTGAGGACGCACGCCATGTAAAATTTTCCGTTTTCGCGCCACAACTTTGGATCTCGAAAATCGCCTTTTTGAAATTCAAACGGAACGTCCGCCGCACTAATCACAGGATTATGAGGATTTTTTTTGTAGCAAAGCCCATCGCCTTCCGCCAAGCACTGGTTCTGCAATGTTTCGCCTTTGGCATTCTTGGAAACTCCTGTGTACACAAGAATGTGCCTGCCTTCAAATTCAATCGCTGTGCCAGAAAAGCAGCCCTCACAATCCGAAGCAGAATCAGGAGCAAGAGCAGGCTCAAGAATTTCCCAGCGCACAAAATCAGAAGTACAAAGATGTCCCCAGTGCATCGGTCCCCACTGAGTTGAATACGGATGATACTGAAAAAACAGATGGCACTTTCCGCCAAAGAACGAAAAGCCGTTCGGGTCATTGCACCATCCCGCTGGAGAAAACGCATGAAAAGCAGGAAGCAAAAATTTATGTTGATGTGATTTTAAACTTTCCTGAATTTCATTTTGTTTTTTTATGGCAGCTTCAAGCGTATAATTCTGCATTGGCGACTCCTAGAAAAGAAGGTTACAAGACAGGATTATTATAGCACGTGAATGGGGAAGATTCTATAAAATGTATTGATAGCTAAAACATAAAACCGCCCGGCCCCCACAACAAATTATGAAAGAACCGGGCAGAACTTGAGTCTTTTACAGTACCGCTATTCTTTTATTTTTACAGTGTTGCTCACGGACTCTAAAAACTCCTTGCGGGTAACGCTTGCGGAAATGTAGTTTGTTTTTATTACGATTCTGTACTCTTTAGAAGAATCCAAAGTTTGCGGCACAAAGAAGTTCAGTTCTGCAGGCTTGTTGCGGAACACTTTTGAATCGTCAATTCTTATCCAAGTGGAAGAATCTTCCAATTTTTCATCTGAGCCAACAGCCGCAAAGTAGATTCCGCTTTCTTCGCTGCCAAGCTTAAGGTTTGCGCCGGTTATTTTTGCCGGTTCGCCTAGCGAAAGAACATTCTCTTCTTCACTGCTGATGTCTGCCACAGAATCAATTTCCGGGGACTTGTCGTTGTAGACGATTTTGTCAATGCTAAGATTCTGCAAAGAAGAGCTTGTAAGTTTTGTAGGAGAAAACCTTACCTTGAACTTTCCATTCTGTGGAACTTCAGTTTTTGACTTTGCACAAACTTCCATTGCAATGTACATAGTGCCAAGGTCAAGAATGTTAACGGCTTTTCCCTGCTCAAGAAATTTTAAGATTTTCTTCTGCATAAGAATTGCGCAGTACTGCAGAATGAACGGGTCAATCCCTTTGTTTTCTTCCGCAATCTCTGAAAGAATGTTCCTGAAACTTGCCTTGTTGCGCGTTACAGTAGCGTAATAAGTTCCGTCTTTTTTCAATTTGTTTTCTTTTAATGTTATGCTCACCAAGGATGAGCTGTTTTCTAATGTAGAAATATGTTCCATGTGTATATCCTTCTTCAACTTATGGCGTGAAGAGCCTTTTGAATTTTGCCATGCGGCAATGTTTTAGCCGACAATTTTAACAATCTAATTTTACCGGCACGCTGTTCTAGCTCTTGCAAAAAGACAGAATAAAAAGTAGGATATACAAAGTTATTTTTGAGTTAGGCATATCCTGACTTGATTCTGCAAAGCTTGAATCTATTGGCGTAGGTTCAAGTTTTTTTTTTTGCAAGAGCACCGGCAATTCCATTGTGCATCCGCTTCCTCCTTAAAAAACAATATTTCATTTTAGACTGCCTCCAAAAGCTTCTGGCTTACGGCAGGACTTTTTGCGCTTTCTTCTTTTAGCAAATCCAGGAACTGCTTTACGACATTCTTTATCAGAATGCAAATGAGCGAAAGAACTGGCTTTAGCACATACTCGTCCAGAACCTCCTCCTGTGTTCTGCCCTTTGTGATTTCTTCCGGGGAGAACAAAAGCCGCATTATTGAATCAGTCTGAAACTCATGCTCCTGAATCTGTTCAGCCTTGATTTTTGAAAGCTCCTTTTTGAATTCCGCGCAGTCAAAAATCCTTATGAATCTCAAGATAATCGACTGAATACAGTGCACTACTTCATGCGCAATCGAAATCAGAGCAATACAGTTTCCATTCTGAGCGCCTTCGTAGACATCGCTTCTTATGACAATCATGTTTTGAACCGTATTGTAAAAAGCTACAACATCTTTTCCATGTTTCCAGGAATCTTCAGGTTCAATCAGATAATTGAAAGTTCTGTCAAAACTAGGAATTATATTTTCCATTACAAAGAGCGGGTCAAACTTCCTGTTCGTGGTAGCCGTGCAAAGCAAGTGGCTCCAGAACGAAGTGATTTTAATTTCGTTTTCAGAAAGAACCAAAGTTTCTGAATATTCTACGTCTTTTAATTGTGTCTCATACTGCACCACTTCCATTTTTCTCTCCCGAAGATTCCGCCTGAAACTTTTCAAGCAGCTCTTTCATCAGCTTGACCTGCGCTTCTGTAAGCTTTGAAAAATCCTTGGCAAACATTACAGCAGTTTCAAGATATTCACTTGAATCTTTTTGCTCGCCAAGGGGAACATTTACACTGCCCTTTGACTGTGCCTGTGCTTCTTCAAGCTCCTGTTTTTCTGCCTCTGAAAGACCGTATTCTTTTGCAATCTTTTCAACAAAAGAGTCCGGAATTTCGCGCAGACCGTTTTCAATTGAAGAAAGGTAAGCCGCGCTTACGTCCAGCCGCTTTGCCATATCTCCAAGAATTTCTGAAGAATCAATTCTTCTTTTCCTTAAAATTTTTCCAAATGCCGTTACTCCCATAAATGTACCTCTCGTTCTAAGGCTTTAATGAACCTTTTGGATTCTTTTTCGTTTAGCATCTGAGTAAAATATATATCAGTTTTATAAATAAATCAAGCAATTTACAAAATATTTTTCACAAATTTGTAAATATTGATTATTTGGGGCTTTTTTTTAGTAATTCTTCAAAAAAGTGCAGCTCATTCTCGGGGGATTAAAAAAGTTTGAAAATATGTTATAGTAAAAAAACTCTATTGCAGAAACTGGAGAAAAATATGGCTTTGTCATTTGACGGCATTATAAATAAGTACCGGGAGAACTCGACTTCCGAAAGAAACAAGGGAGACAAGTTTGAACGGCTAATGCAAGCCTATCTTTTGACAAAACCTGCCTACAGCCGCTTATTAACAGACGTTTGGCTATGGACAGACTTCCCTTATAAAAAGCAGTTTGGAACTGGCGGCAAGGACACTGGCATAGACATTGTTTGCCGTACCCATGACGGAGACTACTGGGCAGTCCAGTGCAAATGCTATGCGGCCGACAAGAAAATAGACAAGGCAATGGTAGACTCTTTTGTCTCTACTTCATCTTTTGAATTTGAAACTAAAGACGGCAAGAAAACATTCTCTTTTAAGATTTGGATTGATACTACTTACGACGGATTCAATGCAGAAGCACAGAATGTAGTCCAGCGGCTTGGCATCCGCCGCATCGGTTTAATCGACCTGAAAAATGACGATGTAGACTGGGAGGCTTTGGATTCTGGAAAAAAAGGAACAGAAGCAGCCATAAAAAAATACGGTCTTCGTCCGCACCAAAAAGAAGCGTTCGAGGCTACGACAAAATATTTTGCAGACCATGAGCGGGGAAAACTTGTCATGGCTTGTGGAACCGGCAAGACTTTTACTTCTTTAAGAATTGCGGAGGCTCTGGCAACCGAAAGCCATTTGGTGCTGTTTTTAGTTCCTTCAATTGCGCTTTTGAGCCAGACGTTAAAAGAATGGTCGGCTCAATGCAAAAGCAATATTTATCTTATTTGCATTTGTTCAGACAGCCATGCAACAGACAAGGCGGAGGACTCAATTTCTGACCTCGTGCTTCCTGCAACAACCGACAGCAAGAAGGTTTATAGCCAGTTTGTTGATTTTAGAGCAAGACAGGCTTGCGAAGGCGGCATGATTGTTGTCTTCTCAACATACCAGTCAATCGACGTAATCAGCGATGTTCAGAAACAGATAAACGATTTGGATAAAGGATCGTTTATTTTTGATTTGATTGTCTGCGACGAAGCCCACCGCACAACCGGCATAAAGCAGAAGGACAAGAGCCAGTCTTCGTTCACAAAGGTACATTCAAACGACAATATAAAAGCTAGAAAGCGTCTTTATATGACCGCTACTCCTCGTCTTTATTCCAGTGATGCTCAGGCCAAAGCAAAGGAAAAGGAAGTTGAAGTCTGGTCAATGGACGACCCGCAAATGTTCGGTGAAGAAATCTACCGTATAGGCTTTGGCGAGGCAGTCGAAAAACAGCTGCTTTCTGATTACAAAGTAATCGTTCTTACGCTCGATGAAAATTCCGTAGAACCAGAGCTTTTGAATGAGCTTATGGAAGGAAACGCCGACTTAAAAGAAAGCGACGCTATAAAACTCATAGGGTGCATCAATGTTCTTTCAAAGCGGACAAATTACCTTACCGACAAGGAGCTGTTCAGCGATGTTGACCCAGAGCCAATGAGAAGCGCGGTAGCATTCTGCTCCAGCATAAAGAACTCAATTTATTTAAAAGACTCATTTAATGTGTGCCAGAAAGCGTATTATGAAAAAATGTCTGAAGAAGAAAGGGAGCAGCTTGTTGTAGTTGAGGCGGAGCACGTTGACGGCGGCATGGGAAGCACTGTCCGTGAAGAAAAACTCGACTGGCTAAAGCATGCCGACCCGAATAAAAAAGAGTGCCGTGTTCTGAACAATGTGCGTTGCCTTAGCGAGGGCGTTGATGTTCCAAGCCTTGACGCAATAATGTTCTTGTCTTCAAGAAACAGCCAGGTTGATGTAGTTCAGTCGGTAGGCCGGGTAATGCGAAAAGCCGAAGGCAAGAAATTTGGCTACATCATCATACCGGTTCTTGTGCCTGGCGATAAGAACGCAGATGAGATTTTGGACACAAGCGACGACTTCAAGATTGTATGGAGCGTGCTGAACGCTCTTCGTGCTCACGATGACCGCTTTAATGCGACAATCAACAAGATAGAACTCAATAAAAAGAAGCCTAAAATAATAAACGTAACAGGCGGCGGCAACTTTGGCGGCAAGCCAATAGTCGGCGGCAACGATGACGATAGCGGTTCAGAGCCAGTGCAGGGCACGCTCGATTTTGATGAGCTCCAGCAGGAATTATACGACAAGTTCCAAAAGCTTGCCGGACAGGTTTTTGCCAAAATGGTAAACAAATGCGGAAGCCGGCGCTACTGGGCAGACTGGGGAAAAGACGTAGGCGAAATAGCCAAGAGAAATATCGACCGCATCGACAAGCTGATTTCGGCTGATGGCGACCATAAGGACAAGTTCAACGCTTACTGGGAAGGCCTAAAAAAGAACCTGAACCCTAGTGTAAGCCAGCATGACGCCGTAGAGATGCTGGCACAGCACATGATTACAAAACCAGTCTTTGAGGCTCTGTTCGGAAACGACCACTTTACCAAGGAAAACCCGGTTTCAAAATCGCTGGAAGAAATCGTCTCTCTTTTGGACGAAAAGAGCGAAAGCGAGGACCTGGAAAAACTGGAACGGTTCTATAACTCGGTAAAGCAGCGAGCCGAAGGAATTGACAATGCGGAAGGAAAGCAGAAAGTCGTTGTTGAACTTTACGACTCATTCTTCAAGAACGCTTTCCCTATGACCGTTGAGAAACTTGGAATTGTTTATACTCCAGTTCCAGTTGTGGACTTTATTATTCATAGCGTTGAGTGGGTTCTGAATAAAGAATTCGGACGTTCGCTCAGCGACGAGAAAGTGAACATAATCGACCCGTTTACGGGGACGGGAACGTTCATAACACGGCTCTTGCAGTCTGGAATTATAAAAAAAGAGGACTTGGCGCGAAAATACAAGCACGAGATTTTTGCCAACGAAATTGTGCTTTTGGCTTACTACATTGCAAGCGTGAATATAGAAAACGCCTACCACGACCTAAGCGGCAAGGAAACATACGAGCCGTTCGGCGGTATCTGCCTGACCGATACATTCCAGCTGTATGAGAATGGAGATCCCACATTGGACGACAAGGTGTTCAGTGAAAACAGCGACCGCGTTAATGAGCAGAAAAAACAGCCGATTACCGTCGTTATGGGAAACCCACCGTATTCTGTAGGGCAGAAGTCTGCTAATGACAACGCGCAGAACCAAAGCTATGAAAAGCTGGAAGACCGCATTGCAGACACTTATGCAAAGGAATCTGAAGCAACGAATAAAAACTCAATTTATGACTCATACATAAAAGCCTTCCGCTGGGCAAGCGACAGAATTGCTATACAGAAGAACAGGGGGGGTATAATAGCGTTCGTATCGAACGGGAGCTATCTGGACGGCAATGCCCAGGACGGATTCCGCAAGACACTGGAGAAGGAATTCGACAAGATTTATGTGTTCAATCTGAGAGGAAATCAGAGAACGAGCGGAGAACTTTCTCGCAGGGAAGGAGGAAAGATTTTCGGGAGCGGAAGCCGGACTCCTATAGCGATTACAGTCTTAGTCAAAAAGGAGACGGCATAGTGGCCTTTGTTTCGAACGGAAGCTGGCTGGACGGCAATGCGCAGGACGGATTTAGAAAAACCCTGGAAAAAGAATTCAGCAAAATCTATGTGTTCAACTTGCGCGGCAACTGCAGGACAAGCGGAGAGCTCCGCAAAAAAGAAGCTGGAAACGTATTCGGACTTGGCAGCCGCACACCGATTGCGGTAACCGTACTTGTAAAGAAGAGTGAAGCAAAACAGTAAATTTGTGCTATAATACAAATGGAGGTTTCAAATGCCGTGTATTTCTAGTTTCTATGGACTTTTGATTTATATGTATGGCGATGACCACAACCCGCCTCATTTTCATGTAAATTATGGCGGAAGCTGGTCTGTCGTTGATTTTGACGGAAACGTAATGGAAGGCGAGCTTCCGGCTTCCAAACAAAAACTTGTAAGCGCATGGGCTGAAATTCACAAGGACGAGCTAATTGCCAACTGGGAGCTTGCAAAGAACAAAGAAACGCTTGTAAAGATTTTGCCGTTGCAGTAGGAGTTACAATGAGCGCATATTGGACTGTTAAAAACGTAGAGCCTCTTAAAGAATATAGAATTTTGCTCACTTTTGAAAAAGGCGTTAGGAAAATCTTTGACATGAAGCCATATTTAAAATACCCAATGTACAAGCCTCTTGAAAACATCGCCGTTTTTAACATGGTGCACACGAACGGCGAGACTGTCGTATGGAATGACGAAATAGATATTGCACCAGAAACACTCTATGAAAAAGGAATTAGCTATAATGACTGAGGCACCCAATCATAAGGCAGAAATTTACTACTACGACATAGGCGACTACCTGAGCCGTGAACAAAAACTGGACATAATCACAAACTTTAAAAGTATGGAAAATCTGCCGTTCACCCGGCTAACTCCGAATGAGCATGGCGACTGGATTAGCCAGAGAAATGAAAAATTCAGCACTTGGATTTCGATAGGCGATAAAGACAGCAAGGATAACAAAAGTACATTCTTTGTGCCTGTCTATAGCCGTGGGTTAGCTACTGCTCGTGACAGCTGGTGCTACTGCTTTTCAAAAAAACAGCTAGAGAGGCAAATGCATCTTTCTATTGATTTTTATAATGAGCAAAGAAAATTATTTGCAAAAGAAAAAGCGAAAAATCCGACAGCAAATACACGTGCATTTGTAAACTATGATGATTCTAAACTTTCATGGAATCGTGGAATTCTAAATTATTGTGAGAAAAATAAAACCATTGACTTTGAAGATGATTCTGTACGAATTTCACTCTATAGACCATTCTGCAAGCAAAACAGTTATTTCAATGTTGCAATGAACGACATGACTTATCAGCTCGATAAGCATTTTCCTACTCCAAATGCAAAAAATCTTGTAATTTGTACAAAAGGTGTTGGTGATAAAGATTTCTCATGTTTAATAAGTGACTATTTGCCTGATTTACAAGTAAATTTCAACGGACAATGTTTCCCGCTCTACTGGTACGAAACCATCGAGCCAGAACAGAGCACTCTTTTTGGAGACGACGGCGCGCAAACCGTAAGGCACGAGGCGGTCAGCGACTTTATTTTGGAGCGCGCCCAGAGCAAGTACGGAAACAAAGTTCAAAGAGAAGACATTTTCTATTATGTCTACGGCATTCTCCATTCCAAAAGCTACCGGGAAACTTTCAGCGCCGACTTAAAGAAAATGCTTCCGCGCATTCCCCTTATAAGCGGCTATGAGAAATTTTGGGCTTTCAGCAAGGCAGGCCGAAAGCTGGCAAAGCTTCATTTGAATTATGAGCAGATTGCCGCATATCCAGAGCTAACAATAGAAAGCCTTGAAAATAAAGGATATGCATCTTTAAATTCAAAAAACACACCTGGCGGTGAGCTTTTGGTTGCAGAAAAACCGAAAGCTAGCACTTCAAACAAAGAATACGAATACTATGCAGTACAGCAGATGAAGTTTCCAAAAAAGGGGCAGAAAGATACTATTATATATAATCACTACCACACTGTAAAAAATATTCCGGAAAAAGCCTATGAATATGTGGTAAACGGAAAATCCGCAATCGAGTGGATAATGGAACGCTATGCGGTAACAACCGACAAAAAAAGCGGAATTACAAATAACCCGAACGACTGGTCAAAAGAGCACGAAAAGCCCCGCTATATTCTGGACTTGCTTTTGAGCATTATAAATGTTTCTGTGCAGACAGTGGACATTGTAAACGCCTTGCCCGATGTTGACTGGGAAAAGGAATAGGCTTATAAATGAGACATTAACATTTACAAGAGTAACCGCATAAGCTTTTGAAACTTCACTTTCTTCTGTTTTCCTACCATTGTTGTCATCAATTGAAATATTCTGCAAAGAAAACTTTTACACTACAGCCAAACTGTACAGCAACTACAGACTGACTGGATAGCAAGCCCAGACAAACTGTATAAGCGGCACAGACAAACTGGGACGGCTATACAGTTTGTCTGGGGTGTAAGCACAACCTGGCTGGGGCGCTTATACAGCCAAGCTGGGAAACAAGTACAGAAAGAATGGGAGGCAGGAATTTAAAATCATGAGGAGGCTATGATAATTTTCCGGTAAGAACTTCGAGTTTCAGAAAATCGTAGACATAAAGCGGACTTTGAAAATAAAGGCCGGTCTTGGGATTTATGAGTTTTTCATTATATTTCGTACTAACTCAGACCAGTCTTTATAAGTCATACCTGGATATTTGCTGCCATAAAATTCCTGAACCTGTTTTATAGCTTCCAAGGAATGAACAACTTCTCCTGTTAATAGCGGCTTTAACTTTTCCAGTAAAGTTTCATCTTTTATTTCAACAATCTTTTTATCATCCCTGCAATCTATAGTGTCATTTTCTTTTAGATTGTTATCTTCATCATCAAAAAAGGAATCAATGCTCTCAAAAAATTTTTTTATCAGACTTCTTTTAAAGAGCACCAAATTATCCCCATTGGAAAGTTCTTTTCTATAAAAAATTTCTTCGTTTACAGAATTTTGAATACTATGCCTTGAGTAAAAAGATACACTGTCTTTTTCATTTAACCTTTTTTTGGCAATATGAAAATTCCAGCAGACATATATATCATTTTCTGAATCATAACCAAGAAATATAAATGGGATTTTAGAATTTTTTATAGAATCAAACTCTTCCCTTTTTGGAAGCTGTGCCCTTGTAACATCTGGTCTGTTCGTAAAATATGCGGAAGATATATTCTTTATATAGACATAATAAATTTTATTAGAGAAACGAATCTTAAACGGCTGAATTCCTTCCAAAAATTCAAAATCAGCACAAGTTTTCATTTTTTCTAAAAACAAATCGAGAAGTTTTTCACCGCATATTTTTTCTGTTTTCATTAAAGTCCTCTGAATAATACAGAATCAAGTTTTTTCAATTCATCTTTTGAAAGACTTTTTATATTTGATAAATCACAGGAGAATTTTACATTTGATATTTCCGCCGGAATATTATTGATTTTTGGAATTGAATCAAAATCAAAAAATTCAAGTTCATCAACTGCCAGCTGATAGTCAAAATAGAAATCAAATGACTTTGAAATTTCATTTCCCAAAACTTTGAACATAATAGAATCAAACAATGCTTGAATTTCCAAGTCTGGAATTTTATCAAAAATCATTTTTCTTAAATCATTTATATTCTTTCCCGATGTTGTCTCCAATGCAAAAACAGAAGCGATTATCAATTTTGAATTCTTGTTTGGCTTCAATTGTTCCAATGAAAAATCATGAACACGTTTTGAAAGACTTGTGCTTTTTACTTCCAGTTTGTCCTTTCCGTCATTAAAATCAAATCTGCTGTTCGCCTGACTGTGCCATGACTTTATAAGGTATTCTGGATTTTCTGACTGCTCAATAACAATAAGTTCAGCCCACAATCCCTGAACAGATTTTGCGGCGGGCAATGATGTATAGCTGAACAATTGCAGAATTTTATCTATTTCTTTTTTTATAAGAACTCCATCTGTCTTATTAGGAATTTTCTGCAAAATCAGATAGACAACTTCAAGAAAATAATTCTGAAAATCACAGTCGCTCTGGTTCAATGTTATGACAGTATAAACCTTTGAAAATTTTCTGTTGTCGTCATCAATCAAGCTGCATTTTTTATTAAACATGACAGAAATATATTCAAGATTTAAATCTGCGGAAGAATTTTTCAATTCACATTCAATAAAGAAAACTGGTGTCTGGTTATTTGTGATTCCCAGCAAAAACCGTGAAGACAATGGCAAACTAACAACTTTAGTGCTGTCAACTAATTCTGAAAAATTATCTTTCAGTCCTCTGAACAATTCACAAATCTGACTCATTTAATTTTCCTGTATAATTGGTTGCAAAATCTTCCGGATAATAAAAAGCCAATGTATATGCGGTTTTTCCAGCCCATTTTTTATTTTCGCACTTGAACTTTATGTTGTGAATTTGAATGCATATCGAATCTTCAAATTTTATTTCTCGGTCTCCAGGATAAAATTCAATTCCTTTTGGAGAATGGCCTGAAAAAAGCTCCGTATTTATTTTTTCTGTTTCAACACTAAATTCACGTTCTCGCGGCTCACCTGCATAAGCCATTTGAATAACATAAACAAATTTCAAAGAAGTTTTTTGTTTCGTCATAAGATATTTCAGATAACGCAAGGTCGCCTGTTTTCTTGCCGCATCAGGCATATTCTGAACTATGAATTCAGAAATAAAACTTATGGCTTCGTTTATTTCCATCTTTAAATATCTGTGATTTCTGTCAGATGAATTGAAATTTTTATATAGAATAAAATTTTCCTCGTTATCAGCAATAAATTTTTCAACAAGTTTTTTATTCGGTTCTATTGAATTTGACTGAAAAGCGTTTATCTTTCGCCAGCCTGCCAATTTACTGGTTACAATATCCTTTGAGAGAATATTTTTTCTAGTCGCATTCAAATGAGGAGTAATCAGCAGCAATTGCTCGACTTTTTCCAAACTGTCATTTTCTTTCAGCCATTCCCGCATTTCTTCTTCATGGTCAACATATTCCCTGTATTCTGTTTGAACATCTTGCGGTAAAAATACTCTGCATGACCACAAGTATTTTCTCTTATATCCGAAAAATCTGCATCTCTGCTGAATTGTATCGGCATTTGACTTTCCGATTGAATAGCGCGGCATATATGTTGTAGCAAGTTTTTCAATTGTAAAACCACGGTTCAGCATATCTGCACCAATCAATATATGAGACGGATAATCATCCCATGGAATATCTTCGCTTTTCCTTTTATTCTTGCTTATTATAAGTTCAATGTTTGTCTCTTTTATTATATCCGGAATATGCTTTTTTATTTCAGAAAAATCGGGATAACTTTCGTTATGTTTTTTATATTCCCTTATGGCTTCATCATAATTTTTTTCAAATTGGCCAATCAAAGCTTTATAAGCGACATCATTTTCAGAAGAACTTAATGTGGTTATCCAGCCGTCGATAATATCTTTTACCCAATTATTAAATTTTTGGCTTGCGTCTTGTTCCCTGTCCGCATGAACCATCATTGAAAGAAAATCTTCTTTTCTTAGAATTTTTACGATTATAGCGACTGACAGAATATGCAACTGCAACGCAGTTATAAGGCTTTCCGGCGGTTCTGACAGATTGTTCCGCTTGGAATTGAATTTTTCATCATCAGGAATATCAATTATCAAGCCAGGCTCATCAACAAAAAAAGTTTTTCCGCCTGTATAATCTTTTCCCGGAGTAAGAACCGTATGATGCTTTGGAGAAAGCAAATCTACAATGCTGATAAGAAGCGGTCCTTGAGGGGTTGCCGTATACTGAACATAAGAATGATTCGGAAGCGAATTCCTTAAATCCATTATCGATTTATATGTGGCAGTGTATTCATCTTCTTCCCAGTCTTCTGATTTGCTGTTCTTGTACGCATATCCGTTAAGGCTGGCCTGGTCTGCCTCGTCATCAATTATAAGCACGCCGTTATTCTTCAGTTCGTTTTTAATTTTCTGGGAATCAAAGATTTGCGCCAACTGTTTTATATATTTATAGTTTTTCAATACCACAATAAGAATCGTTGGACAGGAACTAATTTGAAGTTCATTGCAAATTTTATTCAAATCATTTAAATCAGGATTTTTTATAAGTTTATAAAAATCACGGTTTTTCCCACCATTTATCAAATCCTTTCTTAAGCGTTTTTCTGTCTGGTCTAAAAGATTGTTCTTGTTTCCTGCAAAATAGATAATCACACGGAATCCGTTATCACTTGCAAGGGCAGATAACGCAGTAAAGGACATTGTTTTTCCGCTTTGAACATACCCGACAACTAAGTTTGTTGTGCTCTGAATTTTATTCAGTTTAGGATTTACACAATCCTTAAGAATCGAAACCGTTTCAGTTTTTAAATTTTCCAGTTCATCAGGCTGTAATTTTGAATCAAAGCGTGAAAAAAATTCCGTTGCACGGGCTCCAAAAACAGGTAAAAATTTTTCTTCCGTTCCTTGCTGAATTTGAATTTCCATATCTAGCTCTCCAAAATATATTGATTGAAAAGATTCCTTAAATTACCAGGATTTTTAGTTCCTCGGCTCGGAGCATTAAGTTCCGCCTTTGCAAATGCCATAAGAATTTTTATAAGCGGTTCATATCCGTTTGAATTTTTAAACTGAGGATAATAATCAAAAAAACTATGAGAAAGATTTATCTTACAAATATAATTTCCGTCATGTTCCTGAACAGAATACAAATCTGTGCTTTCAGTTTCTGTAATCAGTTCATAATTTATAGAACAATCTTTTCCATTGCAGATGAATTTTTCTGAGTAAGTTTCTGCAGGCTTTGATTCATTTATCAAATTTTCGTTTTTCTTAATAAGCTCAGTATTTTTTATGTTCTCATCGTCTTTTTTCGCCTTATTCTCAAAAAGCAGATTGTCTGAGACTTTTTCTGATAATGTTTTTTTTATTTTTTGTGCGATTTTCTCTTTCTTTTCCTTGCTTCTTTGACGATAGCCTTCTGCCTGCATGAAAATATTATTCTTTTCGCTGGAAATATCTCTTTTTATATCCTCAAGCAGCATCTGCAAATCATCTTCCGACTTAAAACCGTTCTTATTGAAAGTTACTTCAAACCCTTCAAGTTCCAGTTCTCCGAACAGTCGCTTATATTTAAATGTTCCGACAGAACCAAACAGACATGAAGGGAAAAATCTCTCATCGCCGCCGCCTACAATGACTCTTCCCCGCCGCAGCAGGACAAGACCGTTTTCACCCTGATTTATTTCTTCCAGAATCGCAAGAAAACCTTTTGCCTTATATCTTCCTGCATCCAAATTTATTTCTTTCTTCCATAAAATATTGTCGCTGCCAGGATTTTTATAAAAAGGAGCATTTAGAATTCTATATTCAGGAGCTGCAAGTTTTTCTCCATTAACATATATTTCTATTTCACCAGTTCTAAGAAAAACTCGATATATGCTGGAAAGATGTCTTTTTACCTTTTCCATTGCGCTTGTTTTTGGAGCATTTTTTGAAAGATTTGTTAGCACAATCTTTGTGTAATGCTCTTCCAATGGCTTCTGATTCTCCTCAACTTCGAGAATTTCCTTTCCCTCTTTTGTGACCTTTTGTAAATCAAACGAAGTCACGCGCTCAACATTTTCACCAAGTGCTTTTGTTGTAACAGTCCAGTTGTCAGCAAGCCAGACAGAAGCGGTTTTCATTCCCATTCCATATTCATTAAGCCCAGCATTATTCTCCGGGATGTTCGCAGGTTCAAAAGCCCGGGTATAATTTTCCTCATTTATTCCAGCCGCATTGTCAATAACAGAAAGTGATTTTGCCTCCCAATCCATTATTATTTTTATTTGAAGTTTATAATTCGGTTCATAAGAGCGAAGGCGTTCCTTGTTGTCAAAATAACTTTGAACAGCATTATCAACATATTCACCAAGAGTATTAGAAAGCGTGTTCACAAGATTCCGGAATGTGTTATAAACATTCGGCTTTAATGCTATAGAAACTTGACTTACAGACATTACCTCACCTCCAAAAGCCTTTCTGCAATTCTTCTGACAACCTCAACATTGACTGCATTTCCAAATGCCCTGAAAGCCTCTGCAATTGTATTTGGGGTATGCTCAAGTTCTTCCATGCACTGAATTCTTGCAGCCTCTTTTTTGGTCATATAGCGGCCAATCTGACCGTCTGGTGTATGAACCCATGGGAAAATCGGAATTTGAGTTGTCGTCAAGACAAGAGCGGGAGAATATGTCGGGAGTTTTACACGGATTCCAGATGGGCGGAACTGAATTATTTTGTCCTGCAAAGTTGGTTTTGCGTTTTTATCCATTCCGCAGTTCCATTCAAATTTCTGATGGCTGTTTTCAAATCCTTGCTGCTGTATCTGCGGAAGCCACTCATCTAAAATTTCCTTGTATTTAGAATAAAATTCCCTGTTCCATTTTATGAAATTCTTCTTCCAGTCGGGAAATTCTTCACTCGGCTTCATTACAGTTTGAGCATATATTGGAAGCTGCAAAAGCATGTCATCGACAGAATTGCCTTTTAATTCAACTCCAAATTTTCCTCTTTTTCCTTCCAGAGATTTTTTGTATTGATTGCAAGGAGCAGTTTTTTCATAATCATAAGTTGCGCCCCACTCCATAGCCCAGATTGGAAAGGAAGGAATTGGAATATTATTTTTTGTAAGCAAGTCCAAAAAATTCTGCCAAGCAGCAAGATGATTTTTTGTCTGTTCACGTAAAGACATAAATTTTCTATCACTTTCATCAATAATTGATTTTATATTGCAGTTTTCTTTCTTCATATGTTCAGGAAACTTAAAATCTTTAAGACCGCCTTTTGATTTCAGTCTGCCGACTATGTAAATTCTTTTTCGGTGCTGGGGAATTCCAAAATCATGCGGAGAAATAATATCGCATTTGACTTCGTAAATTTTTTCAAGGCTTGTTCTTATGACATTCCAGGTGTTTCCATTATCGTGGGTCTGCAAATTCTGAACATTTTCAAGAAGAATATATTCCGGCTGTTTCTTTTCAAGGATTTCCATGATTTTCCAGAATAAATTTCCTCTTTCCTTTTCATCATTAAAACCTTGCTGCTTGCCTGCTTTTGAAAACGGCTGACATGGAAAACCTGCACATAACACATCATGTTTTTGTATATCATTTTCTATGTCCACATCATTTATATCGCCGGCACATTCCATTCCGAAATTCTGTTTGTAGAAATCTCTTAAATCACTTTTAAGCTCACTTGCAAAAACACATTTTCCGCCCAATTTTTCCATAGCCAGATGAAAACCGCCAATTCCAGCGAACAAATCTATGAATGTAAAAGATGATTTTTCCTGTCCCGAAAAGCGTTCGTTTTTTGGGACA
>JAUNWH010000005.1 GCA_030540405.1 Spirochaetales bacterium
TTTCACACTTTCTGTAATTTTATCAGAAAGAGTTTTTACATGCGTTTGCCCTGAAGAAAGTATTCCAAATGGCTTTAAAAACTTCCCTTCGGAACACTTTCTTTAGTGGCGTTTGATTTCTTGCAAAAACTTTTTTAAACTGACCTGATGTCTTTTATTTCAGCATTGTTAGCTTCAAGCAAAGATTTTAGTTCCCCTTCAGAAATATTTGAAACTTTTACGGTAACAGTTCTATGCTTGGAGTCGCTGGCATCAGAAGTTACAAGAGAAACAATGTTTCCGTTTTTTTCTGCAATAGCCGCGGCAAGTTTTGCAAGTTCGCCTGGAATTTCATTTACGACAGCAACTGCGCGCACTCCAGGAGTTCTTGTGTTGAACATATCAATAAAAGTTGCAAACAAATCCGATTCAGTTACAACGCCAATAAGAAGATTTTCTTTTACAACCGGAAGACAGCTGATTCCGTAGTCATTCATAAGCCGGGCAGCTTCTTCAACAGTCTGGTTTGCAGTAGTTGTCTTTACGGATTTTACCATTGTTTTTTCAACAGAAAGCTTGCTTAATAAATATCCAAGTTCAAACATATCCAGGCTAGTTGCCGCGCTAGGAGAAGCTTTTGCTAAGTCTGTGTTTGTAATAATTCCAACAAGCGCGCCGCTTCTGTCAACAACGGGAAGTTTTTTAATTTTATTTCTGCTCATTGTTTCCTTTGCTTCAAGAACAGAAGCTTCAGGTCCGATTGTTATAGGATTTTCAGTCATTACATCTTTTACTAGCATAATCAGCCTCCTAAATACGCAGATTTTACTGCACTGTCTTTTATCAAGTCTTGAGCGTTTCCGCTTTTTGAAATCACGCCTGTTTCAAGTATATATGCGCGGTTGGCAATTGACAATGCCTTGTATGCGTTCTGCTCAACCAAAAGAATTGTTGTTCCTGCCGAACTGATTTTTTCAATAATGCTGAAAATTTCATCAACAAGAATCGGAGCAAGCCCCATGCTCGGCTCGTCAAGCAAAAGAAGCGACGGCTTTGACATAAGCGCGCGGGCCATTGCAAGCATCTGCTGTTCACCGCCGGAAAGTGTTCCAGAAATTTGCCCTATTCTTTCTTTTAAACGCGGAAAAAGTTCAAAGCACCATTCCATGTCAGTTTTAATCGCATCTTTATCTTTGCGTGAATAAGCTCCCATTTCAAGGTTTTCTTTTACACTCATATTTGCAAAAACTCTGCGGCCTTCCGGAACTTGAATAAGTCCAAGCTGAACAATTTTATCCGCGCTCATATTTGTTATGTCTTTTCCTTCAAATTTTATTGTTCCGCTTGCCTTTTTTACAAGGTTGCTGATTGAATGAAGCGTTGTGGTTTTTCCGGCTCCGTTTGAGCCAATTAGCGTAATGACTTCGCCTTTTTCAACATTGAAGGAAATTCCTTTCAGTGCCTTGATTGCTCCGTAAGAAACAACAAGATTTTCAACTTCAAGCATGCTCATTTTTTTCCTCCAACATCTTCATAGCCAGAACCAAGGTACGCTTTTATAACTTCTTCATTTGACTGAATTTCCACAGGAAGCCCAGAAGCAATTACACGTCCGTAGTTTAAAACCATAAGCCGCTCGCAAATTCCCATGACAAGTTTCATATCGTGCTCAATCAAAAGAACTGTAAGATTAAATTTTTTGCGGATAAACGAAATAAGCTCCATAAGCTCTTCTGTTTCCTGGCCGTTCATTCCAGCCGCCGGCTCATCAAGCAAAAGAAGCTTTGGATTAGAAGCAAGCGCGCGGCAAATTTCAAGCTTACGCTGCTCACCATAAGGCAAGTTGTGCGCAAGCTCATTTTTCTTGGAATCAAGATGAAAAATAGAAAGCAAAAGCTCTGTTTTTTCCTGCATGATTTTTTCATCGTTGCGGAATTTTTTAGTCCTGAGCAAAACATCAATCGGCGTAACGGTTCTAGTCTGATGAAGCGCGATTTTTATATTTTCCGCGGCAGTCAAATGTCCAAAAAGCCTGATATTTTGAAAAGTGCGGGCAATTCCAATCCTATTCAACTGGGCAGGCGATTTTCCGCTTACGACTTGAATGTTTCCGTCGCGTCCAACAAATGTAATTGTTCCAGAAGTCGGCTTGTAAATTCCAGAAAGCATATTAAAAACTGTTGTTTTTCCGGCTCCGTTCGGACCAATAAGTCCAATCAGCTCGCCCTGATAAAGCTCAAGGTCAAAATCACTTACAGCACGCAAACCGCCAAAAACAATTGAAATGTCTTTTGCACGAAGAAGAAGCTCTTTGTTTTCGGTCATTTTCTTCCTCCTTGCTTTTTAAACAATCTGGCAAAAAATCCAGGAATTCCATCGTATACTTTTATAAAGCTCAATTCTTTCGTTCCAAGAAGTCCCTGCGGACGGAAAAGCATTACAAAAATCAAAACAACAGGATAAATAAGCAAACGGTAATCGCGCAAGAATCTAAGCGCTTCCTGAAGAATTGTAAGTACAAATGCCGCAAGAATTCCACCGGTTATGCTTCCCATTCCGCCCAAAACAACAAAAATCAAATCGTTAATTGAATTGTTAAATGAAGCCAAATCCGGTTTTATAAATCCAATAAACGGAGCATAAAGCGCGCCGCCAATTCCTGCAATAAACGAAGCGATTACAAAGCCCGTCATTTTATAGCGGAAAACTCCGATTCCATTGCTGTTTGCCGCAACTTCATCTTCACGGACTGCAAGAATTGCCCTTCCGTAAGTTGAACGCAAAAAATTCTGAAGAAGAACAACAATCACAACAAGCGAACCAATTACCGCAAGATAAGAAATTGCCGCGCTGTGGTCAAGTGAAGTTGTAAAAATCGTGCTGAACTGTTTTCCGTTCGGACCGCCTGTTATAGACTTTAAATTTATAAGGCAAACTCTGATAATTTCACCAAACGCAAGCGTTACAATAGCAAGATAGTCGCCTTCAAGCTTAAGTGTAGGAAATCCAATCAAGAATCCCAAGAAAGCCGCAATAAGTCCGCCAAGCAAAATACTCACGGGCAATGGAATTCCGGCTTCTGTAAGAATAATAACTGAATATGCCCCAAGCGCCTGAAATCCGGCTTGTCCCAAAGAAAGCTGGCCTGTAATTCCGCAGATAACATTTACGCTGATTGCCATGATTGCATTAACACCGGCAAGAGTTATAATCTGAGCAGTGTAGGCATCTATCAAAGGCATTCCAAGCGGCAAATCCATAAGAACCGCAGGAACTGCAATGCAGACAAAGGCAATAACAAAAAGAATTATCGTATTTCTAGTAAATTTGTCTTTCATTCCGCCGCTCCTAAACTTTTACAACTTCTTTTTTACCAAGCAAACCTGCCGGCTTAACAAGAAGAATTACAATCAAAATGCAATAAGAAATGGCATCGGCATACTGTGAAGAAATATAAGCTTTGGTCATAGTTTCCGCAATTCCAAGAATAACGCCGCCAACCATCGCACCAGGAATAGAGCCAATTCCGCCTAAAACAGCCGCAACAAACGCCTTGAGTCCAGGAATATATCCCATAAACGGATCTACTTGCGGATAGGCAGTCGCATATAAAACTCCGCCCGCTCCAGCAAGAATTGAACCTATTACGAATGTAATTGCAATTGTTCTATTTACGTTTACGCCCATAAGACTTGCGGCTCCAAGGTCGTAGCTTACAGCACGCATTGCACGTCCAGTTTTTGTATAATTGATTATGTAATTCAGAATAACCATTAAAACAGCTGAAGAAATAATTACAATCAGCTGAATATTGCTTATCTGCACTGAACCAAATGTAAAAAATTTTGTTTCCATTGTCGGAAACTGGCGCGGATTCGGTCCTACAAAAGGAAGCACACGCATAGCATTCTGAAGAATCAGCTCAACCGCAATCGCCGTAATAAGAGAATTCAAACGAGGCGCAGTTCTCAAAGGTCTGTAGGCACAACGTTCAATTGCAAGACTCAAAACTGCGCAAACAACCATCGCACCCAAAAACGCAAGAACAAGCCCAAGCGGAGTCGGACCTGTAGCAGTCAAAACAAAGTATCCTGTATAAGCTCCAATCATCATAACATCGCCATGAGCAAAGTTAATGAGCTTTACTATTCCATATACCATTGTATACCCAAGAGCAATCAAGGCATATATGCTGCCCAAAGAAAGCCCGTTGACAAGTTGCTTAAAAAAAGTATCCAACGTATCCTCCAAGAAAAAAATCCTACTGATTTTACTATAAATTCATAAAAATAAAAAGGGGCGTTCCTCAATTACGAAGAACACCCCATTGTGTCAGATATAGTAAAAACTTAATTTATTCGCTATTTGCTAATATCAACTGTAGCTGCATAAGCTGTAGAAAGTTTTCCGTTTTCTTTTACAAGCTTAATCATTACAGCTGATTTTACAGGATTGCGTTTTTCATCGAACACAATGTGTCCTGTTACATAGTTTCCGTCAGTCTTTTCAAATGCGTCGCGGATTTTTGCAATATCTGTAGTTGTTCCAGATTTTTCCATTGCATCCTTGAGCATATAAACGCTGTCGTATCCAAGAGCGGCAAAAGAGTTTGGAGATTTTCCATATTTTGCCTTGAATGAATTTACGAATTTCTGAACAGCAGGACTATCTGAATCTTCCGCATAGTGATTTGAATAATATCCGTTAAGAACTTCATCGCCAGCGTTGCCTGTAAGTCCGTCCCATCCGTCCGCACCTACGATTGGAGTATTAATGCCCTGAGCACGAAGCTGCTTTGCAATAAGAGCAACTGTTCCGTAATAATCCGGAAGATAAACTACATCAGGCTTTGCTGATTTTATCTTTGTAAGCTGAGCATTAAAATCCTTGTCGCCAGTGTTATAAGATTCTTTTGCAACAACCTTTCCGCCCAAAGAAGTGTATTCAGCAACAAAGTTTTCCATAAGACCTACAGAATAGTCATTTCCGATGTCATAAAGAACAGCAGCATTTTTTGTGTTAAGATTTGAAAATGCAAATTTTCCGCCGACTTTTCCCTGGAACGGATCGATAAAGCAAGTGCGGAAAATATAGTTTCCTGCGTCAGTTATTGCAGGAGCTGTTGCAGCAGGAGCAATCTGAAGTACTTTCTGCGCCTGAGCCTGCTTTGTAATTGCAATTGTACATCCAGAAGTAAGAGAACCGATTATAATGCGGACTCTGTCTCTTGTAACAAGCTTTTTATATGCGTTTACTGATTTTGCAGCGTCGCCTTCATCATCTTCGCAAACAAACTGAACCTGCTGACCGTTAATTCCTCCAGCTGCATTGATTTCAGAAACGGCAAGGTCAATTCCATTTTTACATTCAACACCATAAACTGCAACTGCGCCAGAAAGAGGTGCAACTCCGCCGATTTTTACAGTTTTTCCTTTTGGAGCTGCAAAAGCAACAGCAGAAAAAGCCATTGCGCCCAAAACTAATGCTTTTGAAAATTTACTCATAAATCCTCCTGCGGAATCTTTGCAAATTAAAATGCAAGTTCCCACATCTATAATTTATGAAACAATTCTATACAATTGTTGAAATTTAGTAAACAAGAATTTTAAATATATTTAAAAAAATACAGCCGTCCTTAAAAAAGGACGGCTTTGAAACTGAATGCAAATAAAATTATGCTTCAGCAGGTGCTTCTGTTTCAGCGGCAGGAGCGGCTTCTGCAGCAGCTTTTTTAGCAAGTTTTGCTTCTGCCTGAGCTTTGTTTTTAAGAGCAGCCTTACAGAACTTGCAAATCTTAACTTTTTTTCCGTCTATTTCCTGATCGTACAAAGTCTTAATCTGCTGTTTTCCACAAACAGGGCAAACTCCGCGACCATGATTAGGATCTTTACGGATTCCAGTTCCACGATGAGCTTTAGACATTGCTTACTCCTTATGCGTCAGCTTTTTCAGCTTTTTTTGCAGACTTTTTAGCGGCTTTTTCTTCTTCAGCGGAAGAATCTGGCAGCTTGTAGTCAACCAATTCAAAAATTACAGTGTCTGCCGCATCACCCTGGCGGAATCCAAGTTTAAGGATGCGTGTGTAACCGCCGTTGCGTTCCTTCATGCGAGGTCCGATTTCTGTAAAAAGCTTGTTCAGAATCTTCTCATCAGCAATAAATTTAGCAACAGTTCTTCTGTTGTGAACAGAATCAACTTTTGCACGTGTAATTAATTTTTCTGCGGCTTTGCGTACTTCTTTAGCCTTAGCTTCTGTTGTAGTAATGCGCTCATATCTAAAAAGCGAAGTTACCATGTTGCGAGTCATTGCGCGGCGATGGGCTGTTGTACGTGAAAGCGGATTAAATCCATTTCTGTGGTTCATTCGTTTTCGTCCTTATGTTTACCTAAGTCAACATCTTTAAGGTGGCTATAATCAGTCATTCCAAGAGTCAAGCCATGCTCTTCAAGTTTTGCTTTGATTTCTTCAAGGCTCTTTTTTCCGAAGTTGCGAGTTTTTGTAATGTCGTCTTCAGTTTTCTTGGTCAACTCACCAATTGTTCTAATGTTTGCATTCTTAAGACAGTTTGAACTGCGAACAGAAAGCTCAAGCTCTTCTACCGAAGTATTAAGAAGCTGGCGAATCTTTTCGTCCCCTTCATCAAGCTCATCGCTGCCAGAATACTCGCTCTCATTAAAGTTTACAAAAATAGCAAAATAATCTTTTGCAATCTTTGCAGCTTCTGCAAGCGCATCTTCTGGAGTAATTGAACCATCAGTCCAAATCTCAAGAATCAGTTTATCATAGTCGTTTCGCTGTCCTACACGGCAAGGTTCAATTGAATACTTAACCTTTGGCACAGGTGTAAAGATACAGTCCATTGCAATTGTACCAACAATTTCAATGTAATGCTCATTTACTTCAGCAGGAACATAACCTCTTCCAAGGTCAACCTGGAACTCAATCTCAAGGTGTGCACCTTCCATCATGGTAAAGATTTCAAGATCTTTAGACATAATCTCAAGCTGACCTTCTTTTGCCAAGTCATCACTTTTTACAGTGCCAGGTCCTTTGAATTCATAGAAGAAAGTTTCCTGCTCAACGTCCCGTGGCAGGCGCAAACGAATCTGTTTCAAACTGTTCAAAACTTCCAAAGTATCTTCTGAAATATTTGGAATTGTCTCGAACTCGCTGGAAATTACATGAGGAACACCGTCTGCATCATAAGAAGTAATACGCACTGAAGAAATCGCATATCCCTGAATTGAAGAAAGAAGTACACGGCGGAGTGTATTTCCGACTGTTGTACCAAATCCTGGCTCAAATGGATACGCAGTGAACTTTCCATAATTAGGATTGTTCTCCAGATGTTCAAATATAATTCCCTTTGGTTTCTTAAAACCCTTAAGCAGATTTTTGCGAGCCAATCTGAACTCCTTATTTATCCCGAAAAACTGAAAAACCAGAATCCCGGGCTTGCATTATCATTAACCGGCACATAAAAGAACCGGTTATCGTCATTACATGCGGCGTGTCTTGCGCGGACGGCATCCGTTATGAGGAATCGGAGTAATATCAGAAATTGATTTTACCTTGAGTCCCAATGTACCAAGAACACGTATTGCGTTTTCGCGGCCCATTCCAGGTCCTTTTACAAATACATGAACTTCACGCAAACCATAGCTTGCCGCACGCTGAACAGCAGTTTCTGCTACAGATTGTGCTGCAAATGGAGTAGATTTTTTTGCTCCTCTGAATCCCAAACCGCCAGAAGAAGCCCAAGCGATTGCGTTTCCTCTTAAGTCTGTGATTGTAACAATAGTGTTGTTGAAAGTAGCCTGAATGTAGATATTACCTTCAAAAACGCTTTTTTTCTCTTTTCTCTTTTTTACAGTTGTTGCCATCTGTTACCTCGCTTAAGCCTTCTTCTTGTTAGCAACGGTCTTTTTCTTACCTTTGCGTGTACGAGAATTGGTGCGTGTACGCTGACCGCGGCAAGGAAGACCCTTACGGTGGCGAAGTCCACGATAGCTTCCAATATCCATAAGACGTTTAATGTTAAGACCAATTTCAGAGCGAAGACGTCCTTCAGTCTTAAAATTCTCATCAATATATTTACGGAGCTTTGCAAGATCATCTTCTGAAAGATCATTCAAATGTGCATGAGGATCTACATTTGTAGCTTCGCAAATTTTATTAGCTGATGAACGGCCAATACCATATACGTATGTCAATGCGATATTGACATGTTTGTTTGGGAGATCAACACCCGCAATACGTGCCATCAGTTACTCCTCAGCCCTGTCTCTGTTTATGCTTTGGGTTTTCACAGATAATGCGGATAATTCCGTTTCTCTTGATTACCTTGCATTTGTCGCAGATGGGCTTTACGCTGGTTCGTACTTTCATAAAAGTCCCCTTGGAAAACATGTATACATCGAATCATGGCAATCCGAAGTGAAATTTCTACACCATGGATTACAATCCGATGCACTGCCGTAAAAAACAGCAGTGCAATAATATAACATAATTTTCCTAACTTAATCTAGTCCTAATCACGAAATTTTACAAATTGCGCGATTTTAATCCCTTCTTTGTAAGTCCGTCATGGTGATGCATTTTAAGAAGAGCCTCAACCTGAGCCATAGTATCAATATCAACACCGACCAAAATCAGCAACGAAGTACCGCCCATCAACATAGAAATTGATGCAGGGAACCTAAATAAAATTTGAATCAGTGTAGGAAGCAAAGCAATTGCAGCAAGATACAGTGAACCAGGAAGAATCAGACGGTTCAAAACCTTCTGAAGATATTCCTCAGTCTTGTCAGTTCTGATTCCAGGAATGGAACCGCCGTTTTCACGGATATTCTTAGCGATTTCAGTGGGGTTCAGGGTTACCTGAGTGTAGAAGTATGCAAAGAATACAATCAACAACACTTCGATGAAATTATACCAAAAACCAAGTGGATTCAAAACTGCCGCAACCTTCATAAGCCAGGTAGCTTTTGTTGAAAGGCTGTTTGCAATCTGAAGAGGGAAAGTCAAGAATGCAGAAGCAAAAATGATTGGAATGACTCCCGACGGATTGATTTTAAAAGGAATGTAAGTGCTCTGTCCGCCATACATTTTGCGTCCAACAACGCGTTTTGCATAATGAACAGGAATTTTGCGCTCACCAGACTGCTCAAATACAACAAGTCCGATAATAGCAAGAAACAGGAACACTGCAACAACAACGAAAACAACATTTATGTCTTCATTGCGCACACCTCTAATCAATTCATAGACAGCACTTGGAAGACGTGCGACGATACCAGCAAAGATAATCATTGAAATACCGTTGCCAATACCACGCGCAGTAATCTGATTGCCCATCCAAACTGTAATCATAGAGCCTGTGGTTACAGTAAGAATAGCAAGAAGATTAAAATAGACCTTGTTATCAAAAATAATCGCCCCGGGAATCTGCTGGTTGATGGAATCAGCATAAACCGTGATGGCCATAGACTGAATCAGACAAACGATAATTGTTCCGACACGAGTCCAGCCTTGCACTTTCTGCTGACCGCCTTCTTCCTGCGCAATTCTCTTGAGCGATGGGAAAATAACAAGCGCGAGCTGCATGATAATCTGTGTAGAAATGTAAGGCATTACACCAAGCATGAACACTGAAAATCTTTCAAATGCACCGCCCGCAAAAAAGTCCATGTAACTGGCAAACGCACTTTCTGCGCCACTAGCAAGATTGTCAAAATACTGCAAAAGCAATGTGGCATTGATGCCTGGAATAGTAAGAACACTTCCCAAGCGGAAAACAGCAAGAATGAGCAATGTAAAAAGAAGCTTTGAACGCAATTCTTTTACTTTGAACATATTTACAACTGGATTGTTTGCCATTTAGTCACTCCACGTTTATTTTGCTTTCGCAGACTTTTCAGCAATCACCTTTACTGATCCGCCAGCTTTTTCAATCTTTTCTTTGGCACTTGCAGAAATTTTCTCAACTTCTACAGTGAGTTTCTTGGAAATTTCACCGTTTCCGAGAACTTTAATTCCGTCAACGATTTTTCCAACCAAACCTTTTTCCTTCAAAGATGTGCGGTTCACGGTTTCGCCGTCAGCAAATTTTGCCTCAAGGTCAACCAAATTGATGATTGCAAATTCCTTTTTGAAAGGTGAATTTGAAAATCCGCGCTGAGCAATACGACGATACAAAGGCATCTGTCCGCCTTCGAATCCAACGTATGGTGTTCCTTTTCCTGAGCGTGACTGCTGACCTTTGTTTCCTTTTCCAGCTGTTGTTCCAAGACCAGAAGAAGATCCGCGGCCTACACGTTTAGGTTTTTTATTTGCACCCTCTGGTGCTCTTAAAGTAAAGTCAGCCATTAGTTAATTTCCTCTACTTTTACCAAGTGAGAAACTGCAGCAGCCATGCCTCTTATAGAAGCAGTGTCTTCATGTTCCACACTGGAATTGATTTTTTTAAGGCCAAGGCTACGAACAGTCGCTCTTTTTTCAGGCTTCTGTCCAATAACACTTCTAACAAGGGTAATACGTATCTTTGCCATAATCAGCCCCACATTTCCTTGAGAGTCTTTCCGCGGCTCTGTGCTACAGCACGTGCATCCATAAGATTTGCAACTGCGTCAAATGTAGCACGAACAACATTTACAGATGTGCGGGAACCCTGAGATTTTGAAATAACGTCAGTTACTCCAGCTGCATCCAAAACTGCACGAACAGGACCGCCGGCAATAATACCAGTACCAGGACAAGCCGGTTTGAGCAAAACAGCAGAACTCTTGTACTTTCCAATCATTTCATGTGGAATCGTTCCATTCTTGAGCGGAAGAGTAATAAGATTTGCTCTTGCTTTTTCAAGGCTCTTTCTGATAGCTTCGGTAACATCGTTAGCCTTTCCAAATCCAAAGCCGATGCGTCCTTTCTTGTCGCCAACTACAGTCAATGCCGAGAAAGACATTCTGCGTCCACCTTTTACAGTTTTTGCAGTGCGGTTAAGCTTTACAAGTTTTTCTACAAATTCGTCAGCAGGCTTTTTTTCATAGTTTTTCTGGTGTTCCATAGCCTCTCCTAGAATACAATCCCGGCAGAGCGGGTAGCGTCAGCAAGGGCTTTTACAACACCATGGTAAAGGTAACCGTTACGGTCAAACACTACTTTTGTAATGTTCTTTTCCTTGAGGCGTGAACCCAAAGCTTCTCCAAGTTTTGTTGCGCTTTCGACATTTGCCTTGAGCGTAATAAAATCCTTTTCAAGAGTTGAGATGGCGGCAAGAGTTCTGCCTTCATCATCATTAATTACCTGTGCATAAAGGTTACGGCCGCTTTTATACACTGTCAAGCGAGGGCGTTCTGCAGTTCCGTAAACAGACTTACGAATGTGAATCTTTCTATGCAGGCGCTTTCTGTTTTTATCACTAAGTTTCTTGAACATATCAATTCACCTTATTTTACGCCGGTCTTACCGACTTTACGTCTGATAACTTCGTTGTCATAGCGTATACCCTTTCCTTTGTAAGGCTCAGGCTTGCGCAATTTGCGAATCTGTGCGCTGAATTCACCAACCTGCTGCTTGTCAATTCCAGAAATAGTAAGCTTTCCGTCTTTGTCAGCAGTTACAGTAAGTCCTTCAGGAATAACAGCAACGAACTCAGAAGAATATCCAAGGTTCATTATAATTGTTTTTCCCTGAACTTCAGCACGATAACCAACACCTGTAATTATAAGTGTCTTAGAGAAGCCCTGTGTTACTCCCACAACCATGTTGTGAATGAGATTGCGGTACAAACCGTGGCATGCGCTTGCAGCCTTTGTCTCATTTACAGGATTAACAATAACTTCGGCGCCTTTTACTTCAACATTTACAAGACCGTTAATATTCTGCTTAAGCTCGCCTTTTGGACCTTTTACAGTAACCAAGTTAGGAGCAACAGTAACAGTAACGCCTGCTGGAATAGCAACAGGAAGTTTTCCAATCTTAGATGCCATTTCTTCCTCCTATTACCATACTTTGCAGATCAACTCGCCGCCGACCATCTTTTCAGAAGCCTTTTTGCCAGTTGTAACACCGCTTGATGTTGAAACAATTAAAGTGCCGTATCCGTTGTAAACGCTAGGCAATTCTCTGTAGCCAGAATAAGCACGGCGGCCTGGTGTAGAAATTTTCTTCATGCCGTGAATAACTGACTTGTTGAAGTCGTCATATTTCAAGAAGATACGGATAACAGTGTGTCCGTTGTCATCCTGAACTTTTTTGAAATTCTTAATATATCCTTCTGTTTTAAGGATCTTTACAATTTCCAGTTTCATCTTAGAAGTAGGAACATCTACTTTTTCATGACCGGCTCTTGCCGCGTTCTGGACTTTTGCAAGCATATCTGCTATTGGGTCTGAAGCTGCCATTTCTATAATCTCCTGTCACTACCAAGATGATTTTGTGACGCCCGGTAAAAGGCCTTCACTTGCTAATTTGCGGAAGCAGATACGACAAATCTTGAACTTACGCAAATATCCATGTGGACGACCGCAAATCTGGCACCTATTATATCTACGAGTAGCATATTTTGGTGTGCGGCTTGCCTTGATAATCATTGATTTCTTAGCCATGAACTTCTTCCTTATTTCCTAAACGGCATTCCAAACTTGGTCAACAGGGCGCGAGCCTCATTGTCTGTGCGTGCGCTTGTAACAATGCTGATGTTCATACCGGCAATCTTAACGATTTTATCGAAATCAATTTCCGGGAAGATAATCTGTTCTGTAATACCAAGAGAGAAATTTCCATGTCCATCAAAACCAGTAGCTTTGATTCCGCGGAAATCCTTTACACGAGGAAGAGCAACATTGATAAGGCGATCGAGGAATTCATACATGATGTTTCCACGAAGAGTTACCATTGCTCCTACTTCATTGCCTTCACGAAGTTTGAAGTTTGCAATACTTTTCTTAGCTCTTGTTTTAACAGCTTTCTGGCCGGTAATCTGAGTGAGATCTGTAACTGCAGCATCAAGAAGTTTCTTATTCGTGAGAGCTTCGCCAACACCCATGCTTACGACAACTTTTTTTACTGCCGGAATCTGCATTACGGATGTGTATCCAAGCTCCTTAAAGAGCTCTGGAGCGATTTTTTCCTTATAGACTTTCTTAAGCCGTGGTACGTAATTTTCCATTACAGTGCTTCTCCACACTTGCGGCAAACACGAGTTTTCTTGTCGCCATCAAGTTTATATCCTGCTCTGACAGGGCGTCCGCATTTTTTACATACGAGCGCTACATTTGATATGTCCAGAGGTGCTTCGATTTCAGCGATTCCGCCTGCATCCTGCTGGGACTTCCTCTTTATTGCTTTCTTTACAATGTTGCAACCGCTTACAATAACACGCCCTTTGTTATTCTTCTCAAATACACGGACGATTGTTCCGCGCTTGCCCTTGTCTTTTCCAGCAATGATTTCAACGTTATCATTCTTATGGATCTTGTATTTATGCTGCATACTGTCCAAGCTCCTTAGAGAACTTCCGGAGCAAGCGATATGATCTTCATAAAGTCCATATCACGAAGCTCGCGAGCTACAGGTCCAAAAATACGTTTTCCCTTTGGATTCTTGTCTGCATCGATAAGAACGCAAGCGTTGTCATCAAAGCGGATATATGTTCCATCTGGACGGCGGTATTCTTTTGCCACACGGACAATTACAGCCTTCTGTACTGAACCTTCTTTAATTGTAGATGTAGGAATCGCTTCCTTTACAGCTACCACAACAATGTCACCAATACCTGCATAGCGGCGGTGTGAGCCACCTAAAACCTTAATGCACTGAACCAATTTAGCTCCGGAGTTATCGGCAACAACCATTTTTGATTGCATCTGAAGCATAATCTTACTCCTGCCTTATTTGGCTCTCTCGATTATTGTATCGAGACGCCAGCATTTTTCTTTGCTGATCGGACTGCATTCTACGATGCGAACTGTGTCTCCAATATGAGCTTCGTTCTTTTCATCGTGGGCCTTGCATTTCTTGGTCCGTGTAACATATTTTTTGTAAAGGCGGTCCATTTTTTTCTTATCAATAGAAACAACGATAGTCTTGTCCATCTTGTCGCTAGTGACGATACCTACGAATGAACGTTTTGCACCTTTTTTCTGCACATTCTGTTCTTCCACGGGTCAGCTCCTAGTTTTTTGCAGCAATAGCTTCAGCAGCAGCTGCTCTGAACTTTGCCAGATCCTGCTGATGAATAAGCGTATTAAGGCGGGCAATTTCATGGCGCATTGTACGCTTCTGCATTGGATTATCTACATGTCCAATTACGCTCTGAAAGCGAAAGTCCATGTACTGTTTTTTAAGTTCATTGCGCTTTGCAACGAGTTCATCATAAGAAAGATCTTTATCCTTTTTTTTCTTTGAATCAGCCATTTCTTACTCCTTACTCGACTGTTGGGCGGAATGCCACTTTTGTTTTAATTGGAAGTTTGCTTGCAGCAAGATGCATTGCTTTTTCAGCGAGCTTTTTGTCTACTCCGCCAACTTCAAATAAAATCATACCAGGTTTAATAACAGCGGCCCAGAATTCAGGCGCGCCCTTACCTTTTCCCATACGAGTGTCAGCCGGCTTCTTAGAAACTGGCTTGTCTGGGAAAACGCGTGTCCAAAGGTTACCCTGACGGTTAATGCAACGGTTAATAGCAACACGAGCAGCTTCAATATGCTTTGCATTCAACCAAACCGGCTCCATTGCAACAAGCGCTATATCACCAAAATCAACATAGTTAGTACGTGTAGCATTGCCTGTTGGACGGCCACGCTGAACTTTGCGGTGCGCAACTCTTTTAGGACTAAGCATTTTCTACTTTTCCTCCCTCAGATTTTGGGGAACGAGCAGACTTACGGTCGCCATTAGAGCGGTCGCGGCGAGGCTTTCTTACAATATCACCTGCATCCTCGTTCTGCTCACGTCCGTAATTCATTCCGTTGTAGACCCATACTTTAATGCCGATCTTACCATAAGTAGTAAGAGCTTCATAAGTACCATAATCGATGTCAGCACGAAGAGTATGAAGAGGAACGCGTCCTTCCTTAAGCTCTTCTGAACGTGTCATGTCAGCTCCGCCAAGACGACCAGAAATACGGATTTTTATACCCTGAGCTCCGCCCTTCATAGCGTTTGAAGCAGACTGCTTGAGAGCCTTGCGGAAAGAACCGCGGCCAGCAAGCTGACGGCCTACATTCTGCGCAATAAGAGAAGCATTGATTTCAGGACGTTTGATTTCCTTAATCTTAATCTGAACTTTCTTTGTCAGCTGCTTCTGAATATCTGCGCTGATTTTTTCAATAGTAGCGCCTTTAACACCAATAATAACACCCGGGCGTGCTGTGTGAATTACAATAGTAACACGCTGCGGATGACGAACAATTTCAATTTCAGCAATATCTGCGTTCTTGCATTCAGGAAGAGATCCAACAAGCTTGCGGATTTTCATATCTTCCAAGAACAAGTCTGCATATTCACGAGAATCTGCATACCAACGAGACTGCCAAGTTTTGTTTACACCAAGGCGTAAACCGATAGGATTAACTTTCTGACCCACTTTATTTTCCCGCCTTTTCGTCAACTACAACAGTGATATGACACATCCGCTTCAAGAGCTGATCAGCACGTCCGCGTCCACGGAACCATACTCTTTTAAGTCTTGGACCTTCGTCAATACGAATTTCCTTAATGTAGAGCATATCTTCATCAAGTTGCTTATTCTTATCGAGAGCATTCGCTACTGCAGATTTTAATGTTCCGCTAATAAGACGAGCGCCTTTCTGCGGCATTACATCAAGAATAGCCATAGCTTCAGAGCAAGACTTAGTCTTTACAACATTAGCTACAGGGCGAACCTTTGTAGGAGATGCAATGAGAAATTTAGTTGTGGCTACATAACCTTTCTTTTCAGCCATAATATCCACTCCTATTATTTACCAGCTGATTTGTCTGAACCGCCATGTCCCTTGAATGTGCGTGTTGCAGCAAACTCACCAAGCTTGTGGCCTACCAAGTTTTCTGTAATATACACAGGAATCCATGACTTACCGTTGTGCACTGAAATAGTATTACCTACCATTTCAGGGATGATTGTCGAGCAGCGGGAATAAGTTTTAATCATTTTCTTATCAGCTGCTGATGCTTTGTTCATTTCTAAAACCTTTTTGTAAAGAGATTTCTCTATAAAAGGTCCTTTCTTAACTGATCTTGACACGATTAACTCCTACCCTACTTCTTGCGGCGACTAATAATGAAACGACTAGATGTCTTTCTCTTATTGCGTGTTTTGTAACCACGGCAAGGCTGTCCCCAAGGAGTAACAGGCTGATGTCCTTTTCCAGCGCCTTCACCACCACCAAGCGGATGATCAACAGGGTTCATTGCCATACCACGTACAGTCGGGCGAATACCACGCCATCTGTTGCGTCCAGCTTTACCAAGCTTAGTGTTCATGCGGTCTTCATTTCCAACAATACCGATTGTTGCATAGCACTTTCTGTGAATACGGCGAAGCTCTCCAGAAGGAAGCTTTATAGTTACGTAATCACCTTCTTTTGCAGCAACAAGAGCTCCTGTTCCAGCAGAGCGAACAAGCTGTCCGCCACGGCCAAGAGTAAGCTCAATATTGTGTACAGTGAATCCAATCGGAATAACATCCAGTGGAAGAGCATTAGCTACAGTAGGAGCTGCGTTTTCACCAGACATAATTTTCTGTCCAACTGTAAGACCTTTTGGAGCAATGATGTAGCGTTTTTCACCATCAGCATAAGCAATCAAAGCGATGTTTGCGCTGCGGAATGGATCGTATTCAATTGTCTTTACAGTTCCAGGAATACCATGCTTATCGCGTCTAAAATCGATTTCACGGTATTTTCTTTTATGACCGCCGCCCTGATGACGTACAGAAATACGTCCGCCTGCGCCACGGCCAGCTTTTGATTTGCGGCCATGAGTCAAGCTCTTTTCGGGTTTATCGGCTGTCAATTCTTCGCGAACCAAGTCAACACGGCCGCGTGTACCTTTTGAATAAGGCTTGTATATCTTAAGAGCCATATGGTTCCCCTTACTTACAGTTCAAAGGCTTAAACACCTTCAAACACCTTGATTGTTTCGCCAGCAGCAAGCTTTACGATTGCTTTTTTGTAGCCAGCAGTTCTTCCAGGTCTTCCGCGAAGACGCTTGATTTTTCCTTTTACATTGATAGTCTTGCAGTCTTCAACATTTACATTGAAAAGCTTGCGTACAGCTTCTTTAATCTGAAACTTTGTAGCTGCAGGATCAACAATAAAAGTATATTTATTCTGTTCACGGAGTGCTGTTGCTTTTTCAGAAAGAACAGGTTTAATAAAAACATCATTGAATGTCATTATTTTGCCTCCTTATCTTCAGCATAGAAATCAGAAAGATTTTTTGCAGCACCTTCAAGCATAATGATTTTTCTTCCGTAGAAGAGATCATGCGCACGAAGACGGTTGTAAGAGAGGAAATAAACATTCGGAAGGTTCCTTCCAGCCTGCTTGATTTTTGCATCGTCATCTTTAAGAAGAATAACAGTGCGCTCGTCTTTTACAAAGTTCTTAAGGATTTTTACCAAGTCCTTTGTCTTTCCGCTTTCAATAGTAAAATCTTCAACAACAGTAAGTCTGTCAGCCTGAGCCTGAAGACTCAAGATAGACTTCATTGCGAGACGTTTTTCTTTCTTTGGAATTGCATAGCTGTAATCACGTGGTTTTGGTCCAAAAATTGTACCGCCGCCAACTGTAATTGGAGACTTTTTATCACCACGACGTGCATTACCAGTTCCCTTCTGCTTGTAAGGCTTAGCATTGCTGCCATGAACTTCTGCACGTGTTTTTGTACATGCTGTTCCAACACGTTTATTTGCTAATTCGTTAGTGATGGCATAGTAAATAACATCTTCGTTAATTGGAAGTCCGAAAATTTTGTCATCAAGATTGATAGTCCTGAGTTCTTTGCCATCGATTGAATAGACTTTCTTTTCCATACTATTCCTCGACCTTATTTCTTAACCGCAGCCTTAACGATAAGAGTACAGTTTCTTACACCAGGAACTGCACCACGAACCATCAAAACATTGAGCTCAGGGTCAACTTTCACAACCTTGAGGTTTTGTACTGTAACGCGATCAAACCCCATGCGGCCAGGCATCTTAACATTTTTAAGACAATGTCCCGGAGTTGTACAGCATCCAGTGCCGCCAGCTTCACGATGGAATTTTGAACCGTGTGTAGCACGTCCGCCGTGGAAGCCCCATCTCTTCATTACACCCTGAAAACCTTTACCTTTTGAGGTAGCAGTTACGTCGATGAAACGAACCTTTTCAAACAATTCTACACCAATCTGGTCGCCAACTTTAACTTCACCTTCAAAATCTCTGAATTCTTTAAGATGACGTTTTGGTGTAATGTTCTCTGGAAACTGCTTTGCGTATGGCTTTGTAATCTTGTGAGGCTTCAAATCCTCAAGTCCAAGGACAACAGCTTCATAGCCGCACTTTTCCTGTGTCTTTGTAGCAACAACAGTGTTTGGCTCGACGCGGATCACGGTTACTGGTGTCAGATTGCCGTTTTCATCGAAAACCTGTGTCATTCCTACTTTTTTTGCTATCAGACCTTTCATCTGAATCTCCTAAACTTGGCCGCCATCCCCGATCCAAGGGGACCGTTACCTTTATTTTACAGAAACCGGATTTTATTCCGATTACTGCTTAATTTCTACATCAACACCTGCTGGAAGCTCAAGTTTCATCAAAGAATCCATTACTTCTGAGCTTGGTTCAAAAATGTCAATAAGACGTTTGTGAGTTCTCATCTCAAACTGTTCACGTGACTTCTTGTTAACGAAAGGTGAACGGAGAACTGTAACTTTATTGATTCTTGTTGGGAGCGGGATTGGTCCTGAAACCTTTGCTCCTGCCTTCTGAACCTGCTGCACGATGTCTTTTGCGCTCTGATCGATAAGAGCTACGTCAAAAGCACGAAGTCTTACACGAATCTTGCCATTTGCCATGATATTCTCCAAATAGGGCAGAAAGCTAAGCCTTCTGCCCTTCAATAACTATTCGATAATCTTTGTTACCTGTCCAGAAGCGATTGTGCGTCCGCCTTCACGGATAGCAAGCTTAAGACCTTCATCCATAGCGATTGGGTGAATAAGTTCACCGATGATCTTAACGTTGTCGCCAGGTTTTACCATGTCTGTTCCAGGTTCAAGTTCAACAGTACCAGTAATATCTGTTGTTCTGAAGTAGAACTGTGGGCGGTAGCCTGTGAAGAATGGGCTGTGGCGTCCACCTTCTTCCTTTGAAAGAACGTAGATCTGAGCCTCGAACTTTGTGTGTGGGTGGATGCTTCCTGGAGCAGCAAGAACCTGTCCGCGGATAACATCTTTCTTTTCAACACCACGAAGAAGAATACCAGCGTTGTCACCAGCCATACCTTCGTTAAGAGTCTTGTTGAACATTTCGATTCCAGTTACAGTAGAAGACTGTGTTGGGCGGATACCAACGATTTCAACAGCATCACCCATGTGGATAACACCGCGTTCGATACGTCCAGTAACAACAGTACCACGTCCTGTGATTGTGAAGATGTCTTCAATTGGCATCAAGAATGGCTTCTGGTCATCGCGAACTGGATCATCAAACCATGTGTCCATAGCTGTAAGAAGCTCTTCGATGCATTTTGTGTTTTCTGGGTTGTCAGATTCGTTCAAAGCCTTGAATGCAGATCCCTGAATAATTGGTGTGTCCTCAGAGAAGCCGTATCCTTTGAGGGTTTCTTTTACTTCGTCAACAACGAGCATAAGAAGATCTGGATCGTCAACAAGGTCAACCTTGTTAAGGAATACGATAATCTTTGGTACGCCAACCTGACGAGCAAGAAGAAGGTGCTCTTTTGTCTGTGGCATAACTGAATCTGGAGCAGAAACAACGAGGATAGCTCCATCCATCTGAGCAGCACCAGTAATCATGTTCTTGATGTAGTCAGCATGTCCTGGGCAGTCAATATGTGCATAGTGACGCTTGTCAGACTGATACTCAAGGTGGCGGCTGTTGATAGTAATACCACGAGCCTTTTCCTCTGGCGCATTGTCGATTTCATCGTACTTCAAGAGCTTATCACCGTATTTTTTTGCACAATAAGCAGTGATAGCAGCAGAAAGTGTAGTCTTACCATGGTCAACGTGACCGATAGTACCAACGTTCATGTGAGGTTTAGTTCTGTTGAACTCTTCCTTTGCCATGATTTTCTCCTTGCCTTGCAGTGTTTTACTGCGGCATTATGTTGTATTTTATGTGTTGCACTTTAAGCCAGAAAATATGCCTCTTAAAAAGCAGACAATATTTTCGCATACACACTTGACCAATTTAATTAGGACGATTCTATACGTGAATGGACAACATCAAAAATTCTGTTTCATCTATTCGAAGCAGCTGGCCTTTTCCACCTAGCATCATCCGGGCTGACGATTGGTTTGGAATTCAGAACCTTTTTTAGCTGAAACAAACTGCGGGAGCAATTCTTTCAGCCAGTCAGAAGCCTGAACACGCAACCGTTTAATAGAAAGCCTCAACGAAACTTTCTGCACATTCAGGGTGTGAAACTCTACAGCCGCACTGCGGAAGTTTTACGATTTTCACCAGACAGCTTAAACTGTCCGTCCGACTATCAAACACTCTGTCTGCAAAAATGCAGAATACGCCTTATAAAGGCATAAATGTTCTGTATTTATATACTTTTTTCAAAAAAGAATCAAGGGGCTAAAACTTTTATTTGGAAAATAATTAAAAATATATTTACTAGATGCACATTTTTAAAAGACATAAAAAAACCGCCTTGGAAAACCAAAGCGGCTGTTCTGAAAAAAGCAAGAGCTACCAGCGGTAATGAGCAAAAGCCTTGTTTGCCTCTGCCATTTTGTGTGTGTCTTCCTTCTTCTTGTAAGCAGAACCTGTGTTGTTGAAAGCATCGAAGATTTCAGCAGCAAGAGTTTCAGCCATTCCGTGTCCGTTGCGTGAGCGGGCAGCGTTAATCATCCATCTCATTCCAAGAGCTTCGCGGCGTGCGTCACGAATTTCAATAGGAACCTGATATGTAGCTCCACCAACGCGGCGACTTTTTACTTCCACCATTGGCTTTACATTTTCCAAAGCCTTAAGGAACACTTCAAGAGGATCCTTGTCAGTCTTTGTCTTTAATTTGTCCAAAGCATCATAAACGATTTTCTGGCAAATCTGTTTTTTTCCATCAAGCATCATGCGTGTTACAAATTTTGAAATAACTACGCTGTTGTATCTTTCGTCTGGCATAACCGGACGGTTAACTGATTTCTTATGTCTTCCCATAGTATTAACCTCCTATTATGCCTTTGGTTTTTTAGCGCCGTATTTTGAACGGGCTCTTTTGCGTCCGTCAACGCCAAGAGTATCTTTTGTACCGCGGATAATGTGGTAGCGTACACCAGGAAGATCCTTTACACGTCCACCGCGAACAAGTACAACTGAGTGTTCCTGCAAGTTGTGTCCAATTCCTGGAATATATGCAGTAACTTCGATTCCGTTTGACAAGCGAACACGAGCAATCTTACGAAGAGCTGAGTTCGGTTTTTTTGGAGTCATTGTCATAACACGTGTGCAAACACCACGTTTCTGCGGACAAGACTGAAGTGCGGGGGCCTTAGTTCTTTTTGCAGAAGACTGACGTCCTTTACGAATTAATTGGTTTATTGTAGGCATCACCTATTCTCCTATATTATTGCCGAGCAGCACCTCGGACAGAATAACAAAATAAGTATCTAATTTTACAGAATTCAAACTTGTTTCGTCAAGGGAATTTTGCCAAAGTCGCTAGAAAAAGTTGTATTTTCCTAGCAACTGGCAATTTTTAATCCTCGTCCGATGCAGAATCCATTGCTGGAACAACCGCGGCTTCTTCAGCTTCCTTCATTTCAAGCATACGCTGTTCAAGGATTTCCTTCATCTTGGCATCCAAGTCGGCGCTTGAATTGTCTGAAAGCTTAACATTATTGTACTGGCGGATTCCTGTACCAGCAGGAATTCTGTGTCCAATAATAATGTTTTCCTTAAGACCATGAAGATTGTCTACAGAACCTGCAATCGCGGCGTTTGTAAGAACACGGGTTGTTTCCTGGAATGAACAAGCTGAAATGAACGAATCAGCGGCAAGGGCAGCTTTTGTAATTCCCTGGAACATAGGACAAGCAACGGCTGGCTGTCCTCCTTCCGCAACAACTCTGTCGTTTTCTTCGCGGAATGTGTACTTGTCAACCTGCTGGCCGTAGATAAATCTTGTGTCGCCAACTTTGATGATTTCAACTTTCTTAAGCATCTGGCGGATAATAGTTCCAATATGCTTGTCGTTAATATCTACGCCCTGAGCGCGATAAACAGACTGAATTTCATCCATAAGGAAGTTCTGAAGTCGGTCTTCACCAAGAACAGAAAGAACATCGTGCGCGTCTACTGCTCCATCGCAAAGCTTTTCTCCGGCTTCAACCTTGTCGCCATCACGGACAAGAAGACGCTTAACCATAGGAACAAGGTGGCTGTGTTCTTTTCCATATTCGTCAACAACGATAACAGTTCTTTTTCCTTTTACAATCTTGTCGAATTTTACAGTTCCAGTAATCTTTGCTATTACAGCAGGATTCTTTGGCTTGCGTGCTTCGAAAAGCTCAGAAACGCGAGGAAGACCAAGAGTAATATCGTTCGCCTTTGCAGCGTCTTTAGCCATTTTTGCAAGAGTTGTTCCGGCTTCAACCTTTCCCTTGTCCTTGATGTCGTTGCTCAAAATAGCGCCAACCGGCATGTGGTAGCTTCCAAGCTCGTTTCCGTCTTCGTCCGTAATAATAATACGAGGCTGCTTTACATCAAGGTGAAGATCTGAAATGCGGCGTTCAACTGCTCCAGTCTGAATATCAGTCTTTGTTTCAAGAGTTACGCCGTCAATAATATCTTCATAATGAATGTAGCCGGAAACTTCCGCAATAATAGGCTCGCTATAAGGATCGAATTCACCTACAGGCTCACCGGCTTTTGCAATGCAAGAAGCTTCTGTAAATTTTGCATATACAGTTGAACCGTTGGAAATTTCAACTTTCTGGTCATTGCTTGTAAGGTAAACCACATTGTCTTTTATGATAATGCGTCCTCCGTCAGAAGCAAGAACTTCCTGTCCTTTGTGCTTTAAGATCGGATTATCCTTGCGGACATAAGCTCCGTCTTCAACAATAACTTCATCAGAAGAATCAAAAGCATAAGACTTGAACAGTTTTGTAACAATCATTGAGCCACGGCGTGTAAAGAGCCAGTCGCCATTTTTTGAAACAACGTGAGTTCCCTCAAGGCTTTTGATGTAAACATCATATTTCATTGCAATGTGGTTGTCTTTCTGTCCACCTTCCGCAGCACCACCAGTATGGAATGTACGAAGTGTAAGCTGTGTACCCGGCTGACCAATTGACTGAGCCGCAATAGTTCCAACCGCCTCACCGATTTCAACAATCTTGTTGCGGGCAAGGTCTTTTCCGTAGCATTTTACACAAATTCCGTGCTTGCTTTCGCAAGTAAGAACTGTGCGAAGCTTAACTTTTTCAACTCCAGCCTTGTCAATTTTTTCAGCAAGGCTTTCATCTATATACTGGTTTACATCGCAAAGAAGCTCGCCGGAAACAGGGTCGATTACGCGTTCAATTGTATAATGACCTGCAATGCGCTTTGCCAAAGGAACGGTAACAGTGTCTCCGTCCTTTATTGCAGCATAGTCAATTCCGTTGATTGTTCCGCAGTCTTCTTCATTTACAACAACATCCTGGGCGACATCTACAAGACGGCGTGTCATGTAACCGGCATCGGCAGTCTTCAAAGCTGTATCAGACAAACCTTTGCGCGCACCGTTTGTTGAAATAAAGAACTCAATAACTGAAAGACCTTCCTTGAAGTTTGCGCGGATTGGAAGCTCAATGATGTCTCCGTTAGGCTTCTGCATAAGTCCACGCATTGCCGCCAGCTGGGAAATCTGCTTTTTAGAACCACGGGCACCGGATGTAGCCATCATATAGATAGTATTGAATCCGTCCTTGTGCTTTGCAAGGTTGTCCATCATAAGGTTTGTAAGCTTTTCGTTTGTGTTTTCCCAAACTGTAACAGACTTGTTGTAGCGTTCGTCAGCTGTAATAGCACCGCTGTTCCACTGACCTACAATTTTTTCAACTTCCTTGTTTGCTTCTGCAACCATAGCTTCTTTTTCTTCTGGAACAAGAATATCGTCCATTGAAAGAGTTGCGCCGTAGAATGTAGCGTTTTTGTATCCGCAGGCTTTAATCGCATCAAGCATCTGGATTGTAAGCCAGCCACGGTCAATCGCATAAAGGCTCGGAAGGATTTTTCTGAGCTTGTAGTCTTCAAGCGGAGTTTCTCTATTGTAGATTTTGTCAATCTGCTTTCTAAGGGAAGCATCTTCAATAACTTTATCCAATGTTTCCGCATCAAAAGTTTCAAACTGATATTTTTCTTCAATAAGACTCTTTATGCGCTTGTCGCTTGTCTGCTCGTTGTGGTAAACGCTTTCAATCATCTTCTTGAGCTTTTTGTCGCCAAGCTGCTCGTTGTAGAAGTCAACTTCGTCCGGCATTGACTCATTGAAAGCCATACGTCCAGCAGATGTAAGAATGTACTTGCTGTCAGGCTCTCTATCGTTGTTTACGCACTTGTTGAGAATATTTTTGTGAACCTTGATTTCCGCCTGCCATTCAATTGCTCCGCTAGAAGCCGCAAGACGAACTTCATCTGCGCTAGAGAAGAATTTTCCTGTGCCTTTTGCATTCGGTTTTATAGAAGTCATGTAGTAAATTCCCAAAACCATGTCCTGAGAAGGAGCTACAATCGTGTTGCCGTTTGCAGGGTCAAGAAGGTTGCGGGCAGAAAGCATAAGTGTCCAGCATTCCATCTGCGCAGCCTGAGTAAGAGGCACGTGAATAGCCATCTGGTCGCCGTCGAAGTCAGCATTAAATGCTTTACAAGCCAAAGGATGAAGCTTCAATGCTTTTCCCGGAACAAGAACCGGCTCAAATGCCTGAATTCCCAAGCGGTGCAATGTAGGAGCGCGGTTAAGCATTACAGGATGCTCGCGGACAACTTCATCAAGGATTGCAAAAACTTCTGTGGATTCGCTTTCTACAAGTGAACGTGCCTTTTTAATATTGAAGACAACGCCCTTGTCAACAAGTTTCTTCATTATAAACGGCTTGAAAAGCTCCAATGCCATTTTTTCAGGAAGACCGCACTGCCAAAGCTTAAGCTCAGGACCTACAACGATTACAGAACGTCCGGAATAGTCTACACGTTTTCCAAGCAAATTCTGGCGGAAACGTCCCTGCTTTCCTTTAAGCATATCGCTGATTGATTTAAGCGGACGGTTTGCGGCACCTTTTAGAACACGCTGCTTGCGCTTAGAATTGTCAAACAATGAGTCAACTGCTTCCTGAAGCATACGCTTTTCATTGCGGATAATAATATCCGGCGCAGACAAAGACTGAAGCTTCTTCAAACGGTTGTTGCGGTTGATTACACGGCGGTAAAGGTCATTCAAGTCGGAAGTCGCAAAACGTCCTCCGTCAAGCTGAACCATAGGACGCAAATCCGGCGGAATAACCGGAATAACATCCAGAATCATCCAAGAAGCCTTGTTTTCTGAAGTGCGGAAATTTTCTACAATTTCAATTCTCTTCAAAAGACGTTTGTCGCTCTTTGGACCTTTTTCAATCATTTTGGCACGGAGCTCGGCTGCAAGAGCATCAAGATCAAGGTTTTCAAGCAAAGTCTTGATTGCCTCTGCTCCCATTCCCGCTGTAAATGCTCCACCATAGCGTTCCTGCGCTTCAAGATATTCATCTTCTGTCAAAAGCTGATTTTTCTTTAAATCTGTGTCGCCCGGCTCAATTACAATATATTTTTCATAGTAAAGAATTGAGCGAAGAGCTGCCACCTGCAAATCAAGCAAAAGTCCCATGCGGCTAGGAACTGAATGGTAATACCAAATGTGGCTGACAGGAGCCGCCAAGTCAATGTGTCCAGTGCGCTCACGGCGGACTTTAAAGTGTGTAACTTCAACTCCACAGCGGTCGCAGACAACGCCTTTATAGCGGATTGACTTGAATTTTCCGCAGTAACATTCCCATTCCTTTGTTGTACCAAAGATGCGCTCGCAGAAAAGTCCGTCCCTCTCAGGGCGAAGAGTGCGGTAATTTATAGTTTCTGGCTTTTTTACTTCACCGTAAGACCATGAACGGATATTTTCCGGGGAAGCAAGTTTAATTTTAAGGCTTGTGAAATCCTGAATATCACGCATTTTCGTTCTCCTTGTCAAAACCAGCGCCTACTTTGTCAATAAGCTCCTGATCACGCTCTGTAAGGGCAATCTGCTTGCCTTTGTCATCATAAATAGTAAAGTCCAACGCAAGTCCGCGAAGTTCCTGAACCAAAACATTGAATGATTCCGGTACTCCGATTGGAGCTGTTGGCTCACCCTTGACAATCGACTCGTAAACTTTAGAACGTCCGTTCATGTCATCAGATTTGATTGTCATCATTTCCTGCAATGTATTTGCAGCGCCATAAGCCTCAAGCGCCCAAACTTCCATTTCTCCAAGACGCTGGCCACCAAACTGGGCTTTTCCTCCCAACGGCTGCTGAGTAACAAGAGAATAAGGCCCTGTTGAACGCGCGTGCATCTTGTCGTCAACCAAGTGGTGAAGCTTCATAAAGTATATAACGCCAACGAAAATTGGATTCAAGAAAGGCTCGCCCGTAAATCCGTCGTGCACAATCTGCTTGCAGTCCGGCGAAAGTCCAGCCTGAACAAGTTTTTCCGCAATCTGCTCCTGGCTAGGTGTCTGGAACGCAGGCGAATTGTACCATTCATTCAAAACAAGACCGGCTCTTCCAAGCTCAGATTCCATAATCTGTCCGATATTCATGCGCGAAGGAACACCAAGAGGATTCAAGCAAACATCAAGCGGTGTTCCGTCCTCAAGGTAAGGCATGTCTTCAACAGGAAGAATGCGGGCAACAACACCTTTGTTTCCGTGGCGTCCTGCCATCTTATCACCAACAACAAGCTTGCGTTTGTCTGCAATAATAACCTTTACCTGCTCATCTACGCCAGGCTGAAGCTCATCGCCTTCACTTCTTTTAAGACGCTGAATGTCAATTACAACTCCCTGAACTCCATGAGGAAGCTTAAGTGAAGAATCGCGGACTTCTTTTGCCTTTTCACCGAAAATAGAATTCAAAAGCTTGAATTCCGGTGTGGTTTCGGTTTCGCTCTTTGGAGTAACTTTTCCAACAAGAATATCTCCAGAGCGGACTTTTGCGCCGATTCGTACAATTCCTTCAGAGTCAAGATTGTCAAGAATTTTTTCTGAAGTGTTTGGAATATCACGTGTAATGCGCTCAGGTCCAAGCTTTGTCTCGCGGATTTCAGTCTGGAACTCGTGGATATGAACAGAAGTATACATATCCTCTTTTACAACGCGCTGGCTAATAAGAACAGCATCCTCATAGTTGTATCCGTTCCACGGAACAAATCCAACAAGAATATTGCGTCCCAAAGCAAGCTCGCCATTGAATGTAGCAGGACCGTCTGCAATGACTCCACCAGCTTCAACGTGCTCGCCAACCTGAACTGTAGGACGCTGATGGTTTACAGTGTCGCTGTTTGTCTTCTGATATTTAAGCAACGGATATTCATCAAATACATCGCCTTTGACTCCATCCGGCTTGATTTTAATAAGGTCGCTTTCAACCCACTTTACAGTTCCGGCACGGCGGGCTTTTGTAAGAACACCAGAATCGTAAGCCGTCTTCTGCTCCATGCCAGTACCAACATGAGGAGGCTCTGGGAACAAAAGCGGAACAGCCTGACGCTGCATGTTACAACCCATCAACGCGCGGTTAGCATCGTCATGCTCAAGGAACGGAACAAGAGAAGCCGAAACAGAAATTACCTGGCGCGGAGAAACGTCCATATACTGAATGTCTTTTGGCGAGCGGCTTGTGTAGTCTCCACGGTGGCGGCAAGAAACCAAGTCTGTAGGGAATGAGCCGTCTGCCTTCATTCCTTCTGTAACCTGACCAACGTAGTATTTATCTTCATCCATTGGATCAAGATATTCAACTTCATTTGTAGCCTTTCCATTTACAACTTTGCGGTAAGGCTCTTCAAGGAAGCCGTATTCATTTACGCGGGTAAAAATCGCAAGAGAAACAATAAGACCGATGTTCGGACCTTCAGGAGTTTCAATAGGACACATTCGTCCATAATGAGTGTAGTGAACGTCGCGGACTTCAAAGCCTGCTCTGTCGCGTGAAAGACCGCCTGGTCCCAATGCATTAAGACGGCGTTTATGAGTAAGCTCTGCAAGCGGATTACACTGATCCATGAACTGTGAAAGCTGGCTTGAACCAAAGAACTCACGGATAGAAGAAATAATCGGCTTTATAGAAATCAAGTCGCCCGGCTTAAGGGTTTCTGTTTCCTTTAAGTTCATGCGGTCCTTTGCAATGCGCTCCATGCGTGCAAAAGCTGTCTTGAACTGATTTGTAAGAAGCTCGCCAACAGAACGAACACGGCGGCGTCCCAAGTGGTCAATGTCATCAAGAGGCTCATCGCCAATGTAAACTTCTATAAGATGCTTCATTGTGTTGATGATGTCGTCTTTTGTAAGTGTTACATCTTCAACAGGCTCTTTATAGTCAAATTTCTTGTTAAGCTTGTAGCGTCCAACACGTCCCAAGTCGTAGCGGCGCACACTAAAGAACATAGTTGTAAGGTCGCGCTCAGCAGCTTCAACAGTAATCGGCTCGCCCGGCATCAAGACAGCGTAAACTTTTGAAAGGCACTCTTCCTTTGTAGGCTCGTCTGCTGTAGAAGAACCTTCCTTGGAGAATACAATTTCTTCACGCTCAAAGCAGTTCACAATCATTTCGCTGTCCAAAGAAGGATTTTTTTCCTCTTTGTCGTCAGGGCGTTTTTTCATGTTGAACTTTATTACATTGATTTCCTTGATTCCATTTGAAACAAGGTCGTCAATATCATGCGGATGAAGCTTGTCGCCTGCGCGGAACAATTTCTTCTCTTCGCCAGTTTCTTCATCTTTTACGATTACCGGCTTTCCAAGAACTCTTCCTGAAAGCTCGTCGCGTTTTTCTGAATCTGAAGGAATTTTAACATCTTCTGTAACATAGAAGCAGTTTATAATTTCTTCACGTGTTGAATATCCAAGCGCGCGGAGGAAAATTGTTCCTAAGATTTTTTTCTTGCGGTCGATTTTTGCGTAAATAAGCTCTTTTTTCTGGTCGATTTCAAATTCAAGCCAAGAACCGCGGTAAGGAATTATGCGGCTAGACAAAACACCCTTGTCGCGCTGAAAAATAACTCCAGGCGAACGGTGAATCTGGCTTACAACAACGCGTTCTGCGCCATTGATAACAAAAGTTCCTCTGTCTGTCATAAGAGGAACATCGCCCATGTAAATATCTTTTTGGAGAATAGCTCCGGTTTCTTTAAAATTAAGATTGATGCGGGCCTTTAATGGAACTGCGTAAGAAACACCTTTTTTCTTGCATTCCTGTTCGGTGAATTTCATGCCGTCATAGTCAAGCTCATAAAATTCGTATTCAAGCGACATATCACCAGCCGGGCTTTCAATAGGGAAAGTTGAAGTGAAAACTTCTTGAAGCCCTTGGTTTAAAAGCGGCTCACCTTTTTCAATTCTGTCTTTTTGGATGAATTCTTCGTAGGAAGAAAGCTGAATGTCGATAAGATTAGGAAGATCCATGAAGTCCTGGATGTCTTTTCCTATGTACTGGCGAACAATTTTCTTGCTCTTTGCGAACATCAAATACCTCTTTAGGGGTTATGAACTGGTACGCCCAGACCGCTACAAGCAAAGACTTTGCTCAGCACGAGAAAAAGCGCCCTATCGGAAATCTCTGTCCCGGCAGATTTATTTTTATTTTAAAGCCAACCTGCAGGCTCTTTTGACAACAAAAGCCTCAGGAAAAGAAAAATCTTTCCCTGAAGCTAGAGTTCAAGTTTTATAAATGTCTTGAAGAAAAACAATCAAGCATCTGCCAGATTATTTCTTGCTAACTTTTCCACCAGCAGCAGTGATGTCAGCGATGAGCTTGTCAGCATCAGCCTTAGATACACCCTCTTTAACAACCTGAGGAGCACCAGTAACGATTGCCATTGCTTCCTTAAGACCAAGACCTGTTGCAGCCTTAACAGCCTTAATAACATCCATTTTCTTTGCTGGATCAATAGATTCAAGAGTAACAGTAAATTCTGTCTGCTCTTCTTCAGCTGCCGCTGCTGGACCTGCTGCTACTGCTACAGGTGCTGCTGCAGAAACACCGAATTTTTCTTCCATTGCTTTTACGAGATCAGCTGCCTGCTGAACTGTCATGTTTGCAATTGCTTCAAGAATTTCATCATTTGTAAGAGCTGCCATATTGTCTTCTCCGTAATCAAATATGATTAGTAAAATTTCCGTGCAGATAAAAACAAACTGTTTCTAAGCCCTGCATCGGTTTGTCTGCGGACAGTCGACAGCTATGAAGCCTGACCGCAGGGAAAAATTCCGCTCTGGGCATTGCAAAAAGCTTTTGCCCTACTGAATTATTCAGCTGCTGGAGCTGGAGCTGCTTCGGCTGCTGGAGCCTCTGCCGCAGGAGCTGCCTCTTCCGCCTTTGGAGCAACAGAAGCCGGACCTTCTTTTTCCAGTTTTTCAACATATGCTTGCAATGTTCCAGCAAGTTTTCTTGCAGGTCCATTGATTGCAGACATAAGCATTGCGATGAGCTGTTTCTTTCCAGGGAGTTTTGCAAACGCCTCGATTTTTGCAGCATCATAAAGCTCGTCTTCTACCCAAGCGCCTTTTACAACGAGAGCTGGAGCTTCTTTCGCAAAGTCAAACAAAACTTTTGCAGACTCGTTAGCCTCTTCCTTGATCATGGCAATAGCCGTTGGTCCAGAAAGATACTGAGCAACTGCATCATTCTTCATTTCGTCAAAAGCTACACGCGCAAAGTTATTCTTGATAACCTTGAACTGTGAATTCTTTTCACGCAAAGAATGGCGGAGCTTTGAAATCTGCTCAACAGTAAGTCCTCTGTATTCAACAAAGATAAAATCTTTATATTCACTAAGAACTTTCTTTGCTTCTTCAATAGCCTGTGCTTTGCTAGGCTGAATCTTTTTTGCCAAAATAGCCATTATTCTGCCTCCTTAAAGTCAATCCAAACACCAGGTCCCATTGAAGAACTGATTGAAACAGAACGTACAAATCCTACTTTTGCATCAGCTGGCTTTTTGCGCTCAAGCTCTGTGAGGAAAACTTTTACGTTTTCAGCAGTGTCCTTTGAATCCATGGAAACTTTTCCAACAGGAATATGAACAACGCCTGTCTTGTCTGCGCGGAATTCTGTGCGTCCCTTTTTGAGTTCAGCAACAGCCTGCGCAATGTTCGGTGTTACAGTTCCTGTCTTAGGGTTAGGCATAAGACCTTTGCGGCCCAAAACCATACCAAGACGACCAACATCTTTCATCATGTCTGGAGTAGCAACTGCAACATCAAAATCAAGCCAGCCGCCCTTTACTTTTTCAATGTACTCTGTACCTGCGTAAGTTGCGCCTGCATCAAGAGCTTCCTTTACACGGTCATCTTTACAGAAAACAAGAACGCGCTTTTCAGCAGTAAACTGATGCGGGAATACAAGAGTATCACGTACAGTCTGATTTTTTTCCAGCTTAAGGGAAACTGAAAGCTCAACTGTTTCATCGAACTTTACATAGTGAAGATCTTTTACAAGCTGGCAAGCTTCTGAAATTCCATAAGCTTTTGCCGGATCATACTTCTTCAATGATTCGCGGTATTTCTTTCCGTGCTTCATTATTCAGCCTCCACTTCTACGCCCATACTGCGAGCAGTACCAGCGATGATTTTCTTAGCAGCCTCAATGTCGTTTGCGTTAAGATCAGGAAGTTTCTGTTTTGCAATTTCTTCAAGAGACGCTTTTGAAAGTTTTCCAACTTTGTTGCGAAGCGGATTTCCAGAGCCTTTCTGGATTCCAACAGCCTTTTTAATAAGAACAGCTGCAGGAGGAGTCTTGAGAATAAATGTGTAAGATTTGTCCTGATAGACAGTGATGACTACAGGGATAATAAGTCCCTTTTCCATGCTCTTTGTGCGGTCATTGAATTCCTGAACAAACTTAGGCGCAGAAACTCCGTGAGGTCCAAGAGCCGGTCCAATAGGTGGAGCTGGTGTAGCAGCGCCGGCAGGGCACTGAAGTTTAATGACAGCTGTAACCTTTTTTGTGGCCATAATGTATCTCCTTACATTGGTGGTGGGTATCAGATTTTCTGAACCCTAGCGAAATGCCTATGTCCAACGGACTTGCACTTCTCCCAAAATTAAGAAAAAAGCATTCATTGCGAATGCAAAATTCTATCAAACATCAGAGCCAGTTTCAAAAATGCTGTTTGAAACCGGCATAAAAGTTAAACTGCAAAAAGCAATTTATATTTTTTCAACTTGAAGAACATCAACTTCTACAGGAGTTGCTCTTCCAAAAATCTGAACATTAACACGGAGCTTGTTCTTTTCTGTATTTATATCTTCGATAGCACCGCTGAAAGTTGCAAAAGGACCTTCTGTGATTTTTACAGTCTCGCCAACTTCAAAATTCTGCTTAATGCGAACCTGCTTTTCACCTTTAAGCTCGCCAGCCATCTGAAGAATATTTTTTGCTTCGTCTGTGGAAATTGGACGTGGCTTTTCAGAAGGCTTAACACCAACAAAGCCAGTTACGCCCTGAACACGGCGGATTAGAGAGCAGGTATTCTTCCAGCCAATCTGCGGAAGATCCATTTCAATCATAATGTAGCCAGGAAGAATCAAGTTATTGCGGACGTGTTTTTTTCCATTTGAAATTTCAACAACTTCTTCCATTGGAACTTTTACTTGAAAAACAATATTTGAATCAAGTTTCTGCTCTGTGAGCATAGTTGCCAATGTTCTTTGAATTTTCTGTTCGTAGCCTGAATAAGTCTGAAGAATATACCAGCTTCTTGCCATTTGATTCCCCTAGAATACGAGGCGGAGGCCTTCTGTAAACAGCCAGTCAAGAAGACCAAGAATCAATGCAACAATAATTGTAGAGATGAAAACAACCTTTGTAGAAGAAAGAACGTCGCTGCGTGTAGGCCAAGTTACTTTTCTAAGCTCTCCGGCACATTCTTTAAAAAACTGAAAAATCTTTTTCATTTTCATCCTCGTCTTTTGTAATTAACAGGCCAGGCAGGACTCGAACCCGCGACAACCGGTTTTGGAGACCGGGACTCTACCAACTGAGCTACTGACCTAAAATATATTCAGCCTCCATAAAAGAAGGCATATATTTTATTTAGCTTTTGTTTCCTTATGAAGGATTTCTTTGCGGCAGAACGGGCAGTACTTGTTCTTTTCAAGTTTGCCAGTGATATTCTTGCGGTTTTTGTATGTTGTGTAATTTTTGCGTTTGCATTCTGTACACTGCAATGCAATGATTTCTACGGCTGACTTTTTCTTGCTTGCCATAATATTTGCTCCTCTGTTTTTCTAATCTTATAGCTCCCGAGCGGAATCGGACCGCTGACCTCATCGTTACCAACGATGTGCTCTACCGACTGAGCTACAAGAGCATAGGGATAATATTCCCCTGAAAAATAGTATGTTTTGGAAATATAACTTAATAGAAAAAATATGTCAATAAGAGATTCCTGAATTTGTTGAAATTCGAATAAGATTTTTAGAACAATAGGCTGAATTCTGAAAAAAGATTGTCGTATCAAGTACGACAATGACATTTAAAACTTATTGCCCAGTGATGCAAAAATCCGACTACGAGCGGCATTCCTGCGTAAAGGTTGTATGCGGCGGAACAGACTTTGTAATCCAAGTGTTTCCGCCTATTACGCAGCCTTCTCCAATGACGGTGTTTCCGCCTAGAATCGTGGCATTGGCGTAAATTGTAACATTGTCTTCTATTGTTGGGTGGCGTTTTTTGTTCATAAGCTCTTTCTTTACGCTCAAAGCACCCAGTGTAACACCTTGGTAAATCTTTACATTGTTGCCGATAATGCAGCTTTCGCCGATTACAACACCAGTTCCATGGTCAATAAAAAAACTTTCGCCTATTTTGGCACCCGGATTTATATCAATTCCAGTATGGCTGTGCGCGTATTCACTCATTATGCGCGGAATAACAGGAACTCCGTTTTCAGTAAGAAAATGCGCAATCCTATAAACAGAAATCGCTTCAAGGCACGGATAAGAAACTATTACTTCCTCGCTAGACTTTGCAGCTGGATCTCCAGCATTGGCAGCCTGAACATCAAGCCCGATTTTTCTGCGGATTTCTGGAATTTCCTCAATAAGAGCAAGAGAAGCCTTTTCCGCAAGATTAAAGCAATGGGAAAGCTCCACTTTGTCGTTCTGGACAACAAAAGAAAGGGCTTTTTTAATTTCTCGGGTAAGCATTGAAACTATGCGGTTCACACGCTCGCCTGTAACAAATCTCAATGTAAGCGAATCAATTTCTTCCGCAACCCTGTAGCCTGGAAAAATCAAGCACTGAATATCTTTTAGAACCGTTATTACATTTTCCCTGTTTGGAAACTTCATGGCTTCATCAAGGTTGATTCCTCCGTACTTTTGGTAAGATTCAAGTATTTTTTCTACGGCAGTGTCAATTGTCGCGCTCATAAGACCTCGCTTTTAATTTTCTGCAAAGCAAACTGGCTAGCTCCAGTACTTTTTGCCCCAGTTTTCAAAATTCCATTCATCGGAATATTCATTGCATTCATAGTCAATGTAATATAAAAGTCCATTCTGTACAATAAAATTTGTAGGATAATAATCAATATTAAGGTGAAGCGGATAAAGTTTACGGCACATTTCTTCTATTTGGGCGATGTATTCGGGTTTTACAAGATTTTCCTTGGCAAGTTGCTCGATTGTAGGACCGTCAATATATTCCTTTAAAATACGTTCGTTTTGAACATCGTGCGCAATCATAAACGGAATTCTTATGCCGGCATTTTTCAGCCGCTCGTAATCATTAAGTTCCGCCATTATCTTGTTGCCAAACTGATAATAGCTGCACGGCTCGTGGTGAATCTGCTTGAGAACAAAAAAACTTCCGCCGCAAGAAGCAAGATACGAATACCCGCCCTTGCCTTTGCCCAAAAGCTTTTCAAGCTGATAATCCTTTCCGTTTAATGAAATGCACGAATTAAGCTCAAGCATAAAGCCTCCCCCCCCCTTTGGTTTTATTTTAGGTTTTGTAATTACTGAAAAACTCGGCGAGAATTTTTTAAAACACGCCGTACTTTTTAAATTTCACGCCGAGAATTTACGGAAAACACGGCGTGTTTTTATTATTTTGCAGTACGCACGATACGGAAACCGTTTCTATTTGAACTTGCAGTATAGGACATATATAAGTGATAATAAACTGTACACATATATGATCTATTCATTTTAGAACTACCGCCTCTAACACATCTTTCTCCAGAATCATTCGAATCCCAGCACCATTCTTCTACATTTCCACTCATATCATACATACCAAGTATATTTGGTGATAGTTTTTTTGTTTCATAGATAGTATTATCGCACCATCCGACATCAGCCAAAGTATCACTTCCTGAATACATATACTGTGTGCCAGTCAGTCCGTTTCCGCCGCGTGCCGCATATTCCCATTCAACTTCTGTAAGAAGTCTGTAGCCGTTTGCTTCAAAATTACAAGTTGAATTATTTCCATTTACGACATAACAAGGCGTTAGACCTTCGGCTTCACTTCGGGTATTACAATATTCCAATGCCGCTGTCCAACTCACATAATATGCAGGATAATCTCCACCTCCAGAAGGAGTATCATTCTTATAAACTCCTCCATACTGACTGTACTCTTCTTGCGTAACTTCATGGTCGCAAATATAAAAGTTGCTTATTGTTACAGTTCTTCCATCAATAAATACTTCGCTATTTGGAGCTGCTCCTGTTATTGTTGCGCCTTCTACAAACACAAAGCCGTCTGTAGACCACTTTGCATAAAGTGTAACATCAGTTTTTTCAAATACATTAATAGAAGCATTATTGTAAACCGGGTCGCTGTGTATGCTAGTCGCCCAGCCTTGAAATGTAGAGCCGTCTTTTGTGAATAAATTTTCTGAAAGAGACTGGGAAGTTCCGTAAGTAAAAACTTGAGATGGCATTGTTCCAGTTCCGCCGTTCGAATCAAAAGTTACAGTAAATTTGTCATGAAGCGTTACAGTGCAAGGAGAAGTTTCTCCAGCAACAACTGTTACTTCTGAATTTCCAAGACCAGACAAAACATTATTTTTATAAGCTTTGACTTCAACTGTGTAAGTTTCTGGACTGACTTCTGAAAACTCCAGTCCCCCCCCGAAAAACCAGTTTCAGTCTGAATAACAGTTTCATTCAACAAAAGTTCTACTATATAAGTATCAGCTTTTGAACTAGAGCTAATTTCACGTGCGCCGCCAGGCAAGGCAACACGGATTGAGCCGCCTTTTTCAGAGCCACCGCTCATGTTCATGCAGGACGCAGCCACAAATAAAAACGCAAATAAAGCCGGAACAATAAATTTCTTCATAAAAGACCTCCAATTAAAATGTACACATTTAAAGATTGCCGGGGAGAATTCCGACAATGACAAAGGCACGGAACTGCCGGAGCAAGCCAGACAATGGCAGTTTTACATTTTCATGCCATTATCAAGCTTAGATTTTTCTGTCATTCCCGCACTTGATTCCTTCTTGTCATTATCGGGCTTGACCCGATAATCTAATTTTTCTTCTTAACAAGAATCTAAATTAAATTATACTGAATAAATTCCAAAAAACAACTTTTTGACAGAAAAATCGTTAGATTTTTCCAATCCGTGTGGAAAAATAAAGCAAAATCTATTCTATTTTATTATTGTCCAAATATGCGATGGAATACAAGGATTTATGTTCTTTATCCTAAAAAGTTCTGGCAGGTTTACAAATTCATAGCCGCGGGATTTTAAAACTGGAATAGCGGACTTCACCGCCTGTACTGTCGCATGATTTTCTTCCATTACGTGAAGAAGCACAATCTGTCCATCTTCCGCATATTTCAAAATATGCTCAGTTCTTTGTTCAGCAGTAATTTCAGGAATCCAGTCCTCGCAGCCTTTTCCACCAATAAAAGGAACTTTTATAGCCTCGTACATATTGTCGCTTACACTGATATAAGGCGGACGGAAAAATTCGCTTCTTTTACCGATGCACTTTTCGATAAGAGATTCTGTTTTTTCATATTCGTCACGAATCATGGCAATGCTCATTTTTGACATATCGGAATGCGTAAACGAATGATTTTGAATGTCGCATCCCATTTTAAATGCGCGCCTTACAACTTTTTCAGACTCTTCGTCAATCTTGTTTCCGACTAAAAAAAATGACGCCGGAATCCCATTAAATTCAAGAACATCCAGCATGTCTGTCATAACATTTGCATTAGGTCCGTCATCAAACGAAAGCGTTATATGCTTCATAAACTTCTTTTGTACTCTCCAAATGAAAAGACGCTTTATTATACAAAATTCCAGCGGAAAACGAGCTGCCCCGCGCTAATTTCTTACGAATATAACAAGGTCGCCCTTTTGTTTTCTTGCTTCAAAAGTGTAGTTTTTTCCATTCCTTGAAACGATTGCAAAATACCTAAAGTTATGAAGTGTTTTTTCAATAGGAGAATCCAAGTCTTCTGAATCATTATATTCTTTCAGAGCAACACCGCCGGCTCTTTTCCAGTCTTTATCCTTGTAATCAGAAGCATAAACCGCAAAAGAAATTCCATAGTCGTCAGTAAGGTTTACAAACTCTATTTCGTCATAAAATCTTCCTTTTATATTGCCTGAATCAATTATAAACGCAGATTCAAGCTCCTTTTCAAAACTGGATTCAGAATCTGGCATTACACAAATGCAAAGGTCATTGTCAATTTTCTGCGCACGGTAATTGTAAGATTTATGATTTTTAGGAACTACTGCAAAATACTGAATTTGAGAGATGCGGTCTTCCATGCGGGAATCTATATCTTCTGAATCGTAAAAATCCTTTAAAAATGCGCTTCCATAGAACTGCCAGGAGGAATTTTTGCTATCATAATAATAAACTTCAAAGCCAAGCTGCTCGTCTGTTTCATTTATAAGTTTTACATCTTCTCTTGCTTTTCCGGCTACAGAAGCGGCATCAAGAACAAACGCGTTTTCAGCATTTAGATTAAAATCAGGAGCCTGAGCAAAACAAGCAGAACTAAAAATCAGGCAGATAAAAAAAACAGTCTTTTTCATTATGTTCCTCCCGTAAATAATTCTTTTCTTACTGATTGAAATTTAACATTTCTAAAAAAGTTACGCAAGAAAACAATATACATTCTGCGCAACAAGATTTACCATGTCTATTTTAAAACTCTGTCTTTAAAATCAAAGTATTCTATGATACAATTGCATTATGCAGATTATTCCAGTAGCAAGCGGCAAAGGCGGCGTTGGAAAAAGCCTTTTAAGCGCAAACCTTGCAATTGCCCTAGGTCAGGCAGGCAAAAAAGTTCTTCTCATTGACTTGGATTTGGGAGCTTCAAACCTTCATCTTGTAATAGGCCATCCTAATCCAAAAGCAGGAATCGGCACGTTTCTTACAGGCGAAAGCAAATTTGAAGACATAATTTGCCCGACAGACTACGACAATGTAAGTTTTATTGCAGGCGACTCTGAAATCCCGGGTCTTACTTCGCTCAAAGTCAGCCAGAAAAACGAGCTTATAAAAAGCTTCAATAAACAGGAATCTAAATTCGACTATCTTATTCTGGACTTGGGAGCGGGAACTCATCTTACAATTCTTGATATGTTCCTTCTTTCTCCGCAGGGAATTGTTGTTACAGCTCCGACCGTTACCGCCACACTGAACGGCTACCTTTTCCTTAAGAATGTAATGTTCCGCATGATGTACAACACTTTCAAAAAAGGAAGCGCGGGCTACAAATATCTTGAATCTCTAAAAAAAGATTCACTTTCGCTCCAGAGGCTTTATATTCCTAAGCTTGTTGAAATTCTTGAAAAAGAAGACCCAGATGGAACAGCATTGTTCAAAAAGCGCATAAATGAATTCCATCCGCGGCTCGTGCTTAATATGATAGACGACCCAAAGGATGCAGACAGAGCACAAAGAATCCGCCGTTCATGCCAGCAGTATCTGGATTTGGACTTGGATCATCTTGGCGTAATTTACCGCGACACTTTGCAGGACAAAGCTCTTTCTTCAAGGCTGCCGGTCATTGTCTACAAGCCGCAGTCAATTATAGGACAAGCAATCTACAGAATCGCGGAAAAAATAATTCAGTCTGAAACTTTAAAGTTCGACGACAGCTACGACATAACTCAGGCCTCGGACACTTCATTTGAAATTGCCACGGAAGAAGCCAACGATGACTTTGGACAGAAAATGGCTTACATAGAAGAGCTTGCTGGAACTGGCGCGCTTACTGCCGGGGAACTTGCGGAAACTTTAAAGCAGCAGCAGTACGAGCTTACAAGGTTAAAAAACGAAAACAATCTATTAAAGAAAAAGCTTCTGGAAGCGGCGGCAAAAGGCTTCAAGGTGTAAAACAAAATGCTAAATTCTCTTTTATATATAAAATATCCGTCTTGGATTCACCCGGAGCTTTTTCCTGGAGTTCCGCTTTTGGGGCTTGTGCGCTGGTACGGTCTTATGTACATAATCGCCTTTGGAACAGCTTTTTATATTCTGCGGAAAATCCAGCGTGAAGGCGCATTGGACACGCCGGATTCAAAGACAACAGAAGACGACATTTTTAGCTTTATTGCATTCGGAATTATTTTTCTTTTGGCAGGCGCGCGGATTTTTTCAACGCTCGTATACGACACTTCGGGGCTTTACTGGAAAAAGCCTTGGCTGATTTTCTGGCCGTTCGACACAGTTACAAAAAAATTCACCGGGCTTGCCGGAATGTCCTACCACGGCGGATTTCTTGGCGGACTTATAGGAATGCTGCTATGGTGCAAAAAACACAAGAAGCCTGCTTTAAAATGGATTGACGCAATGGCAGTTGCAATTCCGCTTGGCTACACTTTTGGGCGAATCGGAAACTTTATGAACGGCGAGCTTTACGGCAGAATAACAAAAGCTCCCTGGGGAATTGTTTTTCCACGCGCAGAAACTTTTTCTTCAAGCTTGGACTGGGTAAAGGAATTTGCCTCTTCAATAGGAATGTCTCTTGACGGAGCAAGGCTTGTAAATCTTCCGCGGCATCCAAGCCAGCTTTATGAGGCGCTTTTTGAAGGACTTCTGCTTTTTGCTCTTATCTGGTGTTTGCGGAAGAAAAAACCTTTCGACGGATTCCTTACAGCTTGCTACACAATTGGCTACGGATTTGTGCGGTTCTTTATAGAATATTTCCGCGAGCCAGACGCAGATATTGGATACAGAATTTCTGCAACAAAAGACGCTGCAATTTATACAAACACTTCTCTATTAAACCTTAGCACAGGACAAATTTTCTGCCTTATGATGATTGCAGGCGGAACACTCATGATTTTTATCCTTGCAATGCTGAACAAAAAAAATGACGGAAATAGAAAAGCACTACAATAAGCACAAGGAAGAAAACAGGCTTTTGACACGGCACGGAAAAGTTGAATTCGCTGTCGCAATGAAATACATCCACGAATTTCTTCCTGCGCAAAACAAGCAGTTTTTTAAGATTGCAGACATTGGAGCAGGAACAGGAAGATATTCAGTTGCGCTTGCAAAAGAAGGCTTTGACGTTACAGCGGTGGAGCTTGTAAAGCATAACCTTGAAATACTTGAATCCAAGCATGAACACGTAAAGTGCTGGCCGGGAAATGCGCTTAACCTTAGCTTTTTACCAGATGAAACTTTTGACGCGACAATTCTTTTTGGGCCGCTTTATCATCTTCATAAGGAAGAAGAAAAACTTACGGCTCTAAAGGAAGCGCGCAGAATAACAAAAAAAGGCGGAACAATTTTTGCCGCGTATCTTTTAAACGAATACAGCATCCTTTCATATTGTTTTACACAAAACAGAATTCTTGAGCTCATAAAAAGCGGAAATGTTTCCAAAGACTTTCACATCGTGCCAAAAGAAAACGAACTTTACGATTACGTTCGCTTAGAAGATATTGACCGGCTGAATAATTTAAGCGGACTAAAGCGGATAAAAATATTTTCTCCGGACGGACCTGCGGACTTTATGCGCAAAGAACTTAACGCAATGTCAGAAGAAACTTTTGAAAAGTTCATTGAATACCAGATTTGCAATGCGGAACGCCCAGAACTTTTAGGCGCAGGCTCCCACATTGTAGATGTTTTAGAAAACTAAAAGACTAAATATTTAATTTTATATTTTACTGTCATTCCCATGCTACGACATAGGAATCTGTTATAAAATTTCAATAGATTATCAACCGAGTTTTTTTCAGAAACATCGCAGGGTCAAGCCCGATAACGACATAACATAATTCCTGTGCAGTACGCTGCAAGGCAAACGTTAACACAGGAATCTAACAGGGATAATGATACCCGCCACTAAGATAGCAAAGAAATATCAGTGATGGAAAAGCCTGATTCCTGTGAACGCCATAACCATATTGTATTTATCGCAGGTTTCAATAACATTGTCATCGCGGATTGAGCCACCCGGCTGAGCTATGACTTTTACTCCGCTTCTATGAGCGCGTTCAATGTTGTCTCCAAATGGGAAGAAAGCATCACTGCCCACTGCAACGTCAGTATTTTTTGCAATCCAGGCTTTGCGCTCTTCACGTGTAAACACGGCAGGCTTTTCAGCAAAGAAATTTTGCCACGTTCCTTCCGCCAGAACATCGTCATAGTCATCGCTTGTATAAACATCGATTGTGTTGTCGCGGTCGGCTCTTTTTATATCAGCCTTGAATTTCAAATTTAAAACCTGAGGACTCTGTCTAAGCCACCATTTGTCTGCCTTGTCGCCAGCAAGACGTGTACAGTGAATACGGCTCTGCTGCCCAGCTCCAATTCCAATTGCCTGTCCGTCTTTTACATAGCAGACGCTGTTGGACTGAGTATATTTCAAGATAATCAGGGAAATCAAAAGGTTGTCGCGCTCTTCTTTTGTGAGAGTTTTATTTTTTGTTACAATGTTTTTTAAGCAGTCGTCATCAAGTTTTATAAAGTTGTGTCCTTGCTCAAAAGTTACACCAAACACCTGCTTCTTTTCTATTTCAGCTGGAACATAATTTTCATCAATCTGAAGAACACAATATCCGCCTTTTTTCTTTGCCTTGAGAATTTCAAGAGCATCGTCATCATAACCCGGAGCAATTATTCCGTCAGAAACTTCTTTCTTTATTAAAAGAGCAGTTGCCTTGTCGCACTTGTCGCTAAGAGCAATAAAGTCTCCAAACGAAGACATTCTGTCTGCACCGCGGGCTCTTGCATAAGCGCACGCCAAAGGAGTAAGCTCAACATCATCAGTGTAATAGATTTGCTTAAGAGTGCTACTCAAAGGGCGGCCAACCGCAGCTCCAGCAGGAGAAACGTGCTTAAAAGATGTTGCCGCAGGAAGTCCGGTTGCTTCTTTTAATTCCTTTACAAGCTGCCAGCCGTTAAGAGCATCAAGCAAGTTTATATATCCAGGTTTTCCATTTATAACAGTTACAGGAAGCTCGCCGTTTTCCATGTAAACTCTAGCCGGCTTTTGGTTTGGATTGCAACCATATTTCAATTCAAGTTCTTTCATATTAAACTCCAAAATTATTTAGTTTCTTAACTGTCATTCTCGTGCTTGACACGGGAATCTTGTACAGAATATTGATTATCCGGTCAAGCCGGATAATGACGTAAAATTACAAAACTTGGCATTCAAATTTTTTTAGAAACTTTTATTTTTTATGTCTTCTGTCAAGCTCGTTGTAAACGTCCTGCCAAGTTACGCCTTCTTTGTACATAAGGACGCTTGCAAAATAAAGAAGATCAGCAGCTTCCCAGATTACTTCATCTTTTCCTTCCGCCTCTGTAAGCTCTTCTGCTTCTTCCATTATTTTTTCGCGCACACGCTTGTCATTTAAAGTCGCAGTGTAGCTGCCCGGACGCGGATTTGCAAATCGTTCTGCAATTGTTCCGTAAAGACGTTCCATGCTGCTTTTTTCATCAGCCTCGCTAGAAAAACAGCTAAAGCTTCCTGTGTGGCAAACTCCTCCGTGCGGAATAACGGTCGCAAGAATTGTGTCCCGATCGCAATCAGCTCTCATTTTTACAAGCTCAAGGAAATGTCCGGAAGTTTCGCCTTTTGTCCAAAGAGTATTTCTTGTGCGGCTAAAGAAAGTAATTTTTCCAAGCTCAAAAGTTTTTTCCAAAGCTTCCTTGTTTGAATATCCCATCATAAGAACTTCACCGGCTGGACTTTGGGCAATAACAGGAACCATTCCGTCTGTCTTTTCCCAGTCAATGCAGTTTATAAAGCTTTCCTTAAGATTTACAGCTCCAGTATACAAAGCCATTCCAAGCTGAACATCGCAATGAAGTTTTTCAAGCTGAACAATCTGCTCAAGGGAATTTACTCCACCGGCGGCAACAACACGGCATTTTACAGAGTCACGGAGCTGCTTTACCATCTCCATATTTGTTCCCTGCATACAGCCTTCTTTTTCCACGCAAGTAAACAAAAGCTCGGATGAGTATTTTTCAGCTTCACGCGCGCCTTCAATCAAAGAAATGTCCGCTGTTTCTGTCCAGCCTTTTACTGCGATTTTTCCATTTATTGCGTCTACTGAAATTATAATGCGTTGTTTTCCAATTGAAGAAGCAAGCTCGTCAAGGAATTCTGTGTTAAGAATTGAGCCGCCGTTTTTTCTGTCAAGATTCCAAGCCGCAGAGCCAATTATAACTTTTTCAGCTCCAAGAGAAACAAGCTCGCGTGCTTTTTTTACAGTTCTGATTCCGCCGCCAACACGGACATTTCCCTTGCGCAAAAGAGACTTTAAAAGCTCTGTGTTCGCAGTGTTTCCTTTTTCGTCAGTATTTCCCAAAGCCGCATCCAAATCTATAACTGCGACTTCGCCATATTTATTGAATTCTGAAATCAATGAGTCGGCATCATCACGCTGAAGAACAAGATCTTTTCCGTTTTTCAGCTGAACAACATGGCCGCCTTTTAAATCTATAGAAGAAATTACCATGCGCTGATTTTACCAAAAAAAAATGACTGTTACAATGATGAAAAAACAATGTTTCCGTTGAAGAAAGTTTTCTTTATAAAACCAAAAAGCTTTTTTCCTTCAAGCGGAGTGAATTTTCCTTTGCTTGCGAATTTCTGGCCGCGAACAGTCCACTGTTTTTCCAAGTCAACAAGGACAAGATTCGCGGCAAATCCTTCTTTTAAAAGGCCTTCATTTTTTAAGCCAAGAATTTTTGCTGGGTTTGCGCTCATAAGCTCTGAAAGTTTTTTTAAGCTCATTCCATGTTCTTTTACGAGCATTGTATAGCAGGCAGAAAATGCAGTTTCAAGTCCGCTGAATCCCGGACTGCCGTTTTTCTTGTCCAAGGCTGTATGAGGCGCATGGTCGGTTGCAATGCAGTTCGCAGTTCCGTCTTTTAAAGCCTGAATCAAAGCAAGTCTGTCATTTTCTGAACGCAACGGAGGATTTACAATATTGAAAATGCCGGGAGCTTTTTCTCCGTTCATAAAAATATGATGAGGCGTAATTTCAAAAGTTACGTCAACTCCTTCCTGGCGCGCTTTTTTTGCGGCTTCTACACAAGCGGCAGTGCTCACGTGGCAAAGGTGAATATGGCAGCCGGCATCTTTTGCAAGCCTAAGATTTCTAAAAGTCGCAGTATCTTCTGCGCAAGCCAAAATTGAATCGGCTTTTCTTAAATTATTTGCAGCTTCTTTTTTTTCAGCAGGCGAAACATTTTCCTTTGAAAGAAGTTCCAACGCTGCTTTTCTAAACGGACGCGCGCTTTCTGCCAAAAAAGGATCTTCGCAGTGGCACGAAACAACAATATTTTTCTTAGCGGCAATTTTCATCGCTTCAAGCATAACAGAGCTGCTGCAAACTTCTTTTCCGTCTTCGCTTATAACTGGAACTTTTTTTGTGTCAAGAGATTCAAGATGGCTTATAGTTTTTCCGTCGAAATCCTTGGTAATTGAAACAGCCTGAATTGTCCTGCACCGCCCGAATTCAAAAGCTTTTTTATTATTAAGTTCCGCTTGCTCTTGACTTGAAACTACAGGATTTGTATTCGGCATAAGAACGCAAGTGGAAAATCCTCCAGCTGCCGCCGCGGAAGAGCCAGTTTCAATATCCTCTTTTTGAGTAAGCCCTGGATCTCTAAAATGCGAGTGCATATCAATGAATGAAGGCAAAACACAAAGTCCTTTCGCATCGAACTTGGAAACAGAATCATCATTTAAAAGTTTTTTTAGAGAAGCTTTGTCTGGGAATGATTTTATTTTTCCGTCAGCTAAAAGAACTGCGGCATTTTTTTTATCAACATTGGCGTCAACAAGCCGGGCATTAAAAATCAAAACTGCATTTTGCATAGACTCATTATAAAATGAATCCATGCAAACTACAAGATTGAATTAATGATTGTAATTTGGATTATCAGGTCAAGCCTGATAATGACAGCAATCAATTTATTATCCAATGCTGCGGAATTTTCTGTTGAAGTCTTCTATTTCTGCCCCGGAAATCGGCTTAGAATAATAGTAGCCTTGAATATAGTCGCAGTGGAAAGTCTTAAGTTTTTCGTTCTGCCACTTATGCTCAACGCCTTCAACAGTAAGCTTCATTGCAAGCGAATGGACAAGACGCACAATGTTCTTTATAAAGTCGCCTTTTTCGTTTGAAAGATAATTATCAACAAGCGACTTATCGATTTTAACAACATTAATCGGCAGGAACGTAAGATAGCTAAGAGAAGAATATCCAGTTCCAAAGTCGTCCAAGGCAAGAGAAATTCCGCGCTTTACAAATTCATTCAAAAGCTTAGAAACTGCTTCCTTGTTTGAAATAAACAGGCTTTCTGTAATTTCAATGCAGATAAGTTCCGGCGGAATATTATAACGTTTCAAAAGCTCTTCAAGAAAATCAACATAATGAATGTCAGAAACCTGGCTGTAAGAATAATTTATTGAAACTTTGTACAAAGGAATTCCGTGCTCACGCCATTCAGCCATCTGTCTTACAACTTTTTCTGTAAGGATTCTGTCGATTTTTATAATCTGACCAGTTTCTTCTGCAATCGGAATAAACTGCGCCGGAGAAACTTTGCTGTTCTTGAGCCTCATAAGAGCCTCGTATCCGTGGATTTCTCCAGTTTCAACATCAATCTGCGGCTGGTACGCAACCCAAATTCCGTCGTTTGCAATAGCGTCGTCAAGGATTCTTGAAATGCGGTTGTTTTCAAATATACGGTCGCGCATTTTTTCGTTAAAGAAAACAGTCTTGTTTTTGCCTGAATTCTTTGCACGGTAAAGCGCAATGTCCGCATTTTGAATCATGTTTTCCATTTCATCGTCATTAGAATTTACAATTCCGAAGCTAGATTGAATATGGATTTTATTTTCGGCATAGTTAATCGGGCTTTCAAAAACAGTTCTAAGTTCCTGAATTTCTATGGAATCTTCATTCAGCTGCTTTTCAAGATAAAGCACAAGGAATTCATCTCCGCCGAACCGTGAAACAAAAATGTCTCTTCCGGCAGAATAAGCCTTGAGCCTTGAAGAAATTGTCTTTAAAACAATGTCGCCGCAAGCATGGGAATAAAAGTCGTTTATGTTTTTAAAGTCGTCAATGTCAAAAAGAACAAGTGAAAACTTTTTTCCAGACTTCTGAATATCGTTGAACACAGCCTGCGCCTTGAATCTGTTCGGCAAGTCTGTAAGCGAATCGTGTCCAAGCATATATTCCATTTTTAAGTTTGAACAACGAAGCTCGTGCGAATTTTTTACTTCAGCAATTATAAGAACCAAAGAAACAGCAATGAAAATAAAAAGCGAAACAGCGACTCCGATTATTCCAAACAAAATTCCGCGGCTGTTTTTTTGCATCTGATCCTGAATATTTACAAACACGGAATTCAGCGGAAAAGCTGAAGCTTTTAAGTTGCGTTCTTCAATTACCTTATAGTCAAAAATAAATTTTCCGTCTTTTATCCTTTGGAACGGAACATATTTTTCACCGTCAATAATATCAAGAGCCATTTTTGCGGCAAGCGCACCAGCTTTTTCGTAGTCAACCATTTTTCCGCCAAGAAAACCGAATCCCACACCGTTCGCATTGTGGCTGAATACAGGCGCGGAAGTGTTCTTTACAATAAAATCCGACTGCTCTTCCATGGAATATTTTTTGCCGCTGGCATCTTGTGAAGCTCCCAAGTAAAACACAACAGTCTTGTCGTCTAACGCAGAAAGTTTTTCTCCAATTTGTTTTTTTGTAAGCTCAGAAGTGTCTATTCCTGAAAGCTCAACATCAGGAATTTTTTCACCGGCATTTATAAAAATATTGTAATTTTCGTAGCCAGCGTCGGTTTTGTCATAAATGGCAACGTAATGTTCTGCGGAAGGGAAAAGTTTTCTTGCAAATGAAATTGTGTCTGCCAAAAATCTTGTCGTGGCAATTCCCCAGAAATTCTTTTTTTCGTAAAGATGCTCTGCCCTAACATTGCTTTCTATGCAAAAGAAAATAATAGGAATTCCTGAAAAAAGAGTGTCGCTGTTGCGCTCAACAAAGTTGCATGAATTATTTCCACTTACAAGAACGGCATCATACTTTGTATTTTGCTGCAAAAATTTAATGCGCTCCTTTAAAAATTCAGGAAGTTTTTTATCATAGAAATCATCAGGCTCAAAATATTCAACATCGACATTTATGTTGTTTTTTAGGAATACATTTCTCATTCCTTTTTCCTGAAGAGCAAGAACATAAGAGTTTGGCATTGAACTTACAAACAAAACATTTGCTCTTGGATTTTTTAGCTTAGTATTTATAAGCGCAGAAGACAAACGGTTTTTATATAGAAAGAAACAGAGCGAAAGAACACTGCTCAAAAGAAGAAAAGATGCAATGCCCATCAAGATAGAAAAAGATCTTTTTTTTGCCATAACACTGCCTCCATAAAAAGCCAAATTAAAGACTTGCTTTAGAATAAGCTTTTTAAGCCGCTTTTACGGTTTAGATAAACCCTAAATTAAAAACGGCAGCCGATATGCAATTTTGCAATGCAAATTTGCAAACTAGTTACACATGGCTAAATTATATCCCACATAAAATGTTTTTTCAACAGTTGCCCCCCCCCAAGAATATTTTTTTAACGAAACCAACTGAATTTTTACATTTTAAAGCAGAAATTTACAATAAAATTTTTATCAAGTCCGCTCTTCCAGCCTGAATCAATGCTTCCTTTACAAGCTGGGCATTTTCTTTTTTGTTAAACTGAAGCAATGCGCGCTGAAGCCTTCGTTCGTGTCCGCCACGGGCAACATAGACTTCTTTAAAACTTCCGTCTGAATTTTTTTCATGCGGATTCAGTCCTGTATAATACATGCAAGTCGCAAGGCTTCCCGGTGTTGGATAAAAATCCTGAACTTGGTCTGGAACAAAGCCAGTTTTCTTTAAATAAAGGGCAGTTTCAATCGCCTCTGGAATTCCAGCTCCCGGATGCCCCGCAATATAATAAGGAACAAGATACTGCTTAAGCCCAAGCTCCTTGTTTGCCTTTGCATATTCCGCAGAAAATTTTTCATAGACGGCGTGAGTGCTTTTGCGCATAAGGGCAAGAACTTTGTCGCTGACGTGCTCGGGAGCAACTTTAAGCTGACCGGAAACATGATGCTTGCAAAGCTCATACAAAAATGTCTTGTCTTTATCAAGCATAAGATAGTCAAACCTTATTCCGCTTCTTATAAAAACTTTTTTTACATTCGGAAGTGAACGAAGTTTTTTTAAAAGCTCTATGTAATCTTTGTGGTCGGCTTTTACATTCGGACACGGAGAAACTCCAAGGCAGTCTCTGTTTTTGCACGCGCCGTTTTTCTTCTGAAACTCGCAGGCATCGCTTCTAAAATTCGCAGTAGGTCCGCCAACGTCATGAATGTATCCTTTAAAGTCAGAATCATGCGTCATTTTTTCTGCTTCTGACAAAAGGCTTTCATGGCTTCTAGCTTGAATGCGCCGCCCCTGATGAAAAGTTATTGCGCAAAAGCTGCAGGCTCCAAAACAGCCCCGGCAGCTCGTAAGGCTAAATTTCACTTCGGAAAGAGCAGGAATTCCTTTTTTTCCATTTGAAGCAGCAACATCATACATCGGATGCCACTTGCGCTCAAAAGGCAGCTCATAAATCGAATCAAATTCAGCTTGCGAAAGAGGAAACGCGGCTTTTTCCTGAATTACAAAACGGCTTTCTGAAGGCTCGGCAAGAACATTTCCGTTTATTGCGTCTGTATTTTCTTCCTGAATTTTATATGACAAGGCAAACTTGGTTTTGCTTTCCGGCGTGTTTTTGCTTACCTCTTCAAATGAAGGAAGCATTATAGCGTCAGCGGGAACTTCATCTTTTTTGCCAGTGAACCAGCAAGTTCCTCTCACGCCACGGATTTTCCGTGCAGAAATTCCTTTATCAAGCTGAGATGCAATTTCAAGAAGAGCTTTTTCACCCATTCCGTAAATAAGAAGGTCGGCTTTTGAATCCAAAAGAACAGAATGCTTTACCGTGTTTGACCAGTAGTCGTAGTGGGCTGTTCGGCGCAGGCTTGCTTCAATTCCTCCGATAATCACATTTACGCCCTTGTATGCTTCGCGGATTTTTGCCACATACTGAATTACAGCTCTGTCCGGGCGATGGCCTTTTTCGCCTCCGTGGGAATACGAATCTTCTGAACGCGGCTTATTGTTCGCAGTATAATTTGAAACCATGCTGTCCATTGCGCCTGCTGTTACAAGAAACGCAAGACGAGGCTGCCCAAGAACTTTAAAGCTTTCCGCAGATTTCCAGTCCGGCTGGCACAAAATTCCCACAGAATATCCGCGGGATTCCAAAAGCCGTCCCAAAAGAGCCGCTGCAAAAGACGGATGGTCAACGTAAGCGTCCCCGGAAACAAAAACAAAATCAAGCTGACCTATTCCGCGCTCCTCAAGGTCTTTTCTGCAAACTGGCAAAAACATTGTTCTGTTACGCAAGCCGCTGAACTGATTCTGCTGAAGAAAAATCAATCAGAAGATTAGGAACATAAAGATCTTCATCAAGAGAATCCCAGTGAATTCCTATTCCATTTCCGCTAAGCTCATAATTATCAAGTTCCAGTTTTGCAGCATTGTCAAGTTTCGGAAAATAGGCTTTAGGCACTGAAAGTTGTCTTCCATCAACAAGTGAAATCCAAATATTAGAATCATCAAACCAAACCGATTTTGCCCTGGCATTTTCTTTTGAAAAATTCATTCCATGCCTCCTTTATCAGTTCTGCATTTTCAGTAGCGATTCTCTTGATTTCTTTGAGTTCCGAAGCTGAAAAGCCGATATTTTCTGCCAATGAAACCTGATCCCCTATCCAAAATTTCGCAAGATTCCCAGCTTTTCTAACATGAATATAACAAGGCTCTTGCGGATTTCCTTCATTTGAAAAGAAGAAATATTTATAACCGTTTATTTCAAGGACTTTTGGCATACTTCTACTATACTTTAGTTTTTGGTTAAAATCCATAATTTTAAAGCAAAAATACTTCAGCATTGTTACTCGAATTTTCAAGCTGATTAACAGTTAATCAGTTATAGGATTTTTCTATAACTCAGTATAAAAAAACAGTATAAACAAACCTATTGAAGCAATAGGAAATAATCAGTATTGTTCCATTGTCGCGCGGAAAAAAAATACTCTTGCTTACATTTCATTGACTTTTTATTGGAGGAAAACATGGCAAACAAAAAACAGCTTGTTCTTGACGCACTTAACAACAAACCAACTGAACGTGTTCCAGTGGGATTCTGGTTTCATTATACAAAAAACGAAATGCTTCCGGTTTCAGAAAATCCAAAAATGAGAAAGGAAAACTTGGACGGACACAAAAAATTCGTTCAGGAATTCAAGCCAGACTTTGTAAAACTTATGAGCGACGGATATTTTTTTGAGCCAAAGACAGCAAAGTTTCTTCACAATGTAAAATCCGCAAAAGAGCTTTATGAGCTAAAGCCGGTTTCTAAAGACGACAACTGGATAACAGAGCAGGTTTCGCTTGTAAAGGAACTTACTTCTTCGTTCGGAAATGAAGTTCTTACTTTTTACAACATTTTTGCTCCGGCGACAGCATTTAAATGGAGCGTTGAAGGCGCGGACAAAAAACTTGCGCAGTTTATAAAAGAAGACAAATATGCGGTTTTGTATGCATTAAGCGTAATTGCAAAAAATACGCAGGCGGTTGCAGAAGCCGTAATAAGTGAAGGCAAGGCGGACGGAATTTATCTTAGCGTGCAGACAATCCAAGACGCTTTTGTAGGACCCGACTTGTATGCGGAAATAATTTCTCCGTCGGAACTTTCTGTGCTGAATGCCGCAATTGGCGCAGGCGGAAAAAATATTTTGCACGTATGCGGCTACGAGGGAGCAAGAAACAATCTATCGCTGTTCAAAAATTATCCTGCGAACGCTGTAAACTTTGCTTCGGTTGTTGAAGGAGTGTCGCTTGCAAAAGCAAAAAATATTTTCGGCGGAAAAGCAATAATCGGAGGATTCGCAAACACAACAGACGGAGTTCTTTTCAGCGGAACAAAAGAAGAAATTCAGGCTGAAACAAAACGGCTTTTAAAAGATTCAGGACGCACAGGAATAATTCTTGGAGCAGACTGCACAATTCCGCGCGGAACAGATTTGCAGCATCTTGAATGGATCCGCGAAGCCGCCGAATAAAAAATATACACAATGCGATTGCCAGAGCAACTCCGGCAATGACAAGGGGCAAACCCGATAATGATAAAAAACTAAACGAGGTGAATTATGAAAAAGACAATTTTAGCATTTATTGCGTTGGCAGCAATTCTTCCGCTTTCTGCAAAACCAAAAAAGTCAGATGGAAAAGTTCAGAAAATCCGTGTGGCTCACACAAACTATTATGTTCCTTATGATTTTGTAAACGACAAAGGCGAATCGGACGGATTTGAAGTTGCAGTTCTAAAAGAAATTGACAAGCTTCTTCCGCAGTATGAATTTGAATATTTTCCAACTTCCGACGATGACCTTTTGATTGGAGTTCTTCAGGGAAAATATGATGTGGGAACAAAAGGCGTTTGGATTACAGAAGAGCGCAAGAAAAAATATGTTTTTCCGCAGAACCCAATTGCGGCAAGCATCATTGGAATTGTAATTAGAAAAGACACAGCGGACAAAATAACGGACATGAAGTCGTTTGCAAAGTATTCAGGAAAGCTTGTTCCAATCGGACCTTCAAATGCGCAGTACAACATAATCGATGAATACAACAAGCAAAATCCAGATGCTCAGGTAAAACTAGTGGCAGGCGACCAGTTTGAAGCGGCGGACGGTTATGTTTGGGTTGTGGAAGGAAGATACGACGCCCGGGTAGACATAAAGCTTTCATTCCAAAACAACATTGAAAAAGAAGGCGCGCCTTACGTGAAATACAAGGACAAACTTTCTTATGTTCCGTACAAGGCGATTCCAACCTGGCCGCTTTTCAACAGAAAAAATCAGGCACTTGCAAACGCTTATGACGAAGCAATAAAAACGCTCAAGGAAAACGGCACGCTCGAAAAACTTTCGCAAAAGTATTTTGGCGAGGACATTTTTTCCTTTGTAGAATAAAAATGATAAAAAAATGAAGTTGCCCTAAATGCAAGATTGCCGTATCAACTACGACAATGACAACTTGAACTTGTTGGACAACTTCTATAAAAATTTTGGGAGCACCGTAAAATATGGACAGACCATTTTATCCTGAAAAAATTCTTGAGCTTATTCCAGTTCTTTTGCCTTACCTGCTGGTAACTTTTAGAATTATCGCGGGAACAGTTTTGACTGGACTTTTAATAGGATTTTTTCTTGCAAAAGGAATGCTTTCTTCCCACAATGCGCCAAGGAAAATTTCTTTCTTTATAATAAACGCATTTAGATGCACACCTTCAATTGTAATGCTGTTTGTAGTTTTTTACGGACTTCCAAATTTATTCTGGGCAATATTCAAGGTTGACATAAACGGCTGGGCAAAATCGTTTTATGTAATTCTTGCGCTGGGACTTTTGTTTTCAGCAAGCGCGGCAGAAATAATGAGGGCAAGCTACCTAAGCATTCCAAAAGGACAAAGAGAAGCCGCATTGACTTCCGGGCTTACGGAATTTCAAACTTTCAGGCGGATAATTTTTCCGCAGGCATTCGCAGTGTCGCTTCCGAATCTTGGAAACAGTTTGATTGCGCTTTTAAAGGAAGGCTCGCTCGCATACACAATCGGACTTGTGGACGTAATGGGAAAAGGCAACCTTTTTATCAGCATGAACTTTGGAGCTTATGCTGTGGAAACTTACACGGCTCTTGCGCTTATTTACTGGACGCTCACAATTTCAATTGAGCAGATTTTCGGCAGGCTGGAAAAACATTTTTCACGCGGAAGAAAAACTTTTTAACAGGGAGAACTTATGTTTGACGTAGAATTTTTCTTTAGAACATTTTGGCTTTCTTTTAAAGCTCTTCCTGTTACGTTAAAAATAACCGCCGTAGCTTTTGCAGCCGGAACTGCGCTTGGATTTTTAATTGCGCTTTGCAGAATACACAAGGTAAAAGTTCTTTCACAGGCTTGCGCATTTTTTGTTTCATTTATACGCGGAACTCCAGTTGTTCTTCAGATTCTTGTTGTGTACTCAATAATTCCGTCGCTTTTAAATTCAGTTTTTAAAAATGCCGGAAGCTCAATCGATGTGTTCAAAATAAATCCAATTGTCTACGCTTACATTGTATTTTCACTGAACAACACGGCGATTCTTTCTGAAGTATTCCGTTCAGCCCTGCTCACAGTCAGTAAGGGTCAGTTTGAAGCCGGAATCACTTGCGGACTTACAAGCTGTCAAACCTACAGAAGAATTATAATTCCGCAGGCACTGGAAAGCGCGCTCCCTAACATTTGCAACGCCACCGTAAACCTTATAAAAAATACTTCGCTTGCATTTATGATGACTGTAAAAGACATTACAGCAGTTGCAAGAATTGAAGCTTCTTATGGCTACAATTATATCGAATCTTACCTTGATATTTTTGTAATCTACATAATCGTATGTTCTATAGTCCAGCAAATTTTCAGGCTGACAGAAAAGAAAGTTTCAGTTTATAGAACAGGAAAACCCGCGCTAAAATTGGAAGGTGAAAAATGCTGAAAGTAAAAAATGTGCACAAGTCATTTGGAGAAAACGAAATATTAAAGGGCGTTGACTTGACAGTTGAAAAAGGAGACGTTGTTGTAATCCTCGGACCTTCCGGCTCTGGAAAAACAACTTTTTTGCGCTGCCTTGATTTTCTTGAAACTGCAGACAAAGGTAAAATGGAATTTGATGAAATCCGTACAAGTCTTTCTCATCCGCATAAAAAAACAGTTCTTCAAGTGCGGCGAAAAACTGGCTTTGTTTTTCAGAACTACAATCTTTTTAACAACAAGACTGCGCTTGAAAACGTAATGGAAGGTCTTGTTACCGCAAGAAAAATTCCAAAGGAAACAGCCCGCAAAACTGCAGAAGAAGCTCTTTTAAAAGTCGGACTTTTGGAACGCAAGGATTTTTATCCGTCTCAGCTTTCTGGAGGACAGCAGCAGCGTGTTGGAATTGCGCGGGCTATTGCGGCGAATCCTGATGTCGTTCTTTTTGATGAGCCTACATCCGCTCTTGACCCGGAGCTTGTTGGAGAAGTTCTTGGCGTTATAAAAAAGCTTGCAAAGGAAGGAACTACAATGATTGTTGTTACGCACGAAATGAGCTTTGCTGAAGACGTGGCGACTCAAGTTGTTTTTATGGATGGCGGAGTTGTTGTAGAAAAAGGCACAAGCGCGCAGATTTTTCAGCATCCAAAAGAAGAGCGTACAAAGAAGTTTCTTCAGCGTGTGTTAAAACCAATCGAATATATAATTTAACTTCAAATGTCATTCCTGTGCAGCGACACAGGAATCTGTTATAAAACTTCAATAGATTATCAACCGAGTTTCTTTTAGAAATATCGCAGGGTCAAGCCCGATAATGACAATAAAAAAAATTAGGCAGGAAAAAATGGCGTTGTCAATAGAAACAAAATGCATTCACTTGGAAGATGAGGACAATTGTAAAAATCACTATGGCGCGGTAAGTTTTCCGATTTATCAGACAGCAACTTATGCGCATCCGGGAGCAGGAAAAAGCACTGGCTTTGACTATTCTCGGCTGCAAAATCCAACCCGTGAGCAGCTTGAAAAAACTGTCGCTTCTCTTGAAAACGGAATTGATGCGTTTGCACTTTCAAGCGGAATGGCGGCAATAAGTCTTTTAATGGAATTTTTTTCTCCGGGCGACAACTTGATTGTGGATTCTGATCTTTACGGCGGAAGCATAAGGCTGTTCGACAATGTTTCAGCAAAAAACGGAATTGCATTTACCCGCACAGAATTCAGCAAAGTTCGCAATGAAAACGGAATTGAAAATTTAATCACAAAAAACACAAAGGCTCTTTACGTGGAAACTCCCACAAATCCGATGATGAACGTTTCGGACATTTCGCTTCTTTCAAAAATTGCAAAAAAGCACGAACTTCTTTTGATTGTGGACAACACATTTCTTTCGCCGTATTTTCAAAATCCGCTTGACCTTGGCGCAGACATCGTAGTTCACAGCGGAACAAAATATCTTGGCGGACACAACGACACGCTCGCAGGATTTGTTGTTACAAACAGAACCGATATTCAAGAAAAACTGCGGTTTCTTATAAAGACAACTGGAGCTGGACTTGCGCCGTTTGACTGCTGGCTTATTTTGCGCGGAATAAAAACTTTGGCTGTAAGAATGGAACGCGCGCAAGAAAACGCATTAAAAATTGCAAACTGGCTAAAAGAAAGTCCGCTTGTTGAGCGTGTAATTTATCCGGGCTTTCCTGAACATCCGGGACACAAAATAATGAAAAAGCAAGCAAGAGGATTCGGCGCAATGATTACATTCCAAGTAAAGTCGCAAAAACTCGCGCTTTCAATTCTGGAAAAAGTTTCACTTATCCGTTATGCTGAAAGTCTTGGCGGCGTTGAAACTCTCATAACTTATCCTGCAACTCAAACGCACGCTGATGTTCCGGAAGAGCTTAGAATAAAAAACGGAATTACAAATGCAACATTGAGGCTTTCCGTTGGAATTGAAAACTGCGATGACCTTATAAAAGAATTTGAGGATGTATTTTCGCAGGCGCAAAAAGAGGAATAGAATTTTATGGAACAGAATCTTGACTTTGACACAATCATTGACAGAAAAAATACAGACTGCTTAAAATACGACTTTGCAGTTCGGCGCGGACTTCCAAAAGATGTGCTTCCGCTTTGGGTTGCCGACATGGATTTTAAAACTTCAAGCTGCATAATTGATGAGCTTAAAAAAGTCTGCGAGCATGGAATCTTTGGATACACAGAAACTCAAACTGAATACTTCAGTGCGGTTGCCGACTGGATGAAAAATCAGCACAACTGGAAAGTTCAGGAAGACTGGCTTATAAAAACTCCGGGCGTTGTGTTTGCTCTTGCAATGGCGGTAAAGGCATTCACGCAAAAAGGAGACGCCGTTATTTTGCAGTTGCCAGTTTACTATCCGTTTATGGAAGTAATCCGCGACAACGAAAGAAAAGTTGTAAGCAATGACCTTGTTCTGGGCAACGACAACCGCTACCACATTGATTTTTCCGACTTTGAAAATAAAATAATTCAAAACAACGTAAAATTGTTTTTTTTGTGCAGTCCGCATAATCCTGTGGGAAGAGTCTGGAGCAAGGAAGAACTTTTGCAGCTTGGAGAAATTTGCCTTCGCCACAAAGTAATTGTTGTAAGCGATGAAATTCACAACGACTTTATTTTTGAAGGGCAGCACAATGTGTTCGCTTCATTAAACGAAGAGCTTGCAAATATAACCATAACTTGCACTTCGCCAAGCAAAACTTTCAATCTTGCAGGAACACTTATTTCAAACATTTTTATTTCAAATCCTGAACTTAGAAAAAAATTTAAAAAGCAAGTTGACGCTGCGGGAATAAGCCAGCTGAGCGTGTTCGGAATAAAGGCTTGCCAGGCAGCATACCAGCACGGGCTTGAATGGTTCACTTCTGTAAAAAAATATATAAAGGCAAACATTGATTTTATTGAAGAATTCACGCAAAAAAATCTTTCCGGCGTAAAAATGATTCACCACGAAGGAACTTATCTTGCCTGGCTTGACTTCCGCGGAACTGGACTTAATGTGCAGGAACTTGAAGACTTGATTATCAACAAAGCAAAACTTTGGCTTGACAGCGGAAAAATTTTCGGAACATCAGGAAATGGATTTCAGCGGATAAATGCTGCCTGCCCGCGCAAAACTCTTGAAGAAGCAATGAAAAGAATTCAAAAGGCGTTGAAATAAATTTTGTTGAAAAAGTTGAATAGTGATTTTATAATCATTGCATGAAACATTTTAAATTATTTTCTTTACTCAAAGCTGTTGTTTGCATTGCCGCCTTATGGGGGGGGCTGTGCAGCTGCTCTGGTTTAGACGGAATTTTTTCAGATGACGAAGATGAAAATGACAGCGGCTCAAAGGAATCTTCATTCACAGGAAAATACACAGAGCCAACAACTGGAACTGTCACTTTTTATGAAGGCTACGATGCAACTTCTGTAGCATATTATGTTCCGCAGATTGAAAACGGATTTTACAAATGCGCAGTTTCAGAACCAAAACTTGCAGAGCTTCCGCCGGGAACTGCACTTGAAATAACTTACAACGGAACAACAATCAACGCGCTCATAACTGATCTTTGCCCTTCTTCAGAAAACAGCAAATGGACAAGCCAAAGCTCATATTTCTTTGACCTTGCAAAAAACGCATTCACAAAACTTGCAGAAGAAAAATTGGGACACGTTGACGTTACATTCAAAGCAATTCCGTATCCAACAAAGTCAAATATTTTCTTTCAGTCAAAAGACGGAATCAATGAATGGTGGCTTGCCGGAAGATTTTACAATATGCGCTATCCGCTTAAAAAAGTTGAAATCAGCATTGATGGTTCTGCATACAAACAAATGACACGAGATTCTGTGCAAAACAACTGGTACAAAGTTGACGGACAAAATTTAATTTATGGAAAAAAGAAATTCCGCCTGACAGACGTTTACGGACAAGTAATAGAAACAAGCGAAATTTCTTCTGTTTCAGCAATGGGAACATACAACTGCGGAAAAAATTTTGGGTATTAAACCCCATCTACTCCTTCTGGCGGTTTGCAATCTGCAGGTTCATTTTTTTTACTTCCTGCAGACCTTTTAAGTATTCAACAAGCATTACAATAAAGAAAACCACAACAAAAGTGAGTTCCATTCCCACAAGCATTTTAATGCTTCCAAAGCTGAACCAGTCAAGTTTATGACCGACAGCCAGAACTAGAAAATTTATAATCAAAAAATATAAAATCCGCAGAGCAATAAGTTTTCCTTTTGGAAATTCATCTTCTTTCAAAAGCGGAATGTATAAAATAGAAGAAATAAAGGCAATCAGAAAAACTCCAAAGATGTAGGACAAATGCAGCTCAATATCCGAGCCCCAGCAAACATAGCAGTAAATTCCAGAACAGAGAAAAATTCCTGTTGAAATAACACAAAACATACTTACGATTCTTGCAACTGAATTCATTTTTAGCCTCCGATTACATTCCAAGCTTTTCTTTTAGCAATGGAACATACATTCTTGAAATTATAACTTTGTAGCCGTTTTTTAAGACAGCTTCAAATCTTCCGCCGAACGCAGGAACAAGCTTTGCAATTTTATTTATATTCAAAACCACAGCCTTGTTCACTCTGATAAAATCCTTGAAAAGAAGCTCTTCTTCCAGCTGATAAAGCTTGCTCTTTGACTCGTAGACAGTTTCTTTTGTGTATGCAAAAACATTGTTGTCCACGGATTCGAAATAAAAAATTTCCTTTGGCTCAATAACAACAATCTGCGAATCTTTAAAAACCGCAAGCTTGTCTTTTCCGCTTTTAAAAGAATTCAAAAGCCGGATTATGTCGGGACTAAGGTTTGAACACTTTACAATTATTTCGTCCTCGCTTCCTGAATCCTTGTCTAAAATTGTAATTTTCATTTTCTGCATTCTACTCCTTTTGAAAAATTTTTTCTGCATACCAGGCATTTCGCTTGGCATCTGTTTCACGTCCTGCCTTCCTGAAATTTTCCGCCGCGCAAACATAATAATATGCAAGTGCTGTTTTCTTTTCATCGGAAACTTCGTCAAAGTCTGCACAAGATTTATAAAGCTCTGCAATGCGCTCAAAGTCTGCTCCAGCCACCGCGGATTTTTTAAACACGCTTTCTGGAACTGAAGAAGCAACATTGGCGCGGTTCAAAAGAACTTCCATTTCATCAGCAGTTCCAACACAAAGAGAAACAGCTTTGTCCAAATAAACAAACGCCTGCTTTACAAGTTTCATTGCCGCAAAAACATTTGAATTTCCTCCGCGGATTGCAAGGCACGAACCATAATACGCATTTGAAAGCGCAGAATTTTCCTGCTCGGCTACAAGCTCTGAAAAAAGTTTTTCGGCCTTTTTATATTCTCCCTGCTCAAAAATGCAAACTGCATATTCAAGTTTTTCTGAAAATGAAGCAGGCTCGTTTTTTGTTTCTTTAAGCGGAATTATTTTCTGTTCCTGAAATTCCTTGTGGCGTTCTTTAACTGCGTTTTCAAAATCTGAATTCTGCAACGAAGATTCATCTTTCATTTTTACTTCAACTGGAAAAAGAGTGCGCGAAGAAAGCTGCTGACTCTGCGAAACTTGCGCAGAATATCCGTCGAGCAAATCGTAAATTTTTTCATCTGAATCTGAAGGCAAAAATCCGCCTTTGTCCCATTCAGAAAATCCGCCGGCAACAACATAGTGCCAAGTAATTTTTGAAGTGTAGAATTTCTGAAGTTCTTTTTTTGCAAGCGGAATTCTCACAAAAATTTCTTTTCCGTTATTTCTAAAATAATTTTCGGTTTCGCAAATTAAAGTCCGGCTTGAATTATAGACAGTTCCATTTTTTTTGTTTACCCAAACTGCAAAATTCCACGGATGAAAAATATCAAACTTTACATTTTCAGCATCCGCAAACAAAGGCTCTGTTGAACCGCCGTTTATATTTTCTGCGCCAATGTAAACCATAATGTTGCGGACATCTGGAATTCCGCACTTAAACTCAAGGTCAAGTTGCCAGTATTCCGGATTTTGCTGCCAGACTGCTTCGTAAACAGGCTTATGCACAGTGTAGCGAATCAAGTCAAGAGAACCTTTTTCAAACTGCTTATAATCTGGATAATTTAATTTTCCGCTTCCGTTGTCATCACAAGATTCGTCAAAAAAATCTGCAATAATTTCTCCGCCGTTAAGCCAAGGAGAATTTTTTAGCTTCAGCGATTTCACCATAAAATTTTGCACAGAATCTTCATTTATAAAAAACAGCGAAACACCGGCAAGACAAGTAAAGCCGCACAGAAAAACCATAAAGTAATAAATAATTTTTTTCATTTAAATCTCCAATTTGACAATTTGTTATTTAATGCGCAAAGAAATTCAAAATCGCTTTGATTGAATCAATTGCAAAAGCCGAAGACATAATCGCTCCGAATGTAAAAGCTGCAAACCTGAACAAATTTTCTGGCGCAAAGAATTTTTTAATTCCTTTTGCAAGTCTGGATTTGGGTTCAGGCGCGCAGCATCCTTTGTTAAATCTAAACTGATAAGAAATCGCCTTTTCAGGACAAACCGCAATGCACTCTCCGCATTTTGCACACGTAATTTCCGGCGAGCCTTTTTTCTGCTGAATTGTTGCAACATCAATTGCTCCAAATAGACAAGCCTGCGCACATTTCATGCAGCCTTTGCATTTTTCAGTGTCAATGCGCATTTTGAACGGACTTAGTTTGTCAGTCAAAGAAGCAAATGCGCCAAACGGACAAAGCATACTGCACTGAGTTCTGCGCTTAGTCAAAATCGGAAGCACAACCACAAGCCCCAAGAAAAGCCCTATAAAAATAATTCCCGCAATAAGCCCCGGAATTGTCGTCATAGGAATAAATTCCGTCACAATTTTATACGGACAAAACCAGTCGCAATAAAGAGCCGACATAGTTCCAAAACAGGCAAGAGCTAAAAAGAGCAAAAAGCCAAACTGAAAGTCGCGGATTTCCTTGTTATGCGCCAAAAGATTAAGCCGCCTTTTTTTTGCAATGTGCGAAAAGCCTTCATCCCAGCCGCCGTAAAAACAAACCCAGGCACACCAGCCGCGGCCAAGAACAAGAGTAAACACAAGCCAGATTGCAAGCATACTTGCAATTGAAGCAAAATGCCCCGAAACTCTTGCAGGAAAAATTACAGTCTGCGTTGCAAGATAAGACAAAAGTCCCTGCGGAATTACAATGTGGCAAAACGGAAGCTCGCAAGTTGCAAGAGCCTCATTGGTAATTTCCATGCTTCCCCTTTCTGCAAAAAGATTCGCTATAAATCCAATGCAAAAAAACACAGCGTAAGTTGTTAAAAAAATTCTGCGATATATAGTTCCGCTTCCTTTCTTTTTGTTTTCTGAAAAAGTCATTCCACTGTAAAGAAACATTAGGAACAAACCATAAAAAACAGACACAACAGAAAATCCGTTATTTGCCACGACAAAAAACAAAATAACAATCGACATCAAGCCGCAAAGAATAACTGAAACAATCATCTTTCCCTCTATTAAAAAAACAGTTTTATTAAGCCTTCAAAAATAAGAAAATAAAATCCGACTAAAAGCTGAGCAATTCGTGAAATTCTTTTCATCACAGGAAATATTTTTTGAACAAACGGAATTCCAAGAAGCGGAAGAAAAAACGGAAGTGTTCCAATATAAAAGAAAACAAGATAAAAAATTCCTTTCATTCTGTTTGCAAAAAATACAGACCTCGCAATGGCTGTCCATAAAGGAGCGCAGATATGAAGCCCCACCGCAAGCCCCGTAAAAACCGCAGTCAAAAAATCATTGCCGGCTATTTTTAAGGAAACACACTTGCATCCATCTTTTTTCCACGGAAATTTTGCGCCGAATGAATTTAAAAGAAGCGCAGTTCCACAGAAAATGTAGGCATACACAGAAAGTCGTCTTGCAAAATACGGATCAAAAAATTCACTTGCAATAAGTCCCATCATGCTAAAAATAAACCCAAGGAAAAAATACATCGCAAGCCTTGAAGCCAAAAACAGCCCAAGCAATCCTGTATTCCGCCTGCAAGAAATTTTTTCTGTTCCGCATAAAAAAGGAATCAGCACAGGACCACAGTACATTGCGCAGTAAGTTCCTGTTGAAAGCCCCAAAATCACAGCCTCTAAAATCATTATTGCCTCCACTTTTAAGCAGAACTTTACAGGCTAGCAAAAAAATAGAAAAGACGATTTTAAGCAACTTGCAAAAACATGAATGTAAAATGCAAAATTTGAAAGATAAAAATTAGAAGGAAACGAAAAAAGGCGACCCGAAAGCCGCCTTGTAGTTTTTAGTTAATTTTTTTCTTTTTCGACACACTGAATATGTAGCTCATCCAGCTGTTTCTGCTCAACAAAGCTTGGGCAGTCATCCATCGGCGACATTGCCAAATTGTTCTTCGGGAAGGCGATTACTTCGTGGATGCTTTCCTCGTGGCACATCAGCATGATAAGGCGGTCGAGTCCCGGGGCGATTCCTCCGTGCGGCGGCGCGCCGAATTTGAATGCCTGTACCAAAAAGCCAAATGCTTTTTCTGCGCGCTCGCGGCTGTAGCCTACGATTTCAAAAATCCGCTCCTGCAGCGCCGGATCATTGATACGCATTGAGCCTGAAGCAAGCTCATATCCGTTCAAGACAAGGTCGTAAAGGTCGCCTTTTACAGCTCCCGGATCGCTTTCCAAAGTGTCCCAGTATTTTTTCTGCGGAAGAGTGAACATATGGTGCTCAGTTTCCCACTTGTTTTCTTCCTCGTTCCATGCGAAGTACGGGAAGTCGATAATCCATGCGAAGTGGAATTCGTCTTTCAGATTGTAAAGATTCAAGTCTTTTCCGAGCTGTTTGCGGACCGCTCCGAGCGCAACGCACGCTGTCTGCCATTTTTCATCGCTTACGAACAGAAGAAGGTCGTTCTTTTCTGCACCGAGCTTAGAACAGATTTCCGCTTCTTTTCCGGCGAAGAACTTAGAGATTCCGCCCTCAAATTTTCCTTCCGCGTCAACTTTCATCCAGGCAAGACCTTTCGCGTGGTTGATTTTTGCGACTGCTTCAAGGGCTTCAATGTGCTTTCTTGAATATTTGTCCGCAGCGTTCTTTACAACAAGGGCTTTAAGTCCGCTTCTCTTGTGTCGCTCAATGTTCTTATCTGCGTTTGCGGCTCCTGCCTTGAATGCGTTAAAGTCGCTCAAATCCGCCATAAACGCCGCGTCCTGCATCTTCATGTCAAAACGCAAATCCGGCTTGTCGCTTCCGTAAAGGTCAAATGCGTCGTCCCAGCTGATTCTGTCAAAATGAATCGGAAGCTCGTAGTTCAGCGTCTTTTTGAAAATGTGGCGCATAAGCTCTTCTGTTGTTTCAAGGACTTCCTCGCGGTTTGTAAAGCTCATTTCCATATCAATCTGGGTGAACTCAGGCTGGCGGTCTCCGCGTGCGTCCTCATCGCGGTAACAGCGCGCAATCTGGAAATACTTGTCGAATCCGGAAACCATAAGAAGCTGCTTGTAAAGCTGTGGCGACTGCGGCAAAGAATAGAATTTTCCCGGGTGAACGCGGCTCGGAACCAAATAGTCGCGCGCGCCTTCTGGAGTGGACTTTATGAATGTAGGAGTTTCAATCTCCAAGAAACCTTTTGAAGTCAAGAATTCGCGTGTGGCAAAAGTTACTGCCGAACGCAAGATGATGTTGTGCTGCATAGGCTCGCGGCGAAGGTCAAGGTAGCGGTATTTTAGGCGCAAATCCTCGTTTGGAAGAACAACTGTCCCGTCCTTCTGGCGCACTTCCTCAATAGAAAATGGAAGCTCCTGCGAAGTTGTGAAAATCTCGATGTCGGTTGCTTCAACTTCAATCTCGCCGGTTGCCATTTCCTTGTTCACGTCTTTTTCCGCGCGGGCTGCAACAACGCCTTCAACAGCGATACAATATTCTGACTTTAAGGAAGCGGCGATTTTCTTAACTTCGTCCGAAGCATTGTCGCCGACCATCACCTGTGTGATTCCATAGCGGTCGCGCAAGCGGATAAAAACAAGTCCGCCCAAATCGCGTGTTCGGCTAACCCAGCCGTTCAATACAACTTTCTTGCCGACGTCAGCCTTTGTAAGCTCGCCGCAAGTTACAGTTCTCTTAGAATTTTCCATAAGATATTCCTTTTTGCCGCGGCATGAATCCGCGTTGATTTTATTTGCGAAAAATTTACAAGAAAATATTTTAATGTTTCATAATTTTTTTTACAACAACCTTTTTCAGTAGCAAGCCGGACAAGTTTAAACCTTAAACGCGCCTTTTTCTGCAAGGCTTAGGAACGCTTTTACAACATCAGGGTCAAACTGCTTGCCGCTGTTCATTTTAAAGTCCTCAATAATTTTTTCCAGCGGAAAAGCCTTTCTATAGCAGCGGTCTTGGCTCATGCAGTCAAAAACGTCAGCAACAGAAATAATGCGCACAATTTCAGGAATTTCATTTCCTTTAAGGCCTTTAGGGTATCCTGTGCCATCAATCCGCTCATGGTGATAAAGGGCGGCAAGGCAAGCGTCTGGAATCAATGTAAGTTCCTTTAGAAGATTGTAGCCTGTTGTTGTGTGGCTTTGCATAAGCTTGTATTCGTCATCAGTAAGTTTTTCAGGCTTTTTTATAATTTCGTCAGGAATAGCGATTTTTCCGCAGTCATGGAAAAGTCCGCAGTAATAGGCGTTAAGGCATTCATCGCTGGACTTGCCCATTTCCTTTGCAAGCATATACGAGTATTTTGCAACACGCTCAGAGTGCCCGCCTGTGTAAATGTCCTTGGCATCGATAAATTTTGTAAACGCCTTTATTACCTGCTCAAGCGTAAGCCTGTCGTGCTCGCGTTCTTTTTCTTTTGCAAGCCTTATCGAATGAAGTCTGATTCTTGAAATCACAAGACAAAGCCACATTATGTAAAAAAGCAAAAAGGCATAGAAAAACGGACGGTAAAACAAATCATTTTCAAACTTGTAATTTACTTTCCAAGACTTGAATTTCATCAAGCCATCTGTGTCTTCTGTGTAGAAAACAAAGCCCATGGAAATGCTGTTCACGTCCTGCACTCTGCCCGGAATGTATTTTTCTATGCTTGGATAAAAAACAATTCTGCTTCCCGGATCAAGCGGAATAAGAATGTTGTTAAGATTTTTTATTGTCCTAATTGAAAAATCGGATTCCTTTGCTTTTTTTAAGTCTATTAAAGGCTGAGACGGCTTTTTTTCAGCCCGGCTTTTGTAAATTTCAACAAATCCGTTCCAAGCGTTGTTCAGATAGCAAGGCTGCGTTATGTTTATTTCCACGCTCCAGTCTTTTATCGCGCGCTTGTTAAGATTTTTTACAACTCCAGTGTAAATTCTGCCTGTAAGATTTCCTTTTCCCGGATGAATAGAAGCAATGTAAGGAACATAAGTTGTCCAAACATCGCCTTTTAGCTGTCGTTTTCCTATTGAAAACTGAACGTCTGGAGAAATATCATTTTCGGTAATAAATTCCTTTGTTGTGGCGAATATAAAAAATCCAACTGTTACAGCCACAAACGAAACTGCGAGAAGAACTATATAAATTTTCTTTAAGAACTTTTTCATAGCAGCATCTTTTCCGTAGTAAAGAGGAATGCCTAATAAATCCAAAATGTCATTTAGATTTTCAGGTCAAGCCCGAAAATGACATAAAAGATAAATTCGGGACATTTCCTCGTCTATTTTTTAAGTCTCTTACTCCATGCAGCCTGAAATCAGATAAACAAGCGGTGAATTCCAGTAAATTGTAACTTCGTTGCATGAATAACTTTGAACACTGTCTATGTAGCAGGCAGCATAAGGAGCGTCAGAAAGATTTGCACGCGCAAAAGGATCTTCAAGCTTTGAGTCAGGGCCGCCTACAAGCATTCCCGGCATAGGCTTTTTGGCAACTTGCGAAGGTCTGTGGTGCGGAAGAATCGGCGAAAGTGTTCCAAATCCAGTTACAAAACAGTACGAAGTTGTATTTTTTCCAAGCAAATAGTCAATTTGGCATTTTGCAGCTTCCTTGTATTTTTTGTTTGGTGAAATTCTGTCCGCCAGCAAGAAAAGCATTCCGTTGTTTGCGGCTCCCATGTTGCTTCCCCAGACATATTCATACATCGAAAGTGAAACATCGTAAGAATCCGCGGCGACATTCTTGAGTTTTTCATTAGCCTTTGAAAGGAATGCTTTTTGTGCTTTCTGATAAAATGAATCTTTTGGAGCATCACTTGAAAGATATTCATAAAGTCCGTAAAGTCCGACCTGCTGCCAGCCAAGATCCTGTCCAATTTCAAATGGGTCATAAGCTTTTAAAAGCTCAAGATATTTTTCGTCCCCAAAAGTTTTATAAAGCTCTGCAAGCGCCCAGAATCTTTCGTCAGCATCCTGAGAATCATTGTAAGCTCCGGTTGTAAACAAAATCGGATTTGTAAAGCCTTTTCCATCAAAAGGAGTTTTTTCAAGATATTCCCATGCTTTTTTTGCAGCGGCGGAATATTTTGCGCTTTCCTCGTAGTCTTTAAAAACTCTTGAAGCCATCGCCATTGCAGCGGCAAAGTCAGCAGTAGCGGCAGTTGAAACAGGACACAAAACCAGCCTGTCTTTTTCGTCCTGCGGCATAACTTCTCCAGGGAATTCTCTGCAAGAAACTTTATGGAATACAGCCCCAGTTTCTGGAATTTGCATTTTAAGCATCCAGTCAAGCTCGTACTTTATTTCATCAAGAATATTTTCAGAAGCAAATGAATTTTTGTTATGCTCATAAGCAAGCATCAAGTCAGAGGCAGCTTTTGCAGCAGGAACAACATAACGTCCGTAGTCTCCGGCATCGTGCCAGCCGCCGTTTACATCGTAAGAAGTTTCAACATTGCCGTAAACAACTGCACGCGTTGTGTGGCATTCCGGGTGTCCAAAATCCGCATCCTGAACTTTTGTTCCGCATCTTTGCAGATAGAAAAATCTTACTGCGCTTTTTAAAATTCCGTCATAAATATCGTTTGCAATCTTAAATTCGAATGACTCGCCGTATTTTCCAGCCTTGATTTTGTAAGTTCCTTCCGCGGAAAGTTTTGAAAAATCAGCAATTGCAGTCTGCTCGCCAGAAGCTTCGTTGAACTTTGCATTTTTCAGTTTGCCGGAAAAAACAACGTTTTCAGTTTTTGTGTCTATAACATCAAAAGTTCCAGAAATTTTCGCGCTTTTCTTTGAGCGGACAACAGCAGTTTTCTTTGCGGAAGGCAAATATCCTAGCTGGTTCAAATTGACATTTGAAGTCGTTGTTGAAGTAACAATTTCAGTAATTCCAGAAGCGTCAACAAGCTCAAGGTCAAAGTTGTCAAAGAAAATCGAATGTCCTTTCATGTCTTCCGGACAGCCTTTTCCCATTCCCACATTCAAAACAAGCCGCGGAGAAAAATCTGTAGGCTCGCGCATTGTAAATGTAGATTCAATATGCTTGGTTTCTTTTCCCACGGAATCCCAGCCGCCAACATAAGCGTGGTAATCTCTTCCGTTCACCTGAAGCCGCCATTCAAAAGTTCTTTCTATAGAGGAATGCACGTCAAAAGAATATTTGTAAACGCCGCCTTTGTACAAAGAAAATCCGTCGAAATAAGGCTGAATTGCATATTCGTAAGGTCCGGGATTTTTTATGCGGATTTCCATTTCGCCGTTTTCGGTTACAAGCTGATCTGCGCTTCCATTTGAAAGGAACATATCCCAGAATTTTTTTCCTTTGCTGAAATCTCCGTTTTTTATAAGATTTGAAGTTGGCTCAGATTCTTCCGGCTCTTCGTTTTTTACAGATTTTCCAAAAGCAAACGAAACAAGCAAAGCCGATGCCGCCAAAAGAGAAAAAATCAGTTTCTTCATAAAAGCTCCTATGAAATATAAGCTGATTTGACACTCGGAATAGATTATAATCCGCTTTTTGCAAATTAGAAAGGTCTGAAATATAAATTTAACAAAATTTATATAAATGCTTAATAAAATCTTGACATTGCAAAAAAAATCCCCGCGCAAAACAAAAATTTAAGTTCTGCACGGGGGAATATTCAGTTGCGCTTTAAAAACTAAGCTCTTCCGTATAGATGCGTAAAGTGCGCAAGGAAATTCTTGGAATCTTCTGAAAACTGCTCTTTTGTTGCGCGCCATTTCCAGTTGTTTCCGACTGTTGACGGAATATTCATGCGGGCTTCTTTGCCAAGCCCAATCAAATCCTGCATAGTAAGAATGCAAGTATTTGCGACGCTCGACATTGCGGCAATCATCATTTCTTTTACAACATCACGGTTTTCTTTTACACGAAGATATTCCTTTGCATTTTCAACATCTTTTTTCGCGGCAGTTTCTGTCCAGCCAAGAATTGTGTCGTTGTCGTGAGTTCCTGTGTAAACAACGCAATTCTGTGTGTAGCGGTAAGGAATGTAGTCGCTTGTCTCACGTGAATCAAATGCAAACTGAAGAACTTTCATTCCAGGGAATCCTGAATCCTTTAAAAGCTGTTTTACGCTGTCTGTAAGGAATCCAAGGTCTTCCGCAATAACAGGCATTTCGCCAAACTGCTTTTTAAGCGAATTGAACAAATCCATTCCCGGTCCCTGACGCCAAACGCCAACTTTCGCATTTGTAGAACCATAAGGAATACAATAGAAAGAATCAAATCCGCGGAAATGGTCAATTCTTATAACATCGTAAATTGCCATGCTTTTTTCAAGGCGTTTTTTCCACCAAGCATAATCCGTCTGCTTCATGTATTCCCAGTTGTATACAGGATTTCCCCAAAGCTGACCGTCCGCAGAAAATCCATCTGGAGGGCAGCCGGCAACTTCGACTGGCTTGTAATTTTCGTCAAGCATAAACTGGCTTGGATTTGACCAAACATCTGAACTGTCCGCCGCAACATAAATCGGAATATCGCCTATAATTTGAATTCCTTTTTCATTCGCATATTTTTTAAGGGCGTACCACTGCTTAAAGAAGAAATACTGAAGCATTTTGTAGTACTGCATACGTTCCGCAGATTTCTTTTTCCAAGAATCAAGAGCATCTGGCTTTCTGCAGCGAATGTCTTCTTCCCAAAAGTCAAATGCAATTCCGCCATGCGCATCTTTTATCGCCATAAAAAGCGAATAATCTTCAAGCCAAAACGCATTTTCAGCGCAGAAAGTATCAAAGTCAGATGGAATACTTTTGTTGAAGTTTTTCTGGATTATTGAAAAAACTTTATGGCGCTCAATATAAAGTGTTCCGTAATCCACATAACGCTCGTTGCCACCCCAGTTTACATTTTCGTAGTCGGATTTCTGCAAAAATCCCTGTTCCGTCAAAAAATCAAAATCAATAAAATAAGGATTTCCGGCAAAAGTAGAAAAGCTCTGGTAAGGCGAATCTCCATAGCTTGTAGGGCAAACCGGAAGAATCTGCCAGTATTTTTGGTCTGCGCTTTTCAGATAATCAACAAACTCATAGGCGTTTTTGCCCATTGTTCCAATTCCTGTTTTTCCAGGCAAAGATGAAATGTGCATCAGCACACCGCAAGCACGTTTGTTCAACATATATTTCCTCGTAAATATTGAAGTTATTTATTTACAATTGATTTCACAGTTTCGCCTTCGACAAATTCAAATGGAATAATCTTATGAACTGCCGGAGCTTTTTTTTCAACGCAGTCTATAAAAGTTTTAAGTCCTTGTATAGCCAGATCCTCGTTCGATTGCTTTACAGTTGTAATTCTAGGACAATAAAAATCCGCAATGGAAAGTCCGTCGAATCCGATTATAGAAATATCTTCTGGAATTGAATAGCCCATCTGCTTAAGCTTACGGCAAGCTCCAATCGCCATAACATCGGACATACAGAAAATTGCAGTCAAGTCTGGAAATTTTTTTATAAGCTCTTCCGCCGCGGAAGCTCCGCCTTCAAAACTATAGCGGGTTGTAACATAAGCTTTTTCAAAATCAAAATCAAGCCCTGCAAGTTCAAGGCCTTCAATGAATCCGTCGTAGCGGTTTTTAGAAGTTTCAGAGCTTTCAAAGTCTCCGCCAATCACTCCAATTTTTGTGTGTCCATGCTTTACAAAATAGCGGGCAACATAAAGCGAAGCCTGAAATTCGTCTGTGCTTACACTTGAAAGATTTTCAAAGCCTTCTTTTTTTGGCTTGGTAGTAATAAGAATGCAAGGCACTTTTATTTTTTTAAAGTCCTCGCTGAATCGTTCTGGATTTCCGCCTAAAAATACAAAGCCGAGCGGTTTTTTTTCGTAGTAAATGTTCAAAGCGCACTGGGCTTCGTTGCTGTATTCACCGACAATCTCGTTGTCATATTCATCAAGAATAACAACACTTGCGTTATATGGAAGTTTTTCAATCCGCTTTTGCATAAGTTCAAGGATATTGTAAAAAAGCATATTGTTTGTTCCTTTTACAATAATTACAATTGTCTTGCTTCCGCGGGATTTAAGTTCTTTTGCGTTTTTATTAAGAACAAAGTCATGCTTGGCTACAACTTCCAGAACTTTCTTGCGCATTTCATCGCTTACGTAAGCCTGGTTATTTAAAACACGCGAAACAGTTCCAACGGCGCAGCCACACTCTCTAGCAATATCCTTGATTGTCATGTAAAACCTTCCTGCATTTTTAAATAAACTGTTTTTACCTTAAAAGCAATACGGCAAAAGAGCGGAAATCCGCCCTCAAGCCTTAATGCGTCCTTAGCCTTTTACCGCCCCAGAAATTACGCCTTTTATAATGTATTTCTGCGAAGCAATGTAGAAAATTACAATCGGAATAATCGCAAGAACAAGCATCGCCATGAATCCGCCGTAATCTGTTGCGCCGTAAGCTCCCTGCATTGCAATCTGAATCGCAACAGGAACAGTTTTGTGGTCAGTTCCCAAAATAAGATAAGGAAGCAAATAGTCGTTCCAAACCCACATCGAGTTCAAGATTGAAACCGTAATAATAGTAGGCTTTAGAATCGGGAAAACAACAAGGAAGAAAGTCTGAAGCGGATTGCAGCCGTCAATTTCAGCAGCTTCTTCAATTTCAAGCGGAACAGCCTTTACAAATCCCGTAAACATAAACACAGAAAGTCCAGCTCCGAATCCAAGGTAAACAAAGACAATTCCAAAAACATTGTCAAAGCTGATTCTGTTTACAATGAAAGTCATTGTGTACATAACCATTTGGAACGGAACAATCATGCTGAATGCAAACAGGAAATAAATTGCCTTTGTGAATTTGTTTTTTACACGGACAATGAACCAGGAAGCCATTGATGTGCAGACAATAATCACAAGAACTGAAGCAATTGAAACCCACACAGAGCGGATAAACGAAATAAAGAATCCCGAAGACGAAAGTCCGTTCAGGTAGTTTTCAAAACCAACGAAAGTCTCTGAGTTCGGCATAGCAAACGGCGAACTTGAAATATAAAGGCGAGACTTAAAGGAATTGAGCAAAACAAGCAAAATTGGAATTAAAAATATAGCCGAAAGCAAGCAAAGAAAAACAAAAGCTATTGTGTTGCTGCAGGTCTTCTGCTTTGAAAGTGTCATTGTTCAACCTCCTTCTGGTTTGTAAGCTTAAGCTGGATAAATGCAATAGCCGCAACTATAATGAAGAAAACAACAGCCTTAGCCTGTCCAACTCCGTGCCAGTGCATATTGCGTCCGTAGAAAGCGTTATATATATTCAAAGCGAGCATTTCAGTTGTTTTTTCTGGAGCGCCGGCTGTCAATGCCAAGTTCTGGTCAAACATCTTGAATGTGTTTGTAAGCGTAAGGAAAGTACAAATTGTAATTGAAGGCATTACCATTGGAATTTTTATCTTGAAAAGAACAGTCATTGAAGAAGCTCCGTCAATCTGAGCCGCCTCAATCAAGTCATTCGGAATATTCTGAAGTCCGGCAATATAAATTACCATCATATATCCGATGAGCTGCCAGTTTGTAAGGATTACAAGTCCCCAAAAACCAAACTGCGTCTTAAAAGTTATGTCCATTCCAAAGTGCGAAAGAACGCCGTTTATAAGAAGATTCCAAATATATCCCAAAACGATTCCGCCAATTAAGTTCGGCATAAAGAAAATCGAGCGGAAAATCGCAACACCTTTAAGTTCCCTTGTAAGAAGAACCGCAAGGCTGAATGCAAAAACATTTACAGTTACAATTGAAACAACAGTGAATAATGAAGTAAATCCCAAGGCGTGAATAAATTCATTGTCTGCGGTAAAAGCCTTGATGTAGTTCGCAAAGCCAACCCAAGTAGCATCTGTAACAGTAGGAAAGTCCGTGAAAGAAAGTCCGATTCCCATTAAGAAAGGAATCACGAAAAACATTGCAAATGCCAGTAAAGTAGGCAAAAGAAATATAGGGAAATACCCCGCCAATGGTTTTTTCATTTTTCACCTCTGAAGAATTGAAAGGCATTCCTGCGGCAAAACCAATTGCATGATAAGCTCCACCGCAGGAACAGATATATTTTTAACTAATGAAGGACTGTGAAAGACATGCGGAATCTTTTTTCAGACTCCGCAAAAATTCTACATATTAGATTCTTTTTCCCATGTAGAAACAACATCAGCTGCAACATCGTCCCAGCTCTTTGAGCCCTGTGCATATCTAAGCAAAGAAGCTCCGAAGTTGTCTTTGAATGCCTGTGAAGGGAACAATGTGAAGTTCCATGCAACAGAAGTAATTCCAGGCTTGCTCATCCATTTGCTGATTTCAACTGCAAGAGGATCTGTTGGACGTTCGCTGTCAGAGAATGTGTCAAACGGAGCAATGAATCCGAGCTTGTTTGTTACATAGTTCTTTCCAAAGTCGCTTGAATAGAGCCAGTATACGAAGTCTGCTGTAGCTTTCTGCTCTTCTGCTGAAGCTTTTGCGTTGATACAATAGAAGTTTTCTGTTCCAATGCACAAGCCCTGTGATTCTTCGCCTTCAACTCCTGTGTAGATTGGAAGATATTTTACATTTTCTGGAAGAACTTTGTTTCCTGAAACACCGGCAACCTGTCCCCAAGCCCAGTTTCCGTTCTGAACCATTACACATTTTTCAAGAGCAAATTCAGACATAGAATCTGTAACTGTTTTTGTTCCAACAGCCTTGCGGTCAACAGTTGAATCGTTCAAGTAAAGGTCAAGAATGTTCTGGAATTCTTTTCCGTACTGGAACTTGATTTTCTTTGTTGCGTCAGAAGCAAGGTCAATGTTGTTGTTCTTGAATTCATAGTAAACTGGAAGGTTTGCAAGGTGAGTCTGCCATCTCCAGTCTTCGCCGGCTTTCAATGATGTAGAAGCGAAAACACCGTCGATTCCAAGAACTTTTGCGTTTTTCTGCATATCATCAGCAACAGCCTTGAGCTTTGCAAAGTTATTTATTTCTTCCATGCTTGAATATGGAACTGCCTTGTTTGAAAGAGCGAAATATTTGTCTGTGAGAGCCTTGTTGTAAATGATTCCGTAGCCTTCTACAACATAAGGAACACCGTAAACTCCTTTTCCAGAAGTTACAGCCAAAGATTTGTCAGAAAGATGCTTGTAGATTTCTGTGTTTGAAAGGTCTGCGCAATATGATTTCCAGTTTGCGTATCCGCGTGGTCCGTTAATCTGGAAAAGAGTTGGAGCTTCTTTCGTTGACATTTTTGACATAAGAGTCTGTTCATAGGAATTGTTTGCCGCTGTTTCAACAATAACTTTTACGCCAGTTTCTTTTTCATACTCATCTGCAAGTTCCTGATAAACACCTGCAACTTCCGGCTTGAAGTTCAAATAGCGAACTGTAAGCTGTTTTTTTCCGCCGCATGAAGCAAGCATAAAAGCAGAAGATGCTGCCATAGCAACAGCAGCTGCAACTTTAATAAATTTTTTCATTTTTTCCTCCTAAAAAAAATCCAAAACAATAAAATACATAGCATGGAACGTGGAAACGTTTCCATAGTCTCAGTATACACATTATAAAAATATTGTCAATTTTTTTTTCAAAAGTTTTATTTGAATGAATTTTGTTTTATTTTTTAGGAGATTTCATCACATTTTTATGGAAACGTTCTTAGAATTTGTCGCGTTTTTCAATTCATAAATTAGCCTAAATATCAAGTTTTATAATTCAACGTCATTATCCAGCTTGACCAGATAATCAAATATAATGTAAAAGATTTCCATGTCAAGCACAGAAATGACAGTTAAAAAGTCGTTTTTGACAATATTTCAACATAAAACCGTGGCAATTCCGGCAACTCTTCCTGTTGAAAACATCATATTTATGCACTAAAATTGCATATATTTTACTTTGGAGCACTTATGACATCACAAATGATTGCAAAAATCATAGCCTTTGCATTGTACCTTGGCTTTATGGTTTACATTGGACTTAGGAATGCAAAGAAAAACAACAATTCTTCTGATTTTTTTCTAGGCGGAAGAAAACTCGGACCTTGGGTTACAGCATTAAGCGCGGAAGCCTCTGACTCTTCAGCGTGGCTTTTGATGGGACTTCCCGGACTTTGCTATCTTGGAGGAATCAAGGAAACTTTCTGGACAGCGATTGGACTTATCGTAGGAACTTACCTAAACTGGCTTTTTGTTGCAAAACCGCTTCGCCGCTGCACAATAGCTTTTGGAGATTCCATAACAATTCCAGAATTCTTCACAAACCGCTTTAAAGACAAGACTCATCTTCTTTCACTTATTTCTGTTATCTTCATAGTTCTTTTCTTTACAATTTATACAGCTTCGGGATTTGTAGCCTGCGCCAAGCTTTTTAATTCTGTATTCAATCTTCCTTATCATGCAGGACTTGTAATCGGGCTTGTTGTAATCCTTTCATATACAATTATGGGCGGATATTTTGCGGTCTGCACAACTGATTTTATTCAAGGACTTTTGATTTTTGTGGCATTTGTTGTTTCTTCATTGGTTGCAATTTTTGCGCTCGGAGGACCTGCGGAAGCATTTGCAAAGGCAGCGGAATTCAGCGAAAAAGCCATGAACGGAGAATTCGGCGCGGAAATGCTTGCAAAATTCACGGCAAACAAAAATTACAGTGCAAGCTCAATTGTTTCAGCTCTTGCCTGGGGACTTGGATATTTTGGAATGCCTCACATTATTGTGCGCTTTATGGGAATCCGCTCAGAAGAGGAGCTTACAAAGGCGCGCAGAATCGGAACAGTTTGGATGGTCATTTCATACATCGGAACTTTTGTAATCGGAACACTTGGAACCGCATATCTTTTGCCAAAACTTCTTTCCGGAGCCGCCGCCGAAACAGTTTTCAGCGAGACAATGCTTAAAATGTATCCGGCATTTATTGCAGGAATTTTCCTTTGCGCGATCCTTGCGGCATCAATGAGCACGGCAGACAGCCAGCTTCTTTCAGCAGCAAGCGCAGTTAGCCGGGACTTCTTCAAGGGAATTGTAAAAAAAGACGCTGATGAAAAATCAGTTTTAAATGTAGGACGCATAACGGTTTTTGCAATCGCAGCAGTAGCATTTTTCCTTTCGTTAAATCCAGAAAGCTCAATCTTCGGACTTGTAAGCTATGCCTGGGCTGGATTCGGCGCAACATTCGGACCGCTTGTTTTGCTTGCGTTGTTCTGGCGCGGAATGACAAACAAAGGCGCAATTGCAGGACTTATTGCAGGCGGAATCACTGTTGTTCTTTGGCACAATATGTCCGGCGGAATTTTCAATATTTACGAAATTCTTCCTGGCTTTATAATCTGCCTTTTGGTTTCTGTAGTTGTAAGCCTTCTTGACAAAAACAAAGATGCCGAAATGCTTGCAGAATTCGACAAGTACAAGTCATTAAGTAAAAAATAAATTATGACTCATTGTTATTATAAGGCTTAAAGTTTTATGTCATTGTCCGGCATGACCGGGCAATCTTAACAGAAGCTGTCCAGCAAAGTTTTATTTTTACTGGGCAGTTTTTTTTACATAAATCTATTTACAAACGTTTCTTTTAGTAGTAACATAAAAACATTGAAACATTTTTCAAAACAAAAAAATTCATTCTTTCACTAGGAGAGTGTGAATAAAAACTTCGTCTGAAATAGCGTCAAAGTTTTTATTCACAAGTTTGCGTTGCAAACTTCCTTATCAACTGCATATTCTCATTTCATTGCGAATATGCTCAAAAAGCCAAATCGGAAATTGAAATTTCCTCATTGACTTTTTATGGGAGAAACAATATGAAAAAACTTATTTTTATCGCAGCCCTTTTTTCTGCGCTTTCAGTTTATGCCAAGCCAGCAAAGAAAGTTAAAATAGGAATTGCAAAAATTGTTCAGCACGTTGCATTGGACGACATTGAGCGCGGCGTAATTGACGCAATAAAGGACGCTGGAATTGATGCAGATTACGACTTGCAAAATGCAAACGGAGATGTTGGAACTGCAGCGCAAATTGCAAATCAGTTTAAAGCGGAAAAAGTGAATGTCGCAGTTGGAATAGCAACTCCAGTAGCGGTCGCGCTTGCAACAGCAATAAAAACTACTCCAGTTGTTTTTGGAACAGTTACAGATCCTGTTGGAGCAGGACTTGTTTCAACAGTAGAACACGGACAGCGCAATGTAACTGGAATGAGCGATGCGATTCCGACAGAGCAGCACATAAAGCTTTTTAAGGAAGTCGCCGGAATAAAAACTCTCGGATATATTTACACAAGCAACGAAGACAATTCAGCAAGCGCGCTTTCACTTGTAGAAAAAGGATGCAAAGAAGCAGGAATAAAACTTGTAACTCAAAGCATCACAAAATCCGACGAAGTAAAGCAAGCTGCAGAAGCAATTGTAAACAGAGTAGACGGAATTTATCTTTCCACGGACAACACGGTTTTCAGCGCAATTGCAAGCCTCGTGAATGTTTTTGGAAAAGCAAAAAAACCGATTTTTTCAGGAGACGTTACAGCTGCAAAAGAAGGCGGAATTTTTATGGCAAGCGGATTCAACTATTACAAAGCAGGCCGCGCAACAGGAGAAATGGTTGTGAAAATTCTTAACGGAGCAAAGCCTGCAAGCCTTCCTGTAAAATTTATGACAGATCCTTCAGATTCAGATTTCCTGATTGACTTGGATTCAGCGAAAAACTGCGGAATCTCAATAGACAAAAAATATATTGATTCTGCAAACTTCATATATCAAAACGGAAAACTTTCAGAAAAATAAAGCGGCTTATGATTTCATCAATAATAATTGAAGGTTTGATTTACGGAATAATGGTTTTGGGTGTTTTTTCAACATTCAGAATCCTGAATTTCTGCGACATGACAGTTGACGGCTCTTTTCCTTTGGGGGCTTGTGTTCTTGCATCTTGTCTTTTAAAAGGCATGAATCCAGCGGCGGCGATTTTTATTTCATTTTGCGCAGGACTTATTGCTGGTCTTATAACAAGCACGATTTACACAAAGCTTAAAATTCCAGATTTGCTCGCAGGAATTCTTACAATGACAATGCTTTATTCCGTGAATCTTAGAATTATGTCAAACAAGGCGAATGTTTCTTTTTTGAAGATTCCGACATTGTTTTCAAAAATTTCTGATTCAATGTACGAATATTTTCCTTCAGTTGATCCGCAGTGGGGAATTGTTGTTTTTCTGATTATTTTTGTTTTAGCACTAAAGGCTCTGCTTGATCTTTTTTATCATACTGACCTTGGGCTTACAATGGGCGCGCTTGGAGCAAATCCTCAGCTTATAGTTTCACAGGGAATAAATCCAAGCATTTTAAGAGGAATCGGCATTTGCTTTGGAAACGGACTTGCATCTTTGGCAGGAGCTTTTGCGGCAATGTACAACGGATTCGCAGATGTTGGAATGGGCACTGGAATTGTAGTTTCAGGACTCGCCTCTTTAATGCTTGGAGAATTTGCAATCCGCTCCAATAAAATTTCAGTGCAGACATTCCGCGTAATAGCAGGCTCTTTTATTTACAGAGCACTCATGATGCTTGCCCGCAGCTACGGATATAAAATCCACATAACGCCAAATGACTTAAAGCTTGCAACAGGAATTCTAATCATAATCTGCCTTATTATTTCCCGCACAAATTTAAAAGAAAAATTCAAATCATCGTCCAAAAACGGAGCTTCAAAATGATTGAGCTAAAAAACATTGGAATTACATTTAACAAAAATACTCCAGACGAAAACACCGCGCTTAAAAACATAAATCTTTCAATTAATAAAGGCGACTTTATAACTGTAATCGGAAGCAACGGAGCCGGAAAATCAACTTTATACAATGTTATTTCCGGAACATATTCTCCAACTGAAGGCTCGATTTTTCTTGAAACAGAAAACGGAATAAAGGACATAACAAAAGACAAAGAATACAAACGCGCAAAATATATCGGACGAATTTTCCAGAATCCGCTTTTAGGAACAGCCGGAAAAATGTCGCTTGAAGACAACATGGTCATTGCATCAAAAAAAGGATTCAAAGGACTTAAAATCAGCCTGAACAATAAAACTCGCAGTTTTTTCAAGGAGGAACTTTCCAAGCTGAACATGGGGCTTGAAAACCGGCTTAGCGACAATGTTGAGCTTTTTTCAGGCGGACAAAGACAGGCTCTAACACTTCTTATGGCTGTAATGTCAAAGCCTTCGCTTCTTTTGCTTGACGAGCATACGGCGGCCCTTGATCCTTCAAACGCTGCGATTGTAATGGAACTTACACGGAAATTTGCAAAGGAATACAATCTTACAGTTATGATGGTAACTCACAATATGCAGCACGCGCTTGACTACGGCACACGGCTTTTGATGATGGATTCAGGCGAAATTATAATGGACATAGGAAAAGAAGAAAAGCAAAAACTTACAATGGATTCAATAATCGAAAAATTCCGAGCCATAAAAAAACATTCTCTTCAAAACGATCAGATGCTGCTTCAGTAATCCGCAGAAATTTTGCTTAATTGTATTTTTCCCTTAGCCTTGCTATAATCCGTTGCTATGAGAATTTGGCTTAAATATTTAATTGGCATTTCAATCGGTTTAATTTCCGCCCTTGTTTTTTCTCCTTCAACTGTTCAAGGACAAGCGGCTCTTGATTTTATTGTGGAAATTGCAGTCCGCTTCGGAAGATACGCGCTGCTTCCAGTTTTGTTTTTTTCTGTTTCAATTTCATTTTTTAAGCTTCGGGATGAAAAGCTTTTAACAAAAGCATCTGCCTGGACATTCGGCGTAATATTTTCATCGTCGTTTGCGCTCATGCTTCTAGGACTTGTTTCCGCGCTTGCAATAAAGCTTCCGCGCATTCCAATCACAACTGAAAAAGCTTCCGAAGTTTCTTCATTCGCATGGCAGACTTTGATAACAAAACTTTTTCCTTTTTCCGGATTTGAATCCTTGATGGACGGAGCGTACCTTTTGCCTTGCTTTATTTTTGCAGGACTTGCAGGAGCTGGAGCCGCCAGTGATAAAAACGCTTCAAAAGCAGCGGTCGGACTTTTTGATTCGCTCAGCAAAGTATTTTACATTGTCTTGAGTTTTTTCATTGAAATTTTCGCAGTCGGAATGATTGCCGTAATGTGCCGCTGGACAATAGATTTTATTTCAGCAATAAGCAGCGGAGTTTACAACGGACTTATAATAATGCTCACTGCGGATTTACTCATAGTTGCCTTTATTATCTATCCGCTAATATTAAGATTTCTCTGCCACGAAATGCATCCGTACAGAGTTTTGTACGCTTCCATTTGTCCTTTTTTAGTCGCGTTTTTCAGCGGAGACACAAACCTTGCGCTTGCATTGAATCTTCGGCACGGAAAAGAAAGCCTTGGAATAAAAAGAAGAATCAACGCATTTTCGTTTCCGCTTTTTTCTATTTTTGGACGCGGAGGCGCAGCTTTAGTTCAGGCGGTAGGCTTTGTTCTTATTTTACGTTCTTACTCTAGCCTCGGAATTCCAGTGCTGGACGTTTTGTGGATTGCAGGAGTTTCGTTCTTGCTTTCATTTGCCTTGGCAGAAATTCCTTTAGGCGGACCGTTTGCCGCAATTACTTCAATGTGCATTTTGTACGGACGCGGATTTGAATCAGGCTATCTGCTTTTGAAAAATGCAGTTCCCATTATTTGCGCCTATGCAGCCGGAATCGATTCTCTTACCGCAATGTTTGGAAGCTATATAATTGCTGTAAAAACAAAAATGATTCATCATCAGGAGCTTAGAAAATTCATTTAAAATGAACATCTGTCTTTTTTCCCCGGAAGAAATTTTAAATCCACTTGACATTCAAGACGAGCGCGCCAAGCACATTCTGAAAATCCTGCATAAAAAAGAAGGCGAAAGTTTTTCAGCAGGAATTATCGGAGAACAAGCCGGAACTGCCGTCATAAAAAAAATTGACGTTGAAGAAAAAAAATCTTCTGACGGAAAAAAAACATTTAAAGGCGGAAAAATTTATTTTGACTTTACACCAGAATCCGATGGAAAAAAACTTTATCCGCTAAAAATGATTATTGGATTTCCCCGGCCGATTCAGCTCAAGCGGCTTTTGCGCGACATGGCATCTTTGGGCGTTCAGGAAGTTCACCTTACAGGAACAGAGCTTGGTGAAAAATCGTATTTAAAATCAGACCTTGCAACAAAAGGCGAGGCAGAAAAATTTCTTGTGGACGGAAGCATTCAGGCAGGCTCTACACAAGTTCCAAAACTTTTTATTCACCAAACATTAAAAAACTGCCTTGATCAAATTGACCTTGAAGGAAAACTTTTTGCGCTTGACAATATTGAGCCATCCCGAAGTCTTTCCTGCGCATTAAAAGAAAAAACTCAAAAAGCAGTAGCCGCAATCGGAAGCGAACGTGGCTGGACAAATTCAGAACGCCAGATTTTTAACCAAAACGGCTTTGAGCTTTTAAGCATGGGAAAAAGAATCTTGCGGACAGAAACAGCGTCAACAGTCGCAGCTTCACTTATCTTGGATTCCATGGGAGTTTTGGACTAAAATGATAAAGCGCACAGGACACGCAGATTTGCCGCTTCACGTTGGAACAGTTCCCAAATGGCTTGCAGACAGAATGCGGGATCTTGGAACTCTGATTGTAGAATCACTTTTAATTCAATATGGAAAAAAAGAAGTTTTGCGCAGACTAAGCGATCCTTTGTGGTTTCAGTCATTCGGGGCAGTTTTAGGAATGGACTGGCATTCTTCCGGAATAACTACGAGCGTAATGTATGCTTTAAAGCGCGGAATAAATCCACGGGCAAGAGAATTCGGACTTTGCATTTGCGGCGGAAGAGGAAAGTATTCACGCAGAACTCCACAGGAACTTTTATATTTAAGCGAAGCGACTGGCTTGGACGGAACATCTCTTGTAAATGCAAGCAGGCTTTCAGCAAAAGTAGACGGAGCCGCAGTTCAAGACGGATTTCAGCTTTATCAGCACAACTTTATTTTAAGCGACCAAGGCGACTGGACAATCGTTCAGCAAGGCATGAACACCCAAACCAAAACAGCGCGCCGCTACCATTGGTGCTCGCAAAATTTAAATTCATTTGTTGAAGAACCGCATTCAGGAATCACAGGAGAAAACAAAGGCCTGATTTTAAATCTCACAGATTCTTCCGCAGCCACCACAAGAAATTCAATTCTGGAACTTTCAAAAGAAAAGCCTGAAAAAATAATCGCTGAAATAAAATCAGTGCAGAAATTCGGACTGCCGCAAAAAATTCAGCAGGAACTTTTTGAAGACGAAACTGAAATCCAAATTCAAAATGAAAGGAACATAGCACTTCCCGCTCATCACAATGTAACAGAAAAAGATGTGGATTTAAAACGCCTTGGTGCAGTTCTTGCAACCGCCTATGAAAGTCCTGCAGAAAATTTTGAAAACCTTCTTTTAACACCTGGACTTGGTCCTAGAACATTGCAGTCTTTAACTTTAATCAGCGAAGTTATAAACGGAACTCCAAGCAGATTCAAAGACCCGGCAAGATTCAGTTTTGCCCACGGCGGAAAAGACGGACATCCGTTTCCTGTTCCGCTTAGAATTTACGATGAAAGCATAAGAGTTCTTGGAGACGCAATAGAAAAATCAAAGCTCGGCTACAATGACAAAAGCCAATGCATAAACAGGCTTCATGCCGCCGCTCTTCAGATAGAAAAAAACTGCGATCCAAAAGCCGACTTTGACAAAGCAGTCAGCTATGAAAGGCAGAATTCTATTCGCTGGGGCGGAAAAACAGTCTAGCGTTTGCTAAGCATTTTATTTACAAGAACAGTTCCTACAAACTGAATCAACTCAACAAGCACAAGAATAACAACAACTGCTGCAACCATCACATCAGTGCGGAATCTTTGGTATCCGTATCGAATCGCCAAGTCTCCAAGTCCGCCACCGCCAATTGTTCCAGCCATAGCAGAATATCCAATCAAATTTATAATTGTAAGCGTTATTCCTGAAATCACAGACGGAAAAGCTTCTGGAATAACAACTTTGTAAATAATCTGCCAGTTTGTTGAGCCCATCGCTCTTGCAGCCTGAATCATTCCAGAATCAACTTCGCTTAAAGCAGTTTCTATTACACGGGCAACAAAAGGAGCCGCGGCAATGCTAAGCGGAATAATCGTAGCTTCTGTTCCAATGCTTGTTCCCAACATAAGGCGTGAAAGCGGAAAAAGCACAATCATCAAAATGATAAACGGAAACGAGCGCAGGACATTTACAATCCGGCTTAAAATCTGATTCAAAACAGGACGCGGAGAAATTCCAGTCGGATTTGTAATATAAAGCAAAACACCCACAGGAAAACCAAGCACAAGAGAAAACAATGTTGAAAAGAAAACCATTTCCAAAGTCTGCAAAGATGACTGGCCAACTAAAACAAAAATCTGACTCATTTTTTTCCTCCAGAAATGTCTTCAACAATAATGCCCTGCTCCCTCAAGAAATCAAGAGCCTTTTCTATTTCAGTTTTTTTGCCGGAAAAATCAACAAACATGGCTCCAATGTCTTCATTTTTTATACGCTGAATTCCGCCTGCCCTGATATTGAATTCCACATCGAACTGCTTTGCCATGCGGCTTAGAACAGGCTCTCCGGTTTTTTCTCCAACAAAATGAAGCTCAAACTGCCCGCCTTCATCAGACCAGCGTACAATTTCTTCTTTTGAATTTGAAACAATTCCTCGCATAAATTCTTTTGTAACTTCTGATTTAGGACAGCTGAAAATTTCCTTTACGCTTCCCTGCTCCACAATTTTTCCAGAATCAACAACGGCAACCTGCTCACAGGCATCGCGTACAACTTCCATCTGATGAGTAATCATTACAACTGTCAAATTCATTTTTCTCTGAATGTCGCGGATTAAATTCAAAATTGAAGTTGTTGTCTGCGGATCAAGCGCGCTCGTTGCTTCATCGCAAAAAAGAATATCCGGCCGAGTTGCAAGCGCACGGGCAATTGCAATTCTCTGTTTTTGCCCACCGGAAAGCGTACTTATCGGAGAAGCAGACCTGTCTTCAAGTCCGACAAGCTTAAGCATTTCCTGAACACGCGGCTTTATAACTTCTTTTGGAGTTCCGCAAATTTCAAGAGGATAAGCAACATTTTTTTCAGCGGTCCTTGAGCTGAACAGATTAAAGTTTTGAAAAATCATGCCAATCTTTCTGCGGCGCAAAATAAGCTCACGCTTGCCAAGGTTGTCAACTCTGTCATTGTTATAAAAAATTTCACCTTCGTCTGGCTTTTCAAGAAGACTTATCAAACGCACAAGGCTGCTTTTTCCAGCGCCGCTTTTTCCGATTATTCCAAAAATTGTATTTTCTGGAATATCCAGTGAAATTCCATTTACAGCGGCAATTTTTCCGTTTGGACCTGAATATGTTTTTTTCAAATTGTTAAGTTTAATCTGCATAATAAAATAATAGTGAAATTCAAGTTGTGCTACAAGAAGATTTTCTTTATAGCCAGCTATAGTTTTTTCTAATAAATCAGCATAGCAATAAAAACTATCGTTAGTTTTATTTTATTCCTGATTTCCCGCGTGCAATAAAATCCATTTTTCTAGCTTGCCGACGTAACGAATGGTCGGGAGTTTTTATATTTTCAACTTGTGCATTATGTTGAATCCGCTCCTTACGTTCGTTAGCCCAAACTGGAATTTCTGGATGCAAATCACCTTTTTGAACATACCGCTCCCATTCTTCTGGCTCTGGAATTTCAAAGCTCATTTTTTCCCCGGTAACAGGATGAATAAATGCCAGTGTTCTTGCATGAAGCGCAAGCCTATGAAAGGGGTCAGTTCTGGCCCTATAATTTTCATCTCCAGCAAGCGGATAATGCTTTGAAGCCAAATGCGCCCTTATCTGATTTTTCTTGCCTGTATCCAAAGAAAGCTCAAAAAGTGTATGGGTTCTGCCCCGCAACACAACACGGAAATTTGTGCGAGCTTCGCAAGTTTCTGCCTTGTCATCAAGTTTTTTTGGAACATAACCTTGGTGGCACGCATTTTTTGCAAGCGGCTCATCTATGAGGCCAGAATCCGGCAGTTCAGGATGATTTCTTCTAGGATTTTCAGCAACAGCCCGGTAAAGCCTGTCTGTAACCATATTTTTCCAGCTGGACATTATTTTTTTCTGCACCCTTTCATTTAGGGCAAACATCATAACTCCGCTTGTGTCTCTGTCCAAACGGTGCACAACAAAAGGCCGGTGGCTTTCAGAAAAAGTTCCTTTTTTACGCATGATTTTTTCCAGAAGCTCAATTGCTGTGCGGGATTTGCTTCCCGGATACGGAACAGAAAGGAGCCCGGAAGCTTTGTTTATAACAACAAGCTCCTTGTCTTCATACAGAATTTCTATGCGTTCCTTTCCATAGTCGCTTTTATGCTCTCTCTTGTATCTTGTGCTAGCTTTTACAAAATGCAAAGTTTCTTTCATGTCTCTACTATATAAATAATCCGAATAAAGTTCAAACGTTGCGCACAAATTCGAAAAAACATTAGACATCAAAAGCTAAGAATGATAATATAATACAATTAATTCTATATCGGAGCTAAAAATGGATTTGCCTTTAATCGATGTTGAAATTCCAGAGGGAACAACAGAAATAACAGGAACAACTTTTCACAACCACCGCATGGTTTCTTCTATAAAAATTCCAGAAAGCGTCCTTGTAATCGGGGAAAACGCATTTGCCGATTGTGTAAATTTAAAGTCAGTTGAGCTTCCTGCAAATTTAATGGCAATCGGAAAGCGTGCATTTTACAACTGCGCGTCCCTTGAATCCGTGGATATTCCTTCAAACATAACTACAATTGAAGAAGGAACTTTTGAAGACTGCACCGGGCTTCAGTCAATTGTTATGCACGAAAACATTACTTCCATAAATGAAAAGGCATTCGCAAACTGTACCGGAATAAAAAATCTTGTTCTTCCAGACAACTTGATTTCATGCGCAAAATCAGCATTTCAGAACAGCGAAAAATATCTTCCAATAAATAAAAACTACAAATACGAAGACGGAATGATGCTCAACACATTCAACAGCATGCTTTTATTTTACAGCGGAAGCAAAAAAAATGTAGCGACTCCTGAAGGAATAAAAGGAATCGGAAGAAGAGCATTCTTTGGAACAGACATGGAATCTGTAAGAATCAGGGAAGGCGTTATAAGCATCGGAGAAGAATCGTTTGTAAACTGCGGAAGCGACACAAAAGTTATAATTCCAGAATCAGTAGATTTTATTGAAAATAGCGCGTTCGGAACTTCTGTAAAAATATTCTGCAAAAAAGCTTCATACTCGGAAAACTGGTGCCGCAACAATCCAAACTGCATCCAGCTTGAAGACGAAGAATTTTAATATTAACCTATGCTAACTTGTGTTTTTAATGTATATTTTAACCGGCAAAAAATTTTTCGGAGGAATATATGAAACACAAGAATCTACGGAATTCACTGGCAGCGGCAGTTTTTATAGTTGCATCAGGAATTTCAATAGCTGTAATGGCAGCCTGTTCAAAGCCAAAATCTCTGCCGGACGGAACATTTTCTGGCAAAGCAGACGGAAGAAACGGCGCAATTGAAATCGCATTTTCTGTAAAAGACGGAAAAATCACTTCAACAGAAATCCTAAAAGAAGAAGAAACTGATTTTGCAAAACCCGCAATAAAGTCAATTCTTGAAAAATTCGCTTCAACAGGAAAAACTGCCGGAATTGATACAGTTTCAGGCGCAACAATAACTTCCAAGGCAACTTTAGCGGCTTTGGAAAACGCAATAAATTCAGCCCGCGGAAAAAAATCAGAGCAAACAGAATACAAAGACACTTCCTGCGACATTGTTATAATCGGAGCTGGCGGAGCCGGACTTTCTGCGGCAACAGAAGCTGCAAGCAAAGGCGCAAAAGTAATTGTCCTTGAAAAAATGGGAAACGCAGGCGGAAACACAATTTCTGCGACAGGCGGACTCAATGCAAGCGAAACTTCAATTCAAAAGAAACTTGGAATTCAAGACACAAACGAGCAGTTTTTTGAAGACACAATGAAAGGCGGACACTACAAAAACAATCCAGAGCTTGTGCGCAACATGACTGAAAAATCCGCGGAAACCGTGGACTGGCTTATTTCAATTGGCGCAGACTTGACTGATGTTGGAAAAATGGCAGGCTCAACAAACAAACGCACTCACCGACCGCAAGGAGGAGCTGCAGTTGGCTCAAACCTGATTCCAGCACTTGAAAAAGCCGCATTAAATTCCGGAGCAGAAATCCGCTATTCAAACAAAGTTCTTGACATAATCGAAAAAGACGGAAAAGCGGCCGGCGTAAAAGTTTGTGCAGGAAGCAGCGAATACACAATCAGCGCAAAAGCCGTGATAATTGCAACCGGAGGATTCGGAGCAAATCCGCAGATGGTCGTTTCCTACAAACCTGAATTAGAAGGCTTTGGAACCACAAACCACAAAGGCGCAACTGGAGACGCATTCAGCTGGATAAAAAAATTCAATGCCGGCCTTACTCAAATGGAAGAAATACAAACTCACCCGACAGTTGTTCCAGGAAACGGCACAATGATTACAGAAGCTGTCCGCGGAAACGGAGCAATTCTTGTAAACCGCGATGGAAAAAGATTCTGCACAGAAATGGCGACACGCGATGTAATGTCAAAGGCGATTCTTGCGCAAAAAGGAAAAACAGCGTTTCTTGTATTTGACCAGGATGTTCGCGAATCTTTAAAGGCAATTGAAACTTATATAAAGAACGGACTTATTACCCAAGGTGAAACCACAAAAGAGCTTGCAGAAAAACTTGGAATTCCAGCAGATGAATTTGAAAAAACAATGGCAGATTATGCGCAGATTCAAAAATCAGGAAACGATCCGCTTGGCAGAAAGCCTTCCGAAATGCCGCGGCCTCTTACAAAAGCTCCGTTCTACGCTGTTGAAGTAGGTCCTGCCGTTCATCATACAATGGGCGGAATAACAATAAACACAAAGGCGCAAGTTTTAGACGCAGATAAAAATCCTGTGCCTGGACTTTATGCGGCTGGTGAAGTTACAGGCGGAATCCACGGCGCAAACCGTCTTGGAGGAAACGCAGTGGCAGATATTTGCATCTACGGAAAAATCGCCGCCGACACCGCGCTTGAAGAAATTAAAAAATAAAATGCAAGATTATCCAGTCTAGCCGGATAATGACAAATAATGGTACAATCTTAACTGTCATTCCCGTACTTGATACGGGAATCTAAAACAGATTTTCGGGTCAAGCCCGAAAATGACACTTCTTATTGCAACCGTAATTGCACAACTTTAACTATCATTCCCTTGCTTGACAAGGGAATCCTTTATAAAGCAAAAATGCTCCAGATATTTTATTTGGAGCATTCTTTTTAACTTGAATATGTTAGGAAACTATTTTTTATATGGTTCTGTTGGCTTTGGCATTTCAAGAAACTGACAGCCTAAAAATTATTCTGTGAATAAAAACCTTGCCTAGTTAATGCAAAAGGACATACAGAATTAGGAGCAGTCATATTATATTCATAATAATCATAGTTATAATTATGATTATAATCATAATATGGATACGCTTTATAAATTGTAAAATCGAACTCAAATCCTGGGCATTTTGCTTTTATTTTTCCATCTTTGGTAGTGTCGCCAGTGTATGTTCCTGACAAATGTTCATAAGTTATGCCACTAACAGAATGTGTTGATTTAAATGTGTTATCATCATAGAAATAAAAATCATATCTATTAGAACTGTCATATGAAGACCAAGTTGTTACAACGCTTGGATCGTCATCATCATCGTCATTTTTGCAGCCCGCAAATGCAAGCGCAAGAACCATAGTTGCCAATACAGCTGAAATTTTAGCAAACTTTCTCATAAGTTCACTCCTATGATTA
>JAUNWH010000062.1 GCA_030540405.1 Spirochaetales bacterium
TAGCACAAATTCGTTGTTTTTTCTCCTCCGTGTCTAAATCTGAGGCTTATTATAACTGTCATTCCCATGTAATGACATTAATTTATAAAACTCTATATTTAACCCTAATATATAAACTAGAATTTATTATACCAATATTTTTATCTTCTTCAATTGAATTTTTATTTTTCATTTATTCGCGCAGACATTTTTTTTACTTCAAGAGAAAATTGTTCTTTTATTTTTTCAGGAAAAATTATTTTTATAGCTGAGCCAAATGACAAAAGGAAAGGTACAAGCCAGCCGACTTCCGGCGCGTTGAATTTTACAATTGAACTTTCTGAAGAAAGCTTTTCAACTTTGCAAACCGCAAATTCATCTAGGATTCTATAAAGCTCGCTGTCTGCAACTTGAGCAGTTATTTCAATCATTGAAATTTCTTTTTCTACGCTATAAGAATTTTTCTGTTCAATTCCAAATTCTTTTTCTTCCATAAAAACTTTTTTGCCCAGAACTTTTAAATTGCAGATTCTATTCAGTTTAAAATATCTTGGAGCGCAACGCACATTGCACCAGCCGTAAAAATACCAGCCCACACCACGGAACACAATTTTCCAAGGCTGCACAGTTCTATGCTCAGTTTTTTTATTCAGCGAAAAATAATCAAATTCGATTTGCTGTTTTTCTATTATTGCATTTTTAAGTTTATTAAATATTTCGTTGGTATTTTTTTCCTGCGGATTCCACGGAGAAAAATCAAGTTCAAGCCAGTCAGTGTTTTTTGCAACAAATCCGCTAAGTTTTTGCGCCGCAGTTTTTTCCGCAGAATTTTTGCATGAACACTCGCTGCCTGTAAGCTTTGCAACTGCCTTCAAGCTTGAAACAACAGAACATTTTTCTTCATCAGTAAAAATAGTTTTATCAAGCGTATAATTTTCCGCAATTGCAAATCCGCCTCCCCTTCCTTGTGTAGAATAAATCGGAACTCCCGCTTCCGCCAAAGATTCTGCCCAACGCAAAATTGTTCTTTCAGAAACATCAAAATGTTCCGCGAGATTTTTTGCAGTTACCGATTTTTTATCCAAGAGAATGTAAACAAGCTCAAAAAGATTTTTCTGCGACATATTTTTATTTTAAAATTTATACCGTGCCATAACAGAAACAACAGAAGATTTTATTCCAGGCACAGTATAAAGTTTTACAGCGGATTTTCCATATTCCTTAAATTCTGATGTTCCGTTTTTGCATTCAAGAAATTCATAGTCAACAAGAATTGAAAAAGACTTGTAACGCAATTCCGCGCCAAGCAAAAATCCAGAGCCGTACATCGCATCGCGGAAATCAGCGTTTCTAAAATAATGCCTGTCAACCGCAAAGCAATAAATATAAGGATAGCAACGCCAGTTTAAGATTAAATCCAAGCTAGAAAAAATTTTATATTCAGCTTCAAGAGAAATAAACGGAAGCACAAACTGCTGCTCATAAGAAAGTCCAGTTCCTTTTATTTTTTTCTTTTCTATTGAACTGTTCAAATACTCGCCATTCTCATAATCTGCATACTGATAATATCCATCGTGCGCTTTGAATTTCTGATTACGATAACGCAAGCCAAGTTGCGGAACAAGTTTAATTTTTTCAAAAACAAATTCATATCCGCTTTTTGCTTCAATCTCAAATTTTTTTTCAACTGAAAGATCGTGCTTCGAAAAATTTGTAACTCTTGTTTTATCTTCGCCAAGCCAGTCCCAGTCTTCAATCGTTCCATACTTTATCGGCAAAGCGCAAAGAAAATTAACATCAGTAACAACGTGAAAAATATTCAGCCTAGAAGAAATATCCGCAACAGGAATAAAATCAGTTTTCCAGTCAAGCCGGCTAAGGACATCGCCAGAATCATAAACATATTCCTGAACTTTTCCAGACTGAAAGCCAACAGAAGCCGCAAATGAAAAAGTTTCAGCACTGAACTTGAAGCAAGAGAAAAATAAAATAAACAAAGCAAAGATAAATTTTTTTTTCACGGAGATTTTCATCATAACATTTAAGCAAAAAAAAATAAATGAAATTTAAAATAAAACATGACATACTGTTGTCATATTAAACATTTTATAATTCAATCATAATTTTTTTTCAATGGAGAAAACATGAAATACGAAATTGTAGAATTACCACAAATGACATTCGCAGGACTTACAGAAGTAACATCAAACAGCGCGCCGGATATGCAGCAAAAAATTGGCGGACTTTGGCAGAAACTTGGAAACGTGCAGTCAAAGTTCACGAGCAGAGTAAATCAAAAGGCAGTGGGACTTTACTGCGACTACGGAATGCCGACAGAGCAGGATTACACAGTTCTTGTGGGAGTTCAAATTTTTAATGAATCAGCTGAAGATGCAAAAGAAAAAGGATTTGCAGTAAAACAAATTACAAGTGGAAAATATGCAAAGTTCACGGTGAAGGGCGATGTTGCAAAAGATGTTGGCAAAGCCTGGGCAGAAATTTGGAATACTCCGCTTGAACGCACATTCACTGGCGACTTTGAAGAATATCAGGAAGACTGCGATGGAAAAACAGGAACGATTTTTATTTACGTTGCAATAAAATAATTCCAGCCTGTCATTGTTTGTTTTATTCTCGATGAGAGATCCCATAAACAGATTCCCTTGTCAAGCAAGGGAATGGCAATAACAGAACCCCAATTTGGTGTCTGTTACTGCGACAATTAAAAGGCCCGAACAGCTCGAACAGAATATCCACGCCACGCTTTATCGCCGCCGCACAAATCACCGTCAATGAAATTCTGTAAACATGCGAAAAGATTGTCGTAATCCAACGAAGACCAAAAACAGTTATCAGTTGAATCCAAAACCACAGTTTTTCCCATTGCCTTATACATTTCATTCAGTTCATATTTACTCGGCAAAAACCATTCACCTGCCGCTGCTTTTTCTGTGGAGTAAACACTGCATATGTATGCGGCGCAATTCTCTTCTGTAAGGTTGAATTCTTTATAATAGTCCAAAATTTTTTTTGTATTGAATTTCCCATAGCCAATTCCAGCAAAAGTATTAGCATAACCAGTAGCAGGAGACCAACTTGAAGCACCTAGAGTTGATTTAGACATTTCAAGATAATGGCAAAGTTTTTGTCCGCCCATACCGTCATAGACAACAAAACCTTCCTGAGAAACATAAAACACAATTCCGCCGCCCTCGCCTTCATCGCCAACTTTGTATTGAGGAACAAAATTTAGTTTTTCAGAAATCTCTTTTTTAGAGTTTAAAACCTGCTGGGAAAAAAGTGAAACTGGCAAACAGAATAACATAAATATTGATATAATTTTTTTCATTTTATAAAAATCCCTTAATATCTTTTTATCCAACACAATTGCACTATAAGCAAAAGTTTGCAGTAAAAAATAATGCGATTTTAAACTTTTAATTTTCACGGAACACTGGAATAATTTTCTTCATCAATTTTCCAACAAGAGAAATCGCAGGTCCTAAAAGAAGAGCCATGCAGACTGAACCGAAAATATTTGTTCTAAGTCCGATTCCAGCAAAAGTCGCAACTGGATGCTGAATATTATCTTTTGCAAAACAAGCTGCCACAAGTCCAATTGTAATTGCAGAATAATCAAAAATAATGCGGACAATAAAAAAAGGAAGCCTAACAAATCTGTCGCTGATAATTTTAGGAACGGCATCGTAAGGAGCAATTCCCAGTTCTGAATTCATATAAATTGCGCAAGCAGTTACAAAAAGAAGCAAAATAACAACGAAAACTCCAGTCTTTGGCAAAAGTTCTGCATTCTGCAAAAACTGATGAAATCCAATCAGCTTCCAAATCCAGCGTGAAAAATCAGAAACGAATCCGATAAAAAACATATTCGCAATCGAACCAAAGCCAATATGCTGCGCCCCAAACAAAATCACAAAAACAAGAAAAATCGCATAATCCATAATCTGAATCAAGCCGATATTATCAGTTCCAAGCAATGCCGCCACATGATAATTCATAAAAGTCGCAGGATCAGTTCCCCAGCCAATTTCAATAAGAACTGAAAGTGTAACTCCCATCATTACAACTGAAAAAAGCATAATGGGAAGTTTTATCTGCCATTTTTGAGGAAAAAACTGTTTAAGACTAAAATTAATTTTCATATAAATTTCCTTTTATTATTATTCTAAATTTTAAGATAACCAATAATTTCAAAAATTGAATTCTGAATATCTCTTATAGATTTCCATATTTCATCTATGCAGATCAGATGAAGTTCAAGATAAAGCGTAATGTCCAAAACTATTACCGTAAGAAGTTTATAAATGGCACAGCTAGGTTTTATTCCGCACGAAATTTGAAACGTAATATATAGAAGAAAATAAAACAAAAGAAAGAACAAAATATTTGTTGGCAAAAGTAGAATTGAAACAATTGTTAGAACAACAATCATTGCGCAAGAAATTCTCTGCAAGCCGCGCACATAAATAAATGAAAAAATCAATTTAAAAATAAAATATGCCGCCAACAATATAATAAGAAAAACTGAAAGATTATCTTTATACTTTACAAAAAATTCCCCAATATTCATCAATCCATAAATTGAAGTCGAATTTCCTTTCTCTGCACCAACAAATTTTGGCACAAGTTCAGGTTTTAGTATCAGAATAATTACCGCCGCAAAAACTAAATCAAAAACAACATCAAGAAAATTTAAAAACGCAAAACCAATTTTTTTGCCAACTGATTTTTTTATTTTTGGCTTTTCAGATTCATCTTTTAAAGCTGAATTTTTTTCTGCCTTTGAATTTTTATGTTTTTCAAAAAAGTTTAAAATTTTGCTTCGTAGTGATTTTAAAAATCCGCAGAAAGAATTATTCAATTTTTCAAAAAAAGAAACGATTTTATTTTTTGCATCAATGAAAAACAGTTTTATCTTTTCCCAAAAGTTATTCATAATCAATTTCTCCAGCAAAAAACCAAGAATAAATCTTATTCAATAATATCACAGCGCACAAATTTTCTACAGATGTTTTGGTTTTCCTGTGAGCAAAATTCTTAAGTTCAGTTTTACGTAGCAGCAGATTTCACGGCAGTAGCTGTTCAAGACAAAAAGCGGCGGAATTTTTGATGCGACTCCATACACATCTGAAAATCCCATTCGTGAAGCAAGACGTTCAGCACGCGCAATATGAAAGTCACTTGTTACAACTGCAACAGGAGAAGCAAGAACTTCTTCCACGCTGATTCCGTCATGCTCTGCAAAAAGCTCTGCGCTGAACATAAAATTTTGAATTGTGTCTTTCGCTTTGTTTTCCGCAAGAATCCGTTTTTCGTCAATTCCATAAGAAGCTAGCGCAGGTTTTAAAACATCAGATTCCGGGCAAGGAGAAAATTTTCCTTTTCCGCCTGTAACAACCGCAAGAGATGCCGGATGGGATTTTAAATATTTGGAAGCAACACGCACACGGTTCTGCACAGAATCTGTAAGCTTGGCATCTTTTGTGATTCCGCCGCCAAGAACAATCACGTAGCGCACATTTTCTTTTCCGTCAGAAAGCCTTGGATTGCAGATAAAAAACAGATTCAAGCCGGAAATAAGAACTCCCGCACAAAATAAAAAAATCAAAACTATTTTTATACGCTTTGAAATTCTGCCGCAAATTGTTTTTAGGATATTCTGTTTTTCAAGCATAAAAAGAAGCGCAAAGAAAACGGCAATCCAAAACCAAACCGCAGAAAAACCAAAAAGCGTCCCCAATACAGTTCCCGGAGAAGCAAGATTAATTAAAACAAAATAAGTGCCGGACAAAACGGACAAAATAAGAAAAATTAGTGAAAGCATGATAGAGATTATACATACATAAACTTTAATTGAAAAGAACTTATAAATGACATTAAAGATATATAAAAACTCTTTATTCTATGGTATTGAAAATGTAACTACATTTTTGTATAAAAAATAAGTTAAATTAAATTTTCTATTTAATAGGAACAATTTATGAGTAATTTAGTTTTTTTAATTGGAAATGGCTTCGATTTAAATTGTGGACTAAAATCAAAATATAAAGATGCATACCAATATTACTGCAATAAAACACAAAATGACTACGAATTAATAGTAAGCTAAGCCCTTTGTCCAGACATTTTGTCTGAAAAATAACGAATTTTATGCAG
>JAUNWH010000038.1 GCA_030540405.1 Spirochaetales bacterium
GCATAAAATTCGTTATTTTTCAGACAAAATGTCTGGACAAAGGGCTTAGCTTATTTACAATAGAGCATATTTTGCCAGATGCTGAATGTGAGGAAAATGCAAATATTGGAAATCTTTTGCCATTGGAACATAAATTGAATGAAAAATGCGGTATTTTACCATTAAAAAATAAGTTTGAGTTTTATAAAAAATCAGAGTTTAAAAGTGTTAGAAAATTTGTGGAAAGATATGAAAAAGAACCAGAAAAATTTTCTATAGAAAAAAGGAGAGAATATTTATCAGAAGATTTTTATAAAATGATTTCAGAATGAAATTTAATATAAAGGAAATCCGCCAGCTGTAGCTGGCGGTCTGGCGAAGTTTGACAGTTCCGGGAATGTAAATAAAAGAGAAGGGACATATAATCGCAGTGTGAACCGCTCAAAGCAACACACTGGAGAAAAATATGCCCGACTACGGAAGTCTAAACCATACGACATGGGATTGCAGGTAGTGGGATATATAAAAGGAAAAAACGCGGTTTATGTGGCGAGAAAATATGAAGGAAGAGAAAAATATTTCAGCGGTCAGCATATATGGGGCGAGGGGATATTTTGTGTCAACAGTCGGAATGAATGAGGAAGTGATACGGAATCAGGAATCTGAGGACAGGAAAACGGATCAGGATTTGGGATTGTTCTCGGAACTGGGATAGAAACTAACCGCTTTGAGCGGTTCACATTTCAAGCCACCACCTTTGGTGGTGGTAGATGACTTTTTAAAATAGGAGAATTTATGACTTTCGAACAAGTAGAAGATGAATTAAAAAGAATATTTAATAAAGCTATACAGGCTGGTAAAACTGAATTAGTTCTTACATCAAAAGATTTTTTTGAACAAATGGAAATAAAACCTGCTTACAAGCATTGTATTCCAATGTGTTGTAAAGTAATGATGGATAATTTCAGAGAAGAAACAGATGAAGTTTTATATCATACAAAATCTTGGCAAAGTTCAACTCTAAAAATTAAGTACAACTTGCCGAGGTAAAAAATATTTACAATATTCTATACCTCCCTAGAACTTCAATCATTTCGCTAGGTGTTGCAATGCAAGGTTTTAATGGAAAATACTTTGTGTTTCCTGCAACTAGAAACACTTCTTCAAATTCAGAAATTGCTGTAAGTGTGACTTCATAGAAAACAGCGTCTTTTATGCCTGGTAAAAATTCTTCTGTTTAGATTCTGTCAAGAAAGATTCCGTTTGAGGCAAAAGCATTGGTAATTTTCATGACTGTATTATCTGCGATATGGAATTTTTTCTGCTCAGAAATTCTTTCTATTTGATTTTGTTTTAATAAGAAAAAGTGTCGGGCAACCGGGATTCGAACCCGGGACCTCTAACTCCCGAAGCTAGCGCGCTACCAGCTGCGCTATTGCCCGAATAAAAAAAATACCGCTCATAAAGAACGGTACAACGGGATGTACGGGACTCGAACCCGTGGTCTCCGGCGTGACAGGCCAGCGCGATAACCAGCTTCGCTAACACCCCATGTGCTATTGAATATAGCATTAAAATCTTGTGTGTGTCAATAGCGTTTTCGTTTTGCAGCGAAAAATTTTTTTACATATAATTTGAAATAAAACTTGAAAATTTGAAAAACTGCTTTATAATATATTTCATGGCTGATACAACTATTATAAATTCAAGTCCTTTGGGGCAGCATTTGGACAAAATTGCGGAATCTCAGCAGGTTTCGTATCTTGTTTTCAATAAGAAAAAAATTCAGATTGCCGCAAAAATCACAATGGGGCGCGAAGCAGATAATGATATTGTGATTGACTCAAAGCTGGCAAGCCGTCATCACTGCATTATTCAAAAAATCCGCGATGCTTATTTTTTAAAAGATGAAGGAAGCACAAACGGAACATTTTTAAACGGCCGCAGAATTCCGCCGGATAAATACGTTAAGCTTAATGCTGGAGACAAGCTTACAATTGGCTCTTCAAATCTTATAATGGGCTAGAATGTTTTCAAAAGAAGAGCTGGATTGTTTTAGAAATCATCTGCATGAAATAAACGACTCAAATTCTTTTCCAGAAGAATATGAATTTCAGCTCTTTTTGGATAAATCTTTGTCTACTCTTGAAAATGAAAATCCGTCTTACAGGCCTGCAGGTTCAGATTGCAAGCCGGGCGGACTTCTTGATTTTTCATCTGAAAAAATTCCTTCTATAATAGTTCCTGATATTCATGCACGTGCAGATTTTCTTTTAAAGCTCCTTGATTTTAAAATTGAAGATGAATCCGTTTTGTCGCTTTTGAATGAGAAAAAAATTTTTGTTGTTTGCGTTGGCGATGCGTTTCATTCGGAAAGCCGTGGTTATGACAGGTGGATTGCGGCTTACAAAGACTGGTCAATGGACGTTTATGCCGGTCAGCCTATGCAGGAAGAAATGAAAGAAAATATTTCAACTCTTATGATTATCATGGAGCTTAAAAATAATTTTACTGAAAATTTTCACTTTTTAAAGGGAAACCATGAGAACATTTTAAACGAAAGCCGCCACGGAAATCTTGCTTTTAGAAAATTTGTGCAGGAAGGAAGCATGTGCTGTGATTTTATCCGGCAAGTTTACGGCGATGTGATTCTTCATTTGATAAGCCTGTGGGAAAAAGCTTTGCCAATTTGCGCTGTGTTCTATGATTTTGCCGTGAGCCATGCCGAGCCTGCCTGCTGTTTTTCAAGAAAACAGATAGTTGACTATCATAAAAATGACGATGTTGTTTTAGGGCTGACTTGGACTGCGAATGACACAGCTGAAAAGGGAAGTGTAAAAAAACTTTTTAAAAACTTAAATCCTTCTGCAAAAAGAAGCGGCGTTTTATGGTTTGGCGGCCATCGTCCTGTAAAAGACGGAAAATATTTATTGCGCCAAGACGGAACTTATCTGCAGCTTCATAATCCAAATGAAATGAATGTTGCTCTTGTTGTTCCCGGAAAAAAATTCAATCCTGAAACAGACATAAAAAGTGTTTTATAACAAAATCAATTCGGAAATTGATATTTCCTTGCTGGCTTTTTATAGGAGAATTCAATGGAAAGTGAAACAATTGGAAAATACAAAAACTGCACAAAAATTGCGACTGGCGGAATGGGAGCCGTATATCTTGCGACTCACCCTGAATTAAAGCGGAAAGTCGTTATAAAAAAACTTATTTTAAAAAGCGGCGGGGCTGCAATCCGCGAAAGATTTAAAAGGGAAGCGCGAATTTTAAGTGAGCTGTCCAGTCCTTATGTTGTGCGGATGTTTGATTATTTTACTGAAGGCAGAGCAAACTATATTGTGCTTGAATTTGTTGACGGAATGTCTTTGGACAAGCTTATTGAAAAGCAGGTTTCTCTTCCGCCAGAACTTGCTCTTTTGATTTTTCTTGACGCTTGCCTTGGGCTTAAAAATGCGCATTCAAAGGACATTGTTCACCGCGACATAAAGCCTGGAAATATTCTTATTTCAAAAAGGGCTGAAGTAAAGCTTGCTGACTTTGGAATTGCCAGCGATGAAAAAGACGAGTTTGAAGAGCAAAAGAAAACTGTGGATTCTGATAAAACTGTAGTTTCTACAAAAAGCAGTTCTATAACGCAAGCCGGTTCTACTCTTGGAACTCCTGCCTATATGTCTCCAGAGCAGCTCATGGATTCAAGTTCTGTGGATGTCCGTGCTGACATTTATTCGATGGGCGTAATGCTTTATGAAATGGTTACAGGTTCTAAGCCTTATGCGGGAGATATGGCTCCAGAAACAATTTCGAAAATAAAAAAAGGAAAATATATTCCGCCGCAGAAAATCGTAAAAAATCTTCCGCCTGTTGTAAAAACTCTTATTAGAAAAATGATGAAGCCTGAGCCTGAAAAAAGATACAAAAGCTTGGAGCCTGTAATTGCAAAAATAAGACGTTACTTAAAAAATTATGATACGCACGCAATAAGAGTTTCGCTTGCACAGGCTATAATTTCTCCTAAGACAATAAAATTTCCTTCTTATGTTCCTAAAAATTATAAAGCCAAACGGATTGCGCTTGGAGCTTTTGCATCTTGTGCAGCAGCTTTTCTTTTTTGCCAGGCTTGGAACTCTGGAGTGATTCATAGAACTGTTCTTAGAAATTGGTTTACTCCGGTTTCTTTGTCTATGCTTATGCCTTCGACTGCCAGTGTGAATGCCGACCTTCCTGCGCGCGCATTTTTCTTTGTGAATGATAACGACGGAATCCCAGAAGTTCCAAACACACGGAGAATTTTTTCAGTTGCAAAGAATTCTTCTAAAGGGAAAAATCTTGAGTATGTAACAAAGGATGTTTTTCTTCGTCCGGGAGAATACAGAATAAAAATTGCCGAAGGACCTTACGTCTGGTGGAAAAGCATTTCTGTTGGAAAAGAAAAAGTCCTAATGAATCTTGACTTCCTAAAAAATGCGAGCCGGAATATTACAGTTCACTTTTCTGCCATGGACTGCGAAACTGGAAAGGATTTAACTAAAAGCTCCCAGTTTAGAATTCAAGTCGGCTCAAAATGGGTTGATGCTTCTAAAGTTGATTTTTCTAAACTAAAAACAGGAAACGTTTATAAATTCCTTATGATTCATGATGGTTATTATGATGAGTATTTCAGCCTGCTTATTGACTGGTATCAAGATGAGCTTTTTATAACTGGAAATATGAGGAAAAAATGATAGCTGGAAAAATTGCGCGGCAAGAATTTTACTTGTTCAAGTTTCGTATTTTTTAATTACTTAGGGGAGGGCTCATGGGAAAGGTTTATCTGCTTATAAAGCCAGATCTTTTAAAAGTTTGCAAATATCTTGCGCTTCGCATAGAAACTTTTGGCAGCGATGTAAAAATTTTCTTAAAGCCGCATGAATTTTATGTGGCACTGAAACTTGTTGAGCCGGGCGCGCTTGACTATGTTTTGATTGATGTCCGCACGTTTCAAAGTGATGTTTTTAATCCTTATATTGAAATGTCCATGATGCCGAATCCTGCGCCAGTTGTTGTTTTCAATGATCCTTTTCCTGAACTTGACAAGATGACCGCATTTTGGATTTCAAAAAATAAAACTTATCTTGTTCCGCGGATTTCTCCTGAGCGCATAGACAAACTTGAAGATACATTTTTTTTAATTGAAGTGTTTTTGAAAAGCGAACGGTTCAATAAATATATAAATGTAATAAACCGCCCTGAAACTTTTTTAACAGAAGAAGAAAAACTTTTGCAGCTTGATTTGGAAAAATTTCAGGCTGTCCATAAAATTCCGCCGTCAAGATTCAAGGTTTTTAAGTATTTGCATGAGCGGCTTGAAAAAGAAGTTTCGGAAAAGGAACTTATATCGCTTTTGTTTGGAAGCTATATTCCAGAAAAGCGAGCAGTTTTATTTTCGTACATTTGTGAGCTGCGCAAAGCCTGCCGAAATGAAAAGTCCGTAAAAATCCGCATAAACAGAGAATACAAAGGCCATTATTCAATGAGAATTACTCTGCCTGCGGAAAAAGTGAAGTCGTTAAACAACAAGAAAAAAATCAGCGGATATTGGCTTTTATAAAAGCAAGCTTTAAATCCTTTAGTTTTTCTGTCATGGAAACTTTGTAAATATGCGGATTCAAAATTCTCTTGAACGAAGGATCTAGCGTTTCAATTTCTTCCATCATTCTCCGTCTGCTTATTTTCAGCTGCTCAGAATCAGAAAGACGTGGCTCTGTTCTTTTGCCGTTTTCAAGCCGTTTTTTTAACATTGGTTTTATATTTGATGCTGTAAACGAAAACTGCCTGTAGTCAACCATCGGATGAAAATAGCGGTATTCTTTTCCGGCTTCTAAAGTTTCCCCGTCAAGCGCCAAAATGTCTGCGCGCGCCATTCCTTTTTCGTCATAAAGCCTGAACACATTTTTTATTCCTGGATTTGTATTCTTTGAAGGATTGTCGCTGAATTTCATTGTAGGAACAAAGTCGTCTCCGTTTTTCTTTGCGGCAAGCTTGTAAACTCCTGTAAAGCTGGATTCTGTTCCACCTGTTACCATGTGTGTTCCAACGCCCCAGCTTGCAATCGGCGCATTTTGCTGAACGAGGGTTTCAATTATTTCTTCTGTTAAATCATTGGAAACACAAATGAATGCCTGCGGAAATCCAGCCTTGTCAAGTTCCTTTCTTACTTCAGCTGTTAAATATGAAATGTCTCCGGAGTCAAGACGCACGCCAAAGTTGTAGCCTTGCTCAACAAGCTTTGCTCCTGCCTTTATTGCGTTTTTGATTCCGCTCTTTAAAGTGTCGTAAGTGTCAATTAGGAAAATTGTCTTGTTTGGATAAAGTTTTGCATAAGCCTCAAATGCTTCAAGTTCGCTTGGAAACGACATTACCCAGGAATGCGCCATTGTACCCATTACAGGAATTCCGTATATTTTTCCTGCAAGAGTGTTGCTTGTTCCTGCGGCTCCTCCGATGTATGAAGCTCTTGTTGCGCTCATTCCGCCGTCTGGACCTTGTGCTCTTCTAAGACCGAATTCCATTACATTTCCTTTTTTGCTTGAAAGCCAGACTCTTGCGGTTTTTGTTGCAATCAGGCTTTGGAAGTTGCAAAGATTCAAGACAAGTCCTTCTATTATCTGGGCTTCAATTAAATTTGCGTGGATTCTTACAAGCGGTTCCTGCGGAAAAATAACAGAGCCTTCTTCAAATGAATATAGGTCGCCGGAAAATTTAAAGTCTTTTAGATATTCAAGGAAGCCTTCTTCAAAAATGCCTTGGTCTCTTAAATAGCAGATTTCATCTTCGTCAAAAGAAAAATCTTCAAGGGAATCCAAAAGCGGCTCGATTCCTGCAAAAACACTGAATCCGCCGTTAAAAGGCTGTCTTCTAAAGAACATATCGAACACAACCTGATGGTTCATGTTCTGTTTCCAATATCCCTGCGCCATTGTAAGTTCATAGAAATCTGTGAAAAGCGCGCTTTTGCTGAATGTTGAGTGCATAATCGTCCTCCAAAAATATTTTGCTTTTGGACGATTTTCTTTAGAGTGCACAGACAGCATCTGCTGAACACAACCGGCGTCCTTTTTTTAGAATAACATTTTGCGATTTAAAATTCAATTGCTAGGTCTTTTGCAGAATTTGTAAGTTGCCCAGGCGCCAAAATATCGTCCTACAAATCTACTTGCCGCTGCCTTGAATTTCCATTTGAAAAATTTCATGGAATAAAGTTTTCCTTTGCGTGAACATTTTATCGCGTCCAGTACAGTTTTTTCAGGTGAAAGTCCATGCCGAACTTTTTTTCTTGCGCCTCTTGAAGCAACGTCCGCAAATTCTGTGCTTACAGGACCTGGACACAATGCGGTAACTTTTATTCCTTTGTGCTTGAGTTCAGCTGCAAGCGCAACAGAAAAACTTAGCACGTAGCTTTTGCAAGCTCCATAAACTGCAAAGTTTCCGAGCGGCAAAAAAGATGCAAGGCTTGCAACATTTATAATTCGCGAACCATTTTGCATAAAGGGAAGCGCGAATCCTGTTATTCCAGTCAGGGAAGTGCAGTCAAGATCAATCATTTCCATTTCGCGCATTGTGTCAGTTTGCGCAAATTCTCCGTAAGTTCCAAAGCCTGCGTTGTTTACAAGAACGTTTATTTTAAAATCGCCTTTTGTTTTTTCATTTTCTAAAAGTTCTTTGATTTTTAAAGCTCCTTGAATTCCTGAAATGTCAATTGGGAAAATTTTTACTTCTGGAAATTTTATTTTTTTTTGAAATGCTTCTTCTTCAATTTGCGCTTTTAATTCTTCGAGCCGCTCTTTTCTTCTTGCTATAATCCAAAGTTCGTCGCTAGAAAATTTATTAAACTCCGAGCTTTCGCGGGCAAGCAGTTTTGCAAACCAGAATCCCATTCCGCTTGAAGCTCCTGTTACAATTATTATTTTTTTCATATTCTGATTGTAGCAGTTTTTTTTTACAACTCCAAGATGAAACGATAGACTTAAATAAAAAGCTAAATTATAATTTCTGCCATGAAAAAAGTTGCGCTGAAATTTCTTGCATTGCTGTTTATTTTTTTCCCTTTATATTCAAAAACTTCTGCTGAAAAACTTTTTGACAGCCTTTCTGAAATAGAAAAAATTTCGCAGATTTTTCTTGTCAATGTTGAAGGCAATGAAAATTTTCATCCAGTGGAATTTCTTGAAGATGGAACTGCCGTTGTTCCCGGCGGAATTATTTTGTTTTCTTATAATATTGGAAATTCTGAAGAGCAGCTGAAAAAGTTTATTTCTTCAATAAATTCTTTTTATAAAAAAAACAAAAGTCCGCTTCCGTTTATTTCAGTTGACCAGGAGGGCGGAGAAGTTAACCGGTTAAAAAAAATTACTTCGCGTCTTCCATCGGAAAAAAAAATCAGCGAAAATTATACATTGCGGGAAGCGAAATCTATTTATTCAAATCAAGCTATGCAGATGAAAAAACTTGGAATCACGATGAATCTTGCGCCTGTTGCTGAACCTGAAATTGAATCAAACAAATTATTTTTAGGAACAAGAACTTTTGGCAGTGTTCCAAAGTCAGTTGCATACAGCATGGTTTGCGTAACTGCTTACGAAGAAAACGGAATTGCTTCTGTTGCAAAACATTTTCCGGGAAATGCAAATTCAGATCCTCATACTGGTTCTGTAGAAATAATGCTTTCGTCTTATGAAGTTTTCAAGAATTTTATTTTTCCATTTGCATTGATTTTAAAATCGAATCCGTCTTGTGTTTTGGTGAGCCATGCAAAAATAAATTCCCTTGATGAAAATCCTGCTTGCATGAGCAGTTTTTGGATAAAAGAAATTCTCCAGTCGCGACTTGGCTTTGAAGGTCTTGTACTGAGCGATGATATTTTTATGGGAGCGCTTTCTGATTTGCCTCCAGAGCAAGTTGCCGCAAATGTTATAATTTCTGGAGTTGACGTGATTATGCTTAGCGGAAAAAAATTTCTTTCAGTTGCGCAGTCGCTTTTAAAGCTTACTGAAAATGATGAAATTTTTAAAAATCGTCTTTACGAAGCTGAAAAAAAAGTATTGGACTTTAAATTAAAAAAGGGGATTATAAAAATTGAAGAAAACTAAAACACAAAAAGTTTTTGGACAAGAAGCATTTGAGCATTTCTATTCTGATATTTTTACCGAACGTTGGGATATGTTAAAGACTGCTCTTGCGCATGAAACTTTGCACACAAAATTGTCCTATAAAAATTGTGAAAGTTATTTTTTAGATCCTGCAAGCATTGTTGCTGCTCTTTGTCTGCCCATAAAAGATTCTAAAAAAATTCTTGACTTGTGCGCAGCACCAGGTGGAAAAACTTTAGTTCTGGCAGGAAACAAAAATGACGATGCTCTGCTTTTTTCAAATGAACGCTCTCCTTCAAGAAAAGCCCGTCTTTTAAAAGTTGTAGAATCTTCACTTCCGCCTGAAATTTCTTGCAATGTAAAAGTCAGTTTAAGTGACGGAGCTTCTTGGTGCAGGCGTGAATCTGAATGTTATGAAAGCATTCTTTTGGATGCGCCGTGTTCGAGCGAACGTCATGTTTTGAATGATAAAAAATATCTTGAGCAATGGACTCCTTCACGAATAAAAACTGTTTCAATGGAGCAGTGGGCGCTTCTTTCTTGCGCGTACAGATTGCTGAAAAAAAGCGGTTTTCTCTTGTATGCGACTTGCGCTTTGTGTCCGCAGGAAAATGACGGAGTTGTTTCAAAGTTGCTGAAAAAATTTTCAGATGCGAATATTGCTTCAAAAGATTTTATGAAAGAAATTTTTGATTTAAATAGAAAGTCTATAAAAGCTGATATTTTGTGTCCGCAAAATTTTTCTCTTGAAGATTATTTTTCATTTGCAGAAAAAACAGAATTTGGATTTCACATTTTGCCAGATAAATCTTTTGGCGCAGGTCCTCTTTACTTTTCCTTGATAAAAAAATCGTAGTTCATTAATTTTTGCCAAGACGCTTGAATTAATTGAATTTTGTTTTGAATTGATTTATAATTTTAGAAATTGAAAAAAGTAAAGGACGTTGGATTATGTCTAAGCACGAAAGGAAACAGAGTCTTATAACGGAAATAGAAGAGCAGCTTAAAGAAATCAGAGACGTTGATATTCTTTTGGAAAATATTTTGACTGGCGCGCGTAAAATTGTCAATGCCGATGCTGGTTCAATTTATGAGTACGACAGCAAGGAAAACAAGCTTTGGATTCGTTACAGCCAGAATGACACAATGCAAAACAGGCTTGCTCCTGGAGAAAAACTTTCGTACACATCTTTTTATCTTGTTCCTACAAATCAGTCAATTTCCGGCTACTGCGTTCTTTCCAAAAAACTTGTAAATATTCCAGATGTCTATAACTTGCCTGATTTTGTTGATGAAGAAAAAAAAGAAGTCAGGCTTTTTGAATTTAATTCGGCGAATGATGAAAAAACTGGCTATCACACAAAGTCAATGCTTACAATTCCGCTGATAATGACAAACGGAAAAGTTCTTGGAATTCTTCAGATTATAAATGCCAAGGATGAAGACGGAAATGTTATTCCTTTTGACAAGGATTCTGAATTTTACATTTCCCAGTTTGCTGCGAAAGTCGGTTCGATTTATGAATATGCTTATCTTACAAGACTTAATGTTGACCGCCTTGTAAAAACTGCTGGCTTCCGTGATCCAAAAGAAACAGGCGCGCACGTTGAAAGAGTTTCCCGTTTTTCTCTTGAAATATATGACCGCTATGCTTCGAATAAAAAAATTCCAGAGAAGGAACGAAACAAATTCCGTGATAATCTTCGTCTTGCCGCTCGTTGCCATGATGTAGGAAAAGTTGCGATTCCAGATGAAATTTTAAAGAAGCAGGGAATTCTTGATGAAGATGAGCGCGATATTATGAAAGGACACACTTGTGTTGGTGCGCAGATTTTTACTCCAGTTGAAAACGATTTGGATATAATGGCGCGAGATGTTTGCCTTCATCACCATGACCGCTGGGACGGAGGAAACAAAGGCTATCCTGGAAATTTTGACTACATGGATTATATTCCTGCAACAAAAATGCCGCATGAAATTGAACAGGCTTTAAAAGAAGATAAAATTCCATTGGCGGCGAGAATTGTTTCGCTTGCGGATGTTTATGATGCGCTTCGGCATAAAAGATGCTACAAGGCTGAATGGAATGTTGAAGATACATTCAATGAAATTCTGGAGCAGCGCGGCCATCAGTTTGACCCGGAACTTGTCGACGCCTTTATGCAGATAAAAGACCGTTTGGAAGATATTAATAGCGCAATCAGCTGAATGAATTTTCTAGTAGGGCAGAGAAGGCGCTTTTGAATTTCTCAAAGTCTTTTCCGCTGTAGTTTTTCCATTTTCCGCCAGTCGAAACTCCAAGGCTTTTCATTTGAATGCTTAGCTGGCGTTCTTCTATAAGATATTCAAGATTTTCTTTATTGAAAACAGTTCCCTTGTCATTCATAACTGATATTTTTTTATTAAAAATTCTTTGCGCTAAAATCAAGTCTCTTGTTACAACTATGTCGCCCGGCTTGGAATTTTCCACTATAAAATCATCTGCGGAATTTTTTTCTTTAGAGCATATTTCCATTTTAAAAAGCGGATTGTTAAATGAAAACGGGATATTTTTGTTTGCGGTAAATGTTACTTTTATATTTTTTTTCACAGCCGAATTTAAAATAAATTCTCTTGCATTCTTTTCGCACGAATCTGCATCAACAAAAATCATTCCAATGCTCCGCTGATTTTTTCTATTATATTCTGCGCAATTCTTTCTGCTTTTTCATCATCTTCGGTTGGAACTGCTTTTGAAAGTGAAATAGATTTTTGTTTTTCCTTGTAAAGCTCATCTACGAGCGCGATTCCAGATAAAATGCTTATCTTTAATGGATCTTTTACGCCAGAAGAATTTTTTATGGATTCAGTGATTTCTTTGTAATAAGATAAAAGTTTTGCAAGATAAGCATCGTCTTCTGAAGCCTGTGCTGAAAATGATGCTCCGAGCAATTCAATTTGAAGTTTTCCCAATGCAGTTTTTCTCCTGCGTATTAGAAAATATCAAACTGTCCGTTTAAATCTGTCTGCGGCTCAGCCGGATTTTCTTGCTCTTGTTTTGGTTCTTCCTGCTGGAAAATTTGTGGTTCTGAAACAACTGTTTGCTCTGATGTCTGCTGTTCAGAATTTGTATTTTCTTCCTGCGGAATCTCGTTTTGAACTGGCTGTGGTTCTGAAGAAGTTTCACTGCCAGTTTGTCCGCCTTGACCGCTAAGAATCGCATCCTCAACAGAGTCAAGACGGTTTAATGTTTTCAAAATACTTTCCTCGATCTTTGCCTGTGTTGATTCAATTGTAGAAACCAGCTCCGTTTTTTCAGAAAACGCTTTTGTAAGCTCGGCGCATTTACTACGCAAAGCATCGTTTTCAGATTCAAGCTGCGAAACTTTATCAGTCAGTGAACTGATTTTTTCAACAGCGGCTTCTACTTTTTCCTGCAACAACAAAACTTGATCGAGTGTAATCATTTTTTATGCCTTTACTGCGTTTTTTGCAACTTCAACAACAGCCTTGAATGCAACTGGATCTTCGATAGCCATATTGCTCAATGCTTTGCGGTTGAGTGTAACACCAGCTTTTACAAGACCGTCAATAAAGCGGCTGTATGACATTCCTTCAGCACGAACTGCCGCATTGATACGGGCAATCCAAAGGCTTCTGTAGTCGCGTTTTTTTAGTTTGCGTCCAACATAAGAATGGTCAAGTGCTTTTACAACAGCGTCTTTTGCAGCTTTGTAATTTGATTTTCTGTCGCCTTTAAAGCCTTTTGCAAGCTTCAAGAGTTTTACACGGCGGTTTTTGCGTTTTGTTCCATCTATCGCTCTAGACATCTTTTACTCCTAAAATCAGCCGTATGGAAGCTGCTGTTTGCGGATTCTTGCTGCTGAATCTTCTGAAAGAATTCCTGCATGGCGCAAGTGCATCTTTCTTTTTGGTGATCTCTTTGTCAAAATATGACGAAGATTCATTTTCTTGTACTTAACTTTTCCGGTACCAGTTAAAGAAAAACGCTTTGATGCGGATTTCTTTGTTTTCATCTTAGGCATAGTTTTACCCCTGCTTTTTGACTTTTGAGTTCAAGGTCATAGACATGAATCTGCCTTCCATTGCGGCTGGCTTTTCGATTGCATAAGAACCTTCAACAAGTCTTTTTTCAACTTCTTTCAGTACATCGTACCCGAGTTCTGTGTGTGCAAGCTCACGTCCGCGGAAACGGATTGTAACTTTCACTTTGTCGCCCTCGTTTAGGAATTCCTGAACATGCTTTGCTTTCGTATCAAGGTCGCCTGCACCGATTTTAGGCTGCATACGAATCTCCTTGAGCTTGAGTACTTTTTGGTTCTTTTTGGAGTCACGAAGCTTTTTCTCCTGTTCGAACTTGTACTTTCCGAAATCCAGTATTTTACAAACTGGCGGATTTGCATTTGGCGAAACTTCTACAAGGTCGAGGTCTCGATCCTTTGCCATTCTGAGGGCTTCAATTGTAGGGACAATTCCCTGCTGTTCACCTTCATCATCAATGAGTCTGATCTCCCTTACGCGTATCTGTTCATTTACGCGCATGCCTTTATTGTCTGCCAATTATCCTCCTAGAGTATAAAATACTCGTATAGCATAGCAAATATTTTATCAGAAACTATAGAACTATGTCTAGTGAATTTTCTTTTCTGAATGCAATTTTATAGAAAATAAATGTTGTCGCAGCGAAAATAACTGAAAACACGATATGTGCAAATCCGAATATTTTAAAGTACCACAAGGCTTGAATTGCCGGCAATACAGATGAAATTACGATAAATGCAATTGCCAAAATTGCGGTTTTATTTTTTTGTTTTGATTCTATGCTGATTTTTATTTTTAAATATAAAGCCTGCGCCAAAAATGTTGTGCAAATAAAAAGAATTGGATTTTCAAATAAAGAGAAAAAAGTATGTTTTTCAGGACTTGAAATCGATATATATGGAAGAAAAATTGCATAAAATGAAGCTAGCAGCGGGAATGTGGCTGTGGATTTGTAACTTGTTTCGTCTTTTGAAAATAAATCCCAAAGCGTGAATAAAATTACTGGTGGCAAAAGCGTTGTTTTCAGTATGTGCAGAAAATGCTCAAAAAATCCTGATGTGGCTACGTATGCTGAAAAAATAAAATATTCCTTGAAGATTGCAGAGATAATTCCTGCTGTAAGTCCGATTGCAATTGGAGCAAAGAAACTTTTGAAACTGTATTCAGTGTGAATGCAGCAATAAAAAATAACTGTCGCTGGAATCGATAAAATTAAAAATGAGTACATATCTGCTTAGTTTAGCGGCAAAAAACTTTTTTTTCAACAGTTTTATCAGCGTGAAAAATTTTGTGCAAAAAAAAACGGAGGAACTTCATATAAAATGAAATTTCTCCGTGTGATGGATAAAGAATTTTATTTCTTTACTGGACTAGTCTAATGCGTGTCCTGCTGAACCAAGGACGTCAATGTTTTTGTGCATATACATTTTCTTGAGTTCTTCGCGTGCGGGTCCGAGGTATTCGCGCGGGTCGAATTTGTCCGGGTGCTCTGCAAAGAATTTGCGGATTGCGGCAGTCATTGCGAGGCGTCCGTCCGAGTCGATGTTGATTTTGCAAACTGCTGACTTTGAAGCCTTGCGGAGCTGCTCTTCTGGAATTCCAACTGAATCAGGAATTTTTCCGCCGTATTGTTCAATGATTCTTACATATTCCATTGGAACAGAAGATGATCCATGGAGTACGATTGGGAATCCTGGAAGCTGCTTTTCAATTGCTTCAAGAACGTCGAATGCGAGTGGCGGTGGAATAAGAACTCCGTCTGGGCTGCGTGTGCACTGTTCCGGTGTGAATTTGCATCTTCCGTGAGAAGTTCCGATTGAGATTGCGAGAGAGTCGCATCCTGTTTTGCTTGTGAAGTCAACAACTTCTTCTGGTTTTGTATAGTGGCTTTCTGCTGAAGCAACTTCATCTTCAACACCAGCAAGAACGCCAAGCTCTGCTTCTACAGTAACGTAGTCTTTCTGTGAGTGGGCGTATTCAACAACTTTCTTTGTAACAGCGATGTTTTCTTCATAAGGAAGTGAAGATCCGTCAATCATTACAGATGAAAATCCGTTGTCAATGCAGTCTTTTGCAACTTCAAAGTTAGGACCGTGGTCAAGGTGAAGAACGATTGGAATGTCGCATCCAAGCTCATGTGCGTATTCAACAGCTCCGCGGGCCATGTTGCGCAGAATGTACTTGTCTGCATAAGCTCTTGCGCCCTTTGAAACCTGGAGGATTACAGGCGATTTTGTTTCAACGCAAGCCTGAATAATTGCCTGCATCTGTTCCATGTTGTTGAAGTTGTATGCTGGAATCGCATATTTGCCTTTCATTGCCTTTGCAAACATATCTTTTGTGTTTACAAGTCCAAGATCTTTGTAACTGTACATATTAGCTCCTTGTATCCGGAATGTTCGGACTTTTAATAATAGAATAAAACATTTAAATGCAAAATTCAAGACTGAAACAAGATTACAGAGTTTCAGCATAAAAAATAAAAGACTCAGTTTCGAGTTTTTATAAAAATCGATTTTCTTTTATTGCATAAATTTGTAAAACTTATTGAGCAATTACTAACTGATAGAGTGAATTGCAAAATACTTTATAAATCATTTGACAAAAAATGATTGTGTAAATATAATAAACATTGAAAATTTAGTTGATTTTTTTTTAATCAGTTAAATAAAATAAAAACTTGGCGATACATGAAAAACAATCGTACTCAAGGAGATTTTTAATGAAAAAGGGCGTAGTCATTTTAGGTAGCCTGATTCTTGGACTTGCATTCTGCGTGCCGGCAGTAGCTCAGCCAAGCTCTAAGGCTGTTGAAACAATTGTTATCGACAACTTCGATACAGATATGGAATGGTCTTGGGCTGTTCAGTCTAGCCGTTTCATTGCTGAAGGCTATCCAATTTTGAAAAAATTTGAGGGAATTCCAAATTCTTTGATTCCTTACCACAAAGATTCAGATCCTGCTGCGATGGTATTGGGTGTAAAGGCAAAATATGACCGCAAAGGCGATAACTGGTTTGAAGTTTATCCTTCTAAAGATGACGCAGCCTATGAAATTCCTTTTGTAGGAACTGTTACTCAGGTTGACTTTTGGGTTTGGGGCGCAAACTACAATTACAGGCTTGAGCTTCTTATCCGTGATGCGGACGGCCGCGTTCATGCTCTTAAAGCTGGAAACCTTATGTTCAATGGCTGGAGAAATGTTGTTGTAAATATTCCTGGATATATCCGCCAGCATTCAAGATTCCGCTCAGGAAGACCTAACATGAGTTTTGTTGGGTTTAGAATCCGCTCAGATGCAAACGAAGCTGTTGATGACTATGTTGTTTATTTTGATCAGTTGAAATATACAACAAACACACTTGCAAACGTATATGATGGATACGCTTTGAAAGATGCGGATTTCGGCGAGTCAGAGACATCATCTTCTAATAATGAAGAAACAACAGTTCAATAATAGAATAAAGGTGGAATACAAATGAAGAAAATAAGTTTTGCTGTTTTAGCGTTGGCTGCTGTTTTTGTTGGGACTGCTTTTTCTCAGACAGACAGCCTTTCTGAGCCAGACGCATCAAATATCGGAAACGACAGTGCTCGTCAGGCTCTTCGTGAGGTGAGTGTAGACCGCTTCGAAAGAGAAGGTTCTTGGAATGTTCATATTTCTTCTGACAACGGTGTTATTACAGGACGTTTGTTTGAAGGAAGTCCTGCTGCAAAAGAGGAATTGAATGATTCTGGAAATCAGCAGGTTGAAGATACAAAAGTTCTTGGTGTTAAAGTTGAATTTTTCCGCCGTGGTGTAAATTCTTTCTATATCACAGCTGCACGCCCGATTCCTATTGAAGGCGTTACAAAGACAGTTTCTGTTTGGGCTTGCGGACGCAATATGGGACACCAGCTTTGGCTTTTGGTACAGGACTACAATGGAAACAACTTTGAAATCTGGATGGGTTCATTGGAATTCAGCGGATGGAAAAAGCTTACAACAGCTATTCCTCCTTCTCCAGACAGCGAGCATGGAATTGTTCAGCAGAGCGTATACCATGGGGACAAGCCTGGTCTTCGCATTGTAGGATTCCGCGTAGACTGCAACCCTATGGAAGCAAGAGGCTCTTTCTATATGTATCTTGATGACATGAGAGCTGTAACAGATCTTTATGACCTTGAAAATAAAGATGAAGATGACATGATGGATAACTGGTAGTCTTTTTCCGGTTATTCGTTAGGCTGTCCTAGAAGTTGTTTTGGCTTCATATAGGGCAGCCTTTTTTTTATGTAAAATTAACAAGGAATATTTTATGGTTAAAACTGCAAATAAAAATGCGATTCCGGCTGCAAAAAAACTTCTTGAGTATCTTTATGAAATTTCTGGAAAAAAAATTATAACTGGCCAGCATACTCAGACTGTGCCAATGGAAGAAATCAGCTACATAAAATCTATTACAGGAAAAGAGCCTAAACTTAGAGGTTTTGAGCTTTTGGCTTGTTCTCCAAATATAAATTACACTGAGTCTGATTCTGAGTGCCTTACCGAAGTTGAAGAAAATAAAAATACAGTTGAGCAAGCGTTAAAGTGGGCTAGTGAAACTTCTGGAATTTTGACTTTTACTTTTCATTGGTTTTCACCTCTTGGAGGAAGAGATAAAAGCTTTTATTCAAAGAATACTGATTTTGACGCGAAAAAAGTTCTTATTGAAGGAACAGATGAACGCAAAAAATTCTTTAGCGATATGGATTCAATTGCGGAAATTCTAAAAAAATTCAGAAATATTCCTGTGCTTTGGCGTCCATTCCATGAAAGCTACGGCGACTGGTTTTGGTGGGGAGCAAAAGGTCCTGTTGTTGCTGGCAAGCTTTATGAAATTATGTTTGACTATTACACGAATTTTCATAAACTGAATAATTTGCTTTGGGTCTGGAACAGCGATGTAAAGGAAGCGTATCCGGGAGATGGAAAAGTTGATGTAGTTTCAATTGATGTTTACCGCCCTGAATACGAGCCGACGGATTATTCAGCTGAATATTTTAAGCTTTGCGAAGGCTCTTCAAAAAATAAAGTTTGCGCTCTTGCGGAAGTTGGCTACATTCCAGATGTTTCAATTCTGGAAAAAACGCACGTTCCTTGGGCTTATTATATGACTTGGTCAAAAGAATTTTGCATCGGTGAAAAATACAATACGAAAGATTCGCTTATAAAAATGTATGAAAGTTCTTATGCTGTAACTCTTTGATTGTTTCTTTTTGGGAATTTATATATAATTTTGCCATGTTTAACAGTCTGACTGGAGTTGTTACCGGAAAATTTCCGCAGAAACTTTTTATAGAAACGAATGGAATTGAGTGGGATGTTACAATTCCAGACACTTCGCTTGAAAAAATTCCATCAGTTGGAAGCAAGGGACGCGTTTTTGTCTGGATGCAGCACACTGAAAATCTAATGTCGCTTTTTGGATTTGCCACGGAAAATGAAAGGGCTTTGTTTTTTGATCTTTTAAAAGTTGACGGAATCGGACCGAAAGGCGCAGTTAAGATTATGAGCAATATTTCAGTTGCGGCTCTTGCTGAAATTCTTGACAGCGGAGATGTTGATGCGCTGAAAAAAGTTCCAGGAGTCGGACCGAAAACTGCCGGAAAAATTATTTTGAGCTTGAAGGGAAAGCTTTCGTTTGCTTCAAATGAAAATATGTCCAGCGCAGTTAGAAAAAATAATGTCTATGCCGACGTAATTGACGCGCTTGTGAGCATGGGATATGACCGGGCAAAGGCAGAAGATGCAGTTTCAAAAATTTCTTCAGTGCTTCAGTCTGATGAAAAATTCTCGTTGCTTAGCCAAAATGCAAAGGAAGATTCAGTATTTAAAAAATCAATTCTGGAGCTTGCAAGATGAATAAAAGTGTAAATGCCAGAAGTTCTTATATAAAAAAGCCTTCTGAAGAAGACGAAATGAATATCGTCACGCAGCTTGCGCTTCAGGCTGCTCAGGGAAAATCTGCTGAATCTTCTGTTAATATTGTGCGTGCCGATATTGCTTCCGCAGATGATGTTCAGGAAAATTCTTTGAGACCTGCTCTTTTAGATGAGTTTCTTGGGCAGCAAACTGTAAAAGAAAATCTTAGCGTTTTTATAGATGCGGCAAGAAAGCGGAAGGAAGCTTTGGATCATTTGTTTTTGATTGGACCGCCTGGGCTTGGCAAAACTACTTTGGCGCAAATTACCGCAAATGAACTTGGAGCGGACTTTAAAGTTACAAGTGCGCCTGCATTGGAAAAGCCAAAGGATCTTGCTGGAATTCTTTCAACGGTTTCTCCGCGTACTGTTTTTTTTATTGATGAAATTCACAGGCTTAAACCTGCAATCGAAGAAATGCTTTATATCGCAATGGAAGACTATGAGCTTGACTGGGTTATCGGTCAAGGCGCCGCTGCAAGAACTGTCAGAATTCCAATTCCGAAATTCACTCTCGTAGGCGCGACAACAAAAGCCGGCATGGTTTCAAGTCCTCTTATAAGCCGTTTTGGAATTATACAGCGTTTCAGTTTTTACACGAAAGAAGAGCTAGCTTTGATAATCCGGCGTTCTGCAAAAATTTTAAATGTTCAAGTTGAAGACGATGCGGCTTTGCTTATGGCAGGATGCTCCAGAGGAACTCCGCGTGTTACAAATAGAATTCTTCGGCGCATGAGAGATTTTGCGCAAGTTGAAGAAAGCGGCGTTATTACAAAATCAATTGTGAAAAAGGGGCTTGAACGTCTTGGAGTTGATTCTTTGGGACTTGAAAATTATGACAGGGAAATTCTTCTTGCGATTATAAAAAAATTCGGTGGAGGACCTGTTGGCGCGGAAACCCTCGCTATTTCAATTGGAGAATCGATGGACACTCTTGAAGATTATTACGAGCCTTATTTGATTCAGTGCGGGCTTTTGCAAAGAACTCCGCGCGGAAGAGTCGCCACGGAAAAAGCTTACAATCACCTTGGAATTTCTTTTGAACGAAATGCAAAGTCAGATCCAGCTTTTGATTTTTAAAACAAACAATTTTTATTTTTAGGAAAAATATATGAAGACCAGTGACTTTAATTTTGATTTGCCGGAAGAGCTTATTGCACAGAAACCTTCTGGAATCCGTGGAAATGACAAGCTTATGTTTTTAGATAAATCGACGGGAAAAGTTTTTCATTATGCCATGAAAGATTTAGTTGATTTGGTTGAGCCAGGCACTTTGATGGTTTTCAACAATAGCAAAGTCCGGCGAAGCCGATGCTACGGAATAAAAACAGACACGGGCCGCGAGCAAGAATTTATGTTTTTAAATCAGGCTTCACCTGAAGGAAATGTATGGAACACGATGGTCAAAGGCGCAAAAAAAGTTAAGCCGGGAAATGTCTATAGGTTTCCAGATGGAAGCGAAGGCACTATTGTTTCTGATTCAAAAAATGATGGAACTGAATTTAGATTTATAGAATTTCCGTTTAGGCTTACTGAAAGATGGTTTGAAAAAAACGGACACATTCCGCTTCCGCCTTATATCCGGCGTGAAGATGACGATACAGACAGCGAGCGTTATCAGACTATTTACGCAAAAGAAACAGGAAGCGCGGCTTGTCCTACGGCGGGACTTCATTTTACAGAACCGGTTTTGGAAAAACTCAAGGAAAAAAATGTTGACCTTGAATGGATAACACTTCATGTGGGACTTGGAACTTTTCTTCCTGTACGTGCAGATAATATTGAAGAGCACAAAATGCATGAGGAATTTTATACCGTTCCTTATGATGTTGCAGAAAAAATCAATTCAGCAAAAAAAGAAGGCCGGCCGATTCTTGCTGTTGGAACTACAAGCGTAAGAACTTTGGAAAGCGCTTCGGATGAAAATGGAATTGTCCATGGAGGAACTAGAAGCACAAGTATTTTTATGTATCCGGGATATAAATTTAAAGTTGTGGATCAGATGTTTACAAATTTCCATACGCCGGAAAGCACGCTCATTATGCTTGTGAGCGCATTTGCTGGACGCGAAAATATTTTGAATGCATACAAAACAGCAGTTGAAAATAGATACCGATTTTTTAGCTACGGAGACGCAATGCTTATAAAATAATGCGTTATAAAATAACGAGCGAATTTCAAATGCGCAGTTTTATTTTTACATAAGCTGTTCAAAAGAATTTCGGAGCAGATTTAGAAACTGGGCTTTTAAAATCAGTTCTAAATCTGTTATTTTATTCTGCTCAACAAAAATTTTTTTTGCGCTGTCAATCAAGTCATCGATTGTTTTTGCAGAAAGCGGAAGCCTTGTTCCAATGATTCTGTTTTCAAATTCCGGCGAATAGAAAAATACTTTTCCTGCAAATGCGATTCTTATTTTTGCAATCATTCCGCGCTGTGTGTCTGCAAGAAAAGCAAAGCTTGCGGAAAGTTCGTTTATTGTGTTGGAAGGTCCGACTCTCTTGAAAATTTCAACTTCCCATTCATCAAGCGGAATTCTTATTTTTGTTAAAATGTGCTTTTCAGGAATTCCTGTGAATTTGTTAAACGGAATAAAAAGAGTTTCATTTTGATTTTTTATTTCCAGCCGTGCGTTCAATGCGAGCATCGGAGCCCAAAGCGTATATTTAAAATCTTTTGCACAAATGTTTCCGCCTAAAGTCGCAATGTTTTTAATTTGCTCTGTGCCAATTGATTTTAAAGCTTTTGCAAGAACTACCGGAAGTTTTTGTCCGCCAGCTAGAATCGCATTTGCAATTGAAACTGCGCTGCCGAATTCTATGTGCCGCTCTTTTCTGTCTATGATGTTCAGTTCTGGAATCATTCTAAGCGAAACGGATTTGTCTTGAATTTTTTTTAGCTGTGTGCAGCCTGCAAGAAGCTGAATTTCGTTTACGCTTTTTATGTGATAAAAAACATCGGATAAAGTTTTTGAAATAAATACAGTTTTACTTTTTTGCATTTGAACTTTTTTCCTCTCTTGCGTGTTTTGCGGCTACTGCATAAAGAATTCCATTTGTCAGTGTTGAAAAATCTGTGCAGCACGAGTCCAAATTTTTTATTGCTGAATATATTTGATCCAAAGTCGGGCGATAGTAATTTTTTAAAATAGTGTAGGCTGTAAAAATTTTTCCGGCGTTGCAGTATCCGCATAAATTTATTCCTGCCTTGGAAAAACCTGCGATTATATCTTGATAGCACGGATTGCTTTGAAAATATTCAAGAGTTACAATGTGGCAGTCGCGGGCAATTCCAACTGGAATAAGGCAGCTTGCGGCGGATTTGTCGTTAAGCAAAATCATGCAGTTTCCGCACATTCCTTTTTGGCAGCCGCATTTTACGCTGTAAAGTTTTTCCTTGCGCAAGACAGACAGCAGGGATTCTGTTGGCTCTGCGGAAAGAACTATTCTTTTATTGTTCAGATACAGCGGAATTTTCATTTTGAGTTTCCTCCTTTTCTGCTAGCTCTTTGTTTTTCTGCTCAGCTTCTTGTTTTTGCCTTTTGCTCTTTGATTTTTTTGTAGAGCGAATCAGTTTTAAGCGGAAGTGAATTTATTGTGCAGTTCAATGCTTGCGTTAAAGCCTGTGTGTATGCGGCTGGAATAACCTGATGCACAAGTTCTCCTATTTGCGACGGATCTTTTTCTGACTGCATAAATGAAATTTTTATGTTCTTGCATTCAACTTTATCATCTTCAAGAAGCGATGAAAGAACTTTTTGAATTCCAAGTTTAACAGTGGAAGTTGCGGCTTGAATGTTAAGAATTTTTCCGCCGTTCAAAATAAGATTTATGCTTCTGACTTTTTCACGGTAGGTGCATGGATTTATTTCCAATTCAATTGCGGCCGCTGCAAAAGATGTTGAGTGAAACGGCTTCCCTGAAAAAGTTTCATTGCTCCACTCTGTTTTTTTTACGGATGCAGTTTTCTTTTTTACTTTGAATGGAAGCGGATTTTCTGGTTTTCTTCTTTTTATTGCAAGGCAGCATTTCTTTAAAAGCGAAGTCATTATGCTTATGTTGCTGTACACATTTTCTGGAAGCGGCGGCTCTTCTCCGTTGTTGAACACTGAATTTATTTTTACACAAAGAAGCGGAATGTTTAAAATTTCAGCGGCAATTCCTCTCCATATTTCATGCACAGAATTTGAAACTGGAGGGCAGTGTATTGTTAAAACTGAATCTGTTTCAAGCGTTACTTCAAGAGTGTGGCTTCCGTTGTAGATTTCTGAACCGTAATATCCCGCGCCTTCAAAAGCGCACGAAAATCCAATTCCGCGCATTGGAGATGAAAAAACTGAAACGTATTCTTTTGGACCGCTTCCAAGTTTCCAGTTCATGGCGTCAAGTCTGTAGGACGCATATTTTCTGTTGAAATCACTTTGCTTGGAAAGCGCTTCAATTGTCTCGTTGAATTTTTCAATTTCAAAAAGAAACTGCGCTTTTGGAATTTTTCTTTTTGTGAAGTCTATAGTCAAATGATTTTTCTGCCGGAATTCTAAAGGTGTAAGATTGCATTTGTTGCAGAGTTCATTTATCTGATTTTCAACAGCAAAAAAAGCCGCGGAATCAATCAGCTGAATGTCAACAGAGGACGCAGGATTTAAAGAGCTTTTCGCAGTTGCTGTTATAAAAATATTTTTTGGATTGTAGCAGCCGCATGAAGCAATTGAAAGCCTGTCGATTATTTCTTGGGCAAATGGATTTGCAAAACCAGCGTTTACTTCAATTTGAATTTTCATGGCTTCAATAATGCCTTTTTCATTTACTGCGGTTTTATGGCGAATTGAAATTGGCTGCATCTTGTTCAGAAATTTTTCCTGTTCGTTTCTTGTGTAGACAAGTTTTACAGGATGTCCTGTTTTTTTTGCAGCAACAGCAGTCTGGCAGGCAATTATCGAATTGTACCAAATGCTGTTTGTTCCTCTGTTTGTTGAAGTTGTTTTTCTTATTATTATTGATTCTGGAGGAATTGCAAGCGCTTCTGAAGCCGTGTGTCTTAAATTGTTCAGCCATTGCGTTGGCGTTGAAATTGTTACGGAATTGTCTTTCCAAGAGCACATCGCTCCATTTGGCTCTCCGTAGTCTGGACTTTTCAATGCATAGCGCCATTCGTTTTCTGCAACATATTTTGCTTCTTCAAAAATTTTTTCTATGCAGGCTTCGTCATCTGATTTTTCAAAACAAGGACCAAACTTTATAATTCTCTGCGCAAGCTTATCTGAAAAAAATTCTTCTTTGATTTCCTTGATGTTTTTTAGTTCTTCATTCTGAATTTTTATTTCTTTTTTTGTTTGCTTTTTGCCGGAATTTTCAAGAGCTTTTGCGTTTATATCAAATTCATCTGGAAGGTAATCTTCGATTGTGTTTGTGTCAATTGTCAAAACAAGCTCATCAAAAAGCGACTGCAAAACGGCTTCGTCAGGACCTGCCAAAAGTGCAAGCGGCTCTCCTTCATACGAAATATTTCCTTCGCAAAAAATAGGAATTTTTCCTTCGGAAGTATCGACTAAATTTGTGCCGGGAACATCGCGCGCAGTTACAAGGCTGTAGCCGTCTGGCAAGTTTGGATGTGAAACTGACTTTACAATTCCTTCGCTTACTGGACTTCTTACAACCATTGCAAAGTACATATCGTCCATTGTAAGGTCGCTGTAAAATTCTTTCTGAAAAGAAACTTTTGAATTTTTCTTTGCGTATGAAGCTTTAGGCATGATATTTTTCTCCAATATCTTTCACTGCCTGAATAACGTAGCTGGTCATTTCTTCAGTCATGTCCGGCCAAAGCGGAATTGAAATTGATTCCTGGAATTTTTTTTCAGCCTCAGGAAATTTTTCTTTTGTAAAATCAGGGTAGAGCTGCTTCCAGTATGAAAAGTGAAAAAGAGGAATAAAATGCACGCTGATTCCGATTCCCATTTCTTGAAGCATAGAAGCAAATTCATTTCTTGTGCATTTTAACTTTGAAAGCTCAAGGCGCAGAATGTAAAGATGACAGGCGTCTCCTTCTGAAGTCGGCGGAATTTTTACAAAGTCCATTTTTGAAAAAGCGTCATTGTATTTTTTTACATGGATTTTTCTTTTTGCATCGAGTTTGTCGGCTTTTTTTAGCTGAACTCTTGCTATTGCAGAAAGAATGTCCGGCAAGTTGCTTTTGAATCCCGGAGCCACAATGTCGTATTCCCAGCTTGCCTTGTTTGAAGTGTATCTGTCCCAGGCATCCCGGTTCATTCCGTGAAGTCTCATCTGAAGAATTCTTTCAGCAGTTTTTTTGTCTTTTACAGAAACCATTCCGCCTTCGCCGCAGGTAATTGTTTTTGTTGCGTAAAATGAAAAGACTCCTGCATCTCCGATTGCTCCGGCAAATCCAAGGCTTGTTTTGCTTGGAAACGAATGCGCGCAGTCTTCTATTACTTTTACATTGTATTTTTCAGCAAGCTCCATTATGCGCTTCATGTTGCATACATTTCCTGCAATGTGAACGGGAACTATTGCGACTACATTTTTTCCCTGCGGACTTTTTAAAATCTCTTCAATTTTTTCTGGATCTATTGAATAGCTTTCTTTTTCAATGTCGGCAAAATAAACGTCAGCCCCAAGATGGCGCGCGCTGGCCGCTGTGGACACAAAAGTGTAGGGCGTGGTTATAACGGCTTTGCCTGGTTTTACGCCAAGAGCTTCCATTGCAAGAATCATTCCGCTTGTGTTGCTGTTAACGGCAAGAGCGAATGGAGAATTTATTTTTTGCGTGAATTCTTTTTCAAATTCGTGTGTTTCTTTTCCTGTTGTAAGCCATCCGCTTCTTAGAACATTTGCGCAGGCTTGCTCTTCTTCTTTAGAAATTGATGCTTTAAAAAAAGGCACGTTCATTTTTTTTAATTCTGTTTTTTGCTCGCTTAAACTCATTATAAAACCGCCTTTGCATAAGACTTTTCATTTTTTTCTGATGCGTTTTCTTCCTGCTTGTAGAATTCATTAAGAGTTGGAACTGCTTTTCTTAGAATTTTTTTCAGCTCGCCGCTGTTCCTGTAAAGCTCTTCTTTTCCCTTTGAAAGCACACAAATTGGCTTTAAAGAATTAATCAATTCATCAAGTGAAAAATTTTTTGGTGAAACATTTGTGAGCTTTAAAATTTTTTTGTATTCCGTCGGCTCTGGATTTTCCTCTTTTAGCCACAAGGGTTCTTCCAGACGCTCTCCTTTTCTTGCTCCGATAAACTGAATTTTTATTTCTTTGTCCGGTGTAAATCCAGAAAATTTTATAACCTGTTTTGCAAGCTCCAGAATTTTTATAGGCTCGCCCATGTCCAAAAGATACGAAGCTCCGTTTGTTCCAACGCCTCCAGTCTGAAGCACAAGAGAGCAGGCTTCTGGAATTGTCATAAAGTAACGTTCCATTTGCGGGTCGGTTACAGTTACAGGTCCTCCGTTTTGAATCTGCTCCATAAAAATAGGAAGAATCGAGCCTCTGCTTCCAAGAACGTTTCCGAAGCGGACGAACATAAACGCCTGGTTTTTCTTTGCTTTTTGCGCAGCCTGAATTACAAGTTTTTCACAGAGCATTTTGCTTGCGCCGTAAACGCTTACAGGCTCAACCGCTTTGTCTGTTGAAATAAGCACAAACTTTTCAGTTCCAGATTCAAGCGCTGCATCAAGAAGATTTTTTGTTCCGAACACATTGTTTTCAATTGCGGCAATCGAATTTTCTTCCATCATTGGAACGTGCTTGTATGCGGCGCAGTGAAAGATAACATCAGCATGCGTGTGCGAAATTATGTACTTTACATATTCCTTGTCTTTCATATCGCCTATTATGGGAACAATTGAAGCCTTTTGTCCTACGCCTTCATTTTGAAGAACGTGAAGCTCTCTGTAAATGTTTACAATTGAATTTTCGCCGTGTCCAAAAAGATAAAGCCGCTCCGCTCCGCCTGAAAGAAGCTGACGTGCAAGCTCGCTGCCAATTGAACCTCCTGCGCCTGTTATTAGAACACGTTTTCCTCTTAAATATGAAAGGCTTTTTGCAAGCGGAATCGTTACTGGTGTTCTTCCTAAAATGTCCAGCGGATTTATGTCTCGCGCTTGAATTATGTGGGCTTTTTCGTCAATGACTTGGCTTATTGAAGGCAGGATCTTTATCTGAAGAAAACCGCATTTTTTTAGAGAGGAATAAATTTTTCTGATTCTTTCAACCGGTGCGCTTGGAATTGCAATTACGGCTTGGTCTGCTCCGTTTACCCGCAAAACGTCTGCGATGCTGTCAATCGGACCTAGAACAGGAATGCCGTCAATTTTTGTTCCGATTAAATTTTTATCATCATCGAGAAACGCAGAAACTGTTCCAAAGACTTTTTTTTTCGCAATGTCGTTTGCAATCATCTGTCCGGCAAAGCCTGCGCCTATTATGTATAGTCTGCCTTCGATTTTATTCATTTTCCCCTCGGATAATCTAGCAGTCTACCATATAACGATGATTTCTTCAATGTTGGCTTTTTGCAATGCAAGATTAGCTTTCGGAGATTTTCTTTACTTCAGTTATGAATTCCTCAAGATTTGTAAAATGACGGTACACGCTTGCAAACCGGATGTATGCGACTTTGTCCACGGAATTAAGTTTTTTTAGAACAAGTTCTCCGATTTCTTCTGTTGAAATTTCGCGTTTCAGTTTTCCGGCTGTATATGCTTCGTCTTCAATTTCGTTTACAATCAAGTCGATAAAGTCTGTTGAAACCGGGCGTTTTTCCAGCGCGCGTTCAATTCCCTTGGCGACTTTTTTTATGTCAAATGGCTGTCTTCTTCCGTCGCGCTTTACAACCATAAAAGGTTTTTCTTCTATTTTTTCGTAGCTTGTGAATCTGTGTCCGCACGAAATGCACTGTCGTCTTCTTCTTATGCTTTCGCCGTTTGCCATTTGCCGTGATTCGGTAACTTTGTCGTCAAAACTTCCGCAGTAGGGGCATCTCATTTTTTTTTATTCTCTATTTACTGCTTCCCACAACCAAGTGAAATTGTAGCCATTGAGTTATGTTTAGACTATAATTCTAGGCCGGCTAAATGTCAAGAAAAAAATTGCAAGAATTGCGATTAACAATTTTTCTGTTCTTGTCATTGTTGACGCTCCTGTAAAATTGAAATATATTTAATCCGCCCATTGATATTGGCGTATCAACGGACGGTGGAAACTAAGCAGCCAGCTTAGAAATCTGGCCAAGGATGAACTGTAGAAGTTCTAGCAGAAAAACTAACAAGGAAATTTTGTCTGCTCTTGACTATGCTTTTTTCTTTTTGAACAAAAAATCATTATGATTTTAGAAAAAGTAAAGCTTTGCCAAATGTTGCGGTCATCGTTAATTTTCAGCTGAAAGGCAGCCATAAAAAAAATACACTGGATAATATAGAGAGTTTTGAACTAATTTTCTGATAAAAGTTATCTCTTTGCAAAGAATCTTTTCCAATATTTTTTTTCTATAATTGTGGATAGAAATAGTAAAAAAATAAAAAAAATACTTGACATAATAAATTTCTAGTGATATAGTCTTTTTCACTTGCATATATCGCCGTTATTTGACAGTTTAAGGGAAGGAAAGAAGAAACGACAGAAGAGCGTACAGAAGGAGAGGCTGTTTTGTCAGGAGGATTTATAGGCGGTCAGATTCGTAA
>JAUNWH010000063.1 GCA_030540405.1 Spirochaetales bacterium
TCCGATTATAAATTCGCTTTCGAATCCGTTCATTCTAAGACGTTTTGCAACAATTTCGCAGCTTTTTTTTGTGTTGCAGAAAACAATCAGGCTTTCAGGCTTTTCACGCGAAATAATTCCAAGCAAAAGTTTCATCTTGTCATCACTTGAAACATGGAAAAGCTCCTGGGCAATTTCGTCAACAGTTATATTTTCCGCGGCAATCGTAATTTCAGCCGGATTGCGCGTATATTCCCAAGCAAGATTTTTTACATAAGAATTCAAAGTCGCGCTAAAAAGCATTGTCTGCCTCTGCTCACTTGAAGGCAAAACTTTTATAAGCGTTCTTAAATCCGGGTAAAAACCCATGTCAAACATTCTGTCAGCTTCGTCAATCACAAGAAAAGCGACAGAACTCAAGTCCATCTGGTTTCCGTGATTCAAGTCGATTACACGGCCAGGAGTTCCAATCATGATGTCCACGCCTTTTTTTAAAGACGCAACCTGCTTGTCATAGCCAACGCCGCCATAGAAACTTGCGCATTTAAGAGAAGAGAACTTTGCAAGTCTCTGAGCTTCCTCCTGAACTTGAACAGCAAGCTCTCTTGTAGGAACCATAATCAAAGCTTTTTTTCCAGCCGCCTCTCCGCGTGTCAAAAGCTCCTGAATAACGCTCGTTAAATACGCCGCAGTTTTTCCAGTTCCTGTTTGCGACTGAACATACAAATCCCTTCCTTCCAAAGAGGATTTTAAAACCTGCTCCTGAACCGGCGTACAATCCACGTAGCCTGCACCTTCAATTCCCTGCAAAAGGCTCTCGTGTAAAGAAAATTCTGTAAATTTCATTGCTAAATCCTAAAAATTATAATTAAACCGTCTTTGCGATAAAAATCAATTTCTTTCTATAATATAAATAGATAAATCAGTATACAAGTTTTTTAAGATAGTATCAATTGAAATAAGATAAATGAATTTTTATTCACGCAAAAAAAAATCCCGAGGAAAATTCCCCGGGAAAAACATTGTTCACTTCTTAGTTTTCATTTTATTCTATTTGAATCATCTGTGACTTCACTCAATTATCGCTATCGCAATTTTTGAAACATTAAAACTGCAAGATTTTTACTGATTGGAACAATGAAAAGCGTTTAAAATAAAAATACGGCAGCTTCCTACTTTCCCGCGTTAGCAGTATCATCGGCGTAGAAGAGCTTGACTTCCGTGTTCGGTATGGGAACGGGTATTGCCTCTTCACTTTGGCTACCGTGATTAAGAATATATACTTTCCCCAAAAAAATGTCAATAAGAATTTGCAAAAAATATCATTTTTTTTAGAAAAATATTGATTTTTTCAGCATAAAAACGGTCAAACTCGATAATTACACATAAATTCCATTAAAGCGGCTTAAAATCCGAGGCTGGATGCTTACATATAGGACAAATAAAATCGTCCGGCAAAGTTTCCCCTTCGTAAATATATCCGCAGACTGTGCAAATAAAGCCCTTTTTCTTTTCCGTGGAAGCAGGCTTTGGCTTTATGTTATTCTGATAAAACGAATAGGTTGCTGAAGGAACTTGCGATAGAACTTCACCATCTGTAACATCGGCAATAAAAAGCGTGTGCGTTCCTAAATCCATGGTAGAAACAACTTTTGCGCTCAAAAATGCGTTTGTTTCCTCCGCAATGTAAACAAGGCCGTTTGCAGATCTTTTAAAAGAAATTGATTCAAGTTTGTCTGTATTTCTGCCGCTTTGAAAGCCCCAATGCTTGTAAGTTTCAAATTTTGAATTTTCTGACAGAACGGAAACATTGAATTCTTTTGTTTTCAGAATCATATCGTGCGTATAATTCGCTTTGTTTACTGTCAAAGAAATTCTGTTTGGCTGGGAAGTAACCTGCCCCACAGTATTCACAATGCATCCGTTGTCCTTTGCGCCGTCTTTTGCAGTCAAAATAAAAAGTCCGTAAGACAAATTGAACATAGCCTTGTTATCCATAAAGAACCTCCGTTAAGAAAGAGAATTACTTTAAATATAATAAAAGCTATGAAATATGCAAAGCTATTTCAGTTTTTTTTCAATTTCCTGAATTTTTTCAAGGATAACGGGCTTGCTTTTTTGGTTATAAGATTCTGCGAGTTTTCCAAGCGCAAGAAGCTCATCTTTTAAGGCAAGAAGTTTTTCCATAGGCAGATTTTCTGGAATATATTCAACAAGGACGCTGCCAGTTTTTTCATTGCGCTCAACTTTTTTTACAGCAGAATGGCATCCCACCGCTGAATACAATGCGGAAAATATATCATTGTCTTTAAAAACTTCATTACGTAAACGGATTCTTCCAGGAAAAAAACTTGAAACAATCATTTTCTAGTCCAAAGAACTCATCGCATTTATGCTGATTGCAACTGTAGAACTGTTATGAAGCAAAGCAGCCATCTGCGGAGTTATAGAGCCAGCAAGTCCTCCAGCAATAAGCGCAGAATTTATTCCGATTATAGCGCGGTTGTTTCCGTGAATTCTTGAAATCAAGTTACGGCTTATTTTCCGCAGAACCGGAAGAGAATCCAAGCCGTCATCAGGAAGAAGAATATCCGCAGTCTCACTTGCAATTGAGCTTGATTTTCCCATTGCAATTCCAACGTTTGCCGCAGAAAGAGCCGGAGAGTCATTAATTCCGTCCCCAACCATAACAACTTTGTGTCCTTCATTCTTAAGCTTTTCAATCCAAGACACTTTTGTGTCAGGCAAAGCTTCAGCAACAAAATCTGTTACGCCTGTTTTTTCCGCGACTTCTTTTGCGGTGTGCTTATTGTCGCCTGTAATCATAATCACATTCTTAAAGCCGGAACTTTTCAGCTTTTTTATTACAGCGCAAGATTCTTTTCTGATCGGATCCTCAATTACGATTATAGCTGCGAGTTCTCCGTCAATTGCAAAATAAAGCTGCGAACAGCCAGTTATTGTATTTATGCAGTCTTCGGCTTCTTTTGCAAGCGGAATTTTTTCGTCATCAAAGATAAAATGCGCGCTTCCTATGCGGAGTTTTTTTCCGTCAAGGCTAGAAGCAATTCCGTGCGCAAGAATATATTCAACTTTTGTATGCTCTTCCTTGTGATTCAAGCCTCTTGACGCAGCCTCATTTACAACTGCGCGCGCCAAGGAATGAGGGAAATGCTCTTCAAGGCAAGCGGCCAATTTTAGAACTTCATTTTCATTCCTATTGCCAAAAACAACAATCTTTTTTACAACAGGATTTGATTCTGTCAATGTTCCCGTTTTATCAAACACAATTGTGTCCGCTTCTGCGAATTCCTCAAGAAATTTTCCACCTTTTGCAAGAATTCCGTTACGCGCGCAATCTCTCATGGCAGAAAGAACTGAAATCGGCGCGGAAAGCTTCATGGCACAGGAATAGTCCACAAGCAATGTTGAAGCAGCCTTTGTAAAGTTTCGGGTAAAGAAATACGCAAGGCCGGCAATTAAAAAATTGTATTTTACAAGATTGTCCGCAACACGCTCCGCTTTTTCCTGGCTTGCAGCCTTGAGCGAATTTGAGCGGTCAATCATATTTGCAATTTTGCTTACTTTAGTTTCGCCGCCGCAAGCCTTCACTTTTATTTTTATTTCGCCTTCTTCAAGAATTGTTGAAGCAAAAACTGATGAGTCTTTTTCACGCTGAACAGGCAGAGCTTCTCCAGTCATTGAAGCCTGATTTACCATTCCAACGCCGTCCACAACAGTTCCGTCAACAGGAATTACAGAGCCAGCGCGAACAATAACAATGTCGCCGGCCTTTAAAAGCTGCGTGGAAATTTCTTTTTCTTCTCCGTCCTGAACAATTGTAACGGTTTCATCAGTTATAAGAAGAGACTGAGTTAAATTGTCGTGGGACTTGCGTTTTGTGTAATCCTCAAGAGTATCGCCGATATTCAAAAGGAAATTTATAGTTCCAGCCGTATCGATGTCGCCAGTCAAATAAGAAAGAGAAATTGCAGCCGCATCAAGTGTTTCCGCACAGAACGGCTTTCCTCTTGCCACACTTGCCAAGCCTTTTTGAACACGCGGAATAATTGAAACAAGAGAAATTATTTTTCTCAACGGAAGCGGAAGAAGTTTTTTTAGAAAATGCTCAACTGTAAGGGACAGCAACGATTCCAAAAGACTTTCCTGCACAGAAGGCACAGAAACGCTCGAAAGCAGATTTTCGTCATCAAGATACTTTCCGTCAAGAGCCTTTATATAGGAAAGAACTGTTTCCAAGGAAGTATCTTTGTACTCAATAAGAATGCTTCCTGAAACTGTATTAACAGAAACAGAAATTATTCCTTCTTGAAGCCCAACAAGCATCTGCACAAGCATTGCCTGATGCAAAGACAGAATATTACGCTCATACCTAAGCCTTACTCTGCCCGGAAGACTGTGCGAAATCTGAAAATCCATTGCAATCCCTTTTTAAAAAGATATTTTTAAATAATTCAAGAGTGATTTTTAAGCCTGGGCTTTTGCTGCGTTTTTATTGTAAACAGCTTCTGCCTTTATATCTTCTGCATCTTCTTTTACAGTTTCAACAAAAGAAGCAGCATCATCTTTAAGCTGCATTCCCGCGCTGATAACTTTAGAGCAGACTTTTTTGAATCCAGCTGTTTTTACCAAGGCAAGAGTTACTCCGCCAACCGCAACACCAATAGCAAACGCACCTAATTTTGTCATAAAAACACCTCGCAAATATTATATTTTTCTTTCATTATATAAACTGAATAAAATTTTTCAAGTCTACATTACACCCAATAAAATAATCATTTTCAAAATAAAAGCAACTTTTTCACAAAATTTTAATAAAAAAGCATAAATTAATGCAAATTAAACAAAAAAATTGTATATTTAAATTGAAACTTTTTACCGGAGGATTTTTTATGGAAAACAAGGAATTAAAAATTGCGTTTTATGATGCCTGCAGCTATGACAAGGAATCTTTTTCAGAAGAAAACAAAAATTTTTTGTTCAACATTGATTTTTTTGACTTTCATTTAACAGAAAAAACTGCATTGACCGCATCTGGCTATGATATTGTATGCACATTCGTAAACGACACCATAAACAGAACTGTTATTTCCATACTGAAAAAATGCGGTGTAAAAATGATTGCATTAAGATGCGCAGGATTTAACAATGTGGATCTTGAAGCAGCAAAAGAATTCGGCATAAAAGTTGCAAGAGTTCCAGCGTATTCTCCTCATTCCGTAGCAGAACATGCGCTTTCACTTTTGCTTTCACTTACAAGGAAAATTCCTCAGGCATATTTAAGGACCCGCTCTGGAAATTTCACATTGAACGGACTCACCGGCCGGGATTTATGCGGACTTACAGCCGGAATCATAGGAACTGGAAAAATCGGAAAAGTAATGGCAGAATGTCTTTCTGGAATCGGAATGAAAATCGTAATGTACGATGCATATCCAGACAATGACTGGGCTGAAAAAAAAGGATTTACGTACATTCCGCTCATTGAATTGTTCCAAAAAAGCGATGTTATAAGCCTGCACTGCCCTTTAACAGACGACACAAAGCATCTTGTAAACGAAAAATCGCTTTCCATGATGAAAAACGATGCAGTAATAATAAATACAGGACGTGGCGCTTTAATCGACACCCATGCGCTTGTAAAGGCTTTAAAGAAAAGAACAATTGGAGGAGCAGCGCTTGACGTTTACGAAGAAGAGAGCCGTTATTTCTTTGCAGACTGGTCCGCAGATGTCATAAAAGATGATATGCTTGCCCGCCTTTTGACATTCCCGAATGTAATTATAACTGGGCATCAGGCTTTCCTTACTAAAAATGCGCTTAAAGCAATTGCAAACACAACGCTTCAAAACATTTTGGACTTTACAGAAGGAAAAGAACTTAAAAACGAAGTCAAATAAAGACTAATAAATTTTCATTATTTTGAATGCCTTCTTTTTTAAGAAGGCATTTTTTTTCCCCTTTAGGAATTTCAAGCTAAAGGAATACTTTCTAAGAGCCTAAGTAATACTTCCTAAGA
>JAUNWH010000039.1 GCA_030540405.1 Spirochaetales bacterium
TTTCACACTTTCTGTAATTTTATCAGAAAGAGTTTTTACATGCGTTTGCCCTGGTTTTGAAGCCTCTGTGTATTGTATAGGTCTAAAAAAGGTTATAAAATACGGACTTATATATTTACACGGAGGCTTTTTTTTATGGAAGGCGATATTACAGCCCGGATGGGAAATCTTGTTATTCAAATCGGAGTTTTGCTTTTTGCTGTCCGTTTTTTTGGATTTCTTGCTAAGAAAATTAGGATTTCATCGGTTCTTGGCGAGCTGATTGCCGGCGTTGTTATTGGACCTTATGCTTTGGGCGCAATTCCGCTTCCTGGGTTTCCGTCTGGAATTTTCAGCTTGAATTCTGTTTCGCTTGCTGTAACTCCTGAGCTTTACGGTTTTTCTACCGTGGCTTCTGTTATTTTGCTTTTTGCTTCCGGTCTTGAAACTGACCTTGCTCTTTTCTTGCGTTATTCGCTTGCGGGCGGCGTGATTGGCTTGGGCGGAGTTGTTGTTTCGTTTCTTTTGGGCGATATTGCCGGAATGATGCTTTTTGGCTGCGGAATAATGGATGTAAGATGCCTTTTCCTTGGAATTATGTCCACTGCGACTTCTGTAGGAATTACGGCGCGCATTTTGTCTGACAAAAAGAAAATGGATTCCCCGGAAGGCGTTACGATTCTTGCCTCTGCTGTTTTTGATGATGTCCTTGGAATTATTCTTCTTGCTGTTGTAATGGGAATTGTCGCGGCTTTGAGTTCTGAAGGCGGACAGGTTTCTATTGACGGAGCTAAGATTCTTTTGATTGCGGCGCGCGCTTTTGGAATATGGCTCGTGTTTACAGCTGCCGGTCTTTTGTTTTCAAAGAAAATTGCAAAGTTCCTTAAGCTTTTTAAGCATTCGTACGATTTTTCAATTTGCGCTTTGGGAATTGCGTTGCTTCTTGGAGGCTTCTTTGAAAAGCAGGGGCTTGCGATGATTATTGGCGCGTACATTACAGGACTTTCGCTTTCTGCAACAGACATTGCGGCAATTATTCAGGAAAGAATCCACGGACTTTACAAATTTTTTGTTCCGCTGTTTTTTGCTGTAATGGGAATGATGGTCAATATGCGCGAGCTTATGTCCAAGGAAGTTCTTGCGTTCGGCGCGTTCTATACAGTTCTTGCGGTTGTTGCAAAAGTTGTTGGCTGCGGAATTCCTGCTTTAGGATTCGGCTTTAACTTGAAGGGCGCTTTGAGAATCGGCTGCGGAATGATTCCGCGTGGAGAAGTTGCTCTTATTATTGCGGGAATCGGTCTTACGGCTGGAATTCTTGATGAGCAGATGTTCGGTGTTGTTATTCTTATGACGCTTGTTACAACTTTGTTTGCGCCTCCTCTTATTTCTGCGGCTCTTTCTATAAGCGGAAAGGGGACAAAAAAAGAAACACGTTCAACAGACAACGTTGCGTTTACCTGGGACTTTGGTTCTGATGAAATTGCAGACCTTGTAATTGATATTTTCCTTAAGGATCTTAGAAGCGAAGGTTTTTATGTTCAGATGATGAATATTTCCGACGGAATTTCCCAGGCAAGAAAAGATGGAATTTCACTTTCAATTACGGAAACTGAGTCTGTTGTAAAAATTGAAACAAGCGCGGAAGATTCAGGCTTTGTGAAAAACGCGATGTACGAAGTTTTAATCCGCCTTGGAAATCTTGTTCAGAATCTAAAGGAAAATTACGTTCCTGAAAAAATAAATTTCTTTGACCAGAGCGAAGTGAGCCGCACAAGTTCCGACATCCTTAAGCTTTTTGTGCCGGACGCTGTTTCTGTGGATTTGAAGGGAACAACAAAAGAGCAGATTCTTCAGGAAATGGTTATGCTTCTTGCAAATTCCGGGGCTGTGCGCAATTGGGAAACAGTTCTTGCTGATGTGCGTGAGCGCGAAAATATTATGAGCACTGGAATGCAGCACGGAGTCGCTTTTCCGCACGGAAAATCTGACGCTGTTACTCATACTTGCGTTGCCTTGGGAATTAGCCGCAATGGTGTGGACTTTGATTCTCTTGACGGTGAAAAGTGCAAGGTCTTTGTTATGATTGTTTCACCGAAAAAAACTTCTTCGCCGCACATGCTTTTGCTTTCTTCGATGAGCTACATTCTGCGTGATGAAAAAAATGTTGAAGAGCTTTTGAAATGCCCTGACGCAAAATCGCTTTTTGAAAAGATGAAAAAATTTGCCGTGCGGAAAAATAATTCTTAGAATAAACAAAAGTTTTTAGTTAATCCAACATTTTTTGTTTTTCTTAAGCAATAAAGTTTTTATCAGAAAAAATTAGGCTGCCTAGTAAAGTAAAATTTATTAGGCAGTTTTTTTTTGCAAATAAAAAGAGGACTTTATGGCAGAAGAAAACAATGATGAATTTTGGGCAGTTCCAGAATCGGAAGAAGAAAACACTTTGGATTCTGATGAGGTTTTGCAGGCGGCAAAAAAGGCGTTTGGCATTTTGTATTTTTTTCCGTGGCAGAGAATTGTAATTGCAAATATTTTAGATTCTGCAAATCCAAGAAATGATGTTTTAAAAGACGATGTCTGCTCGAACGGACGTCAGATTGTTTTGCTTCCGACTGGAGCTGGAAAATCGCTTTGCTTTCTTGCTCCGGCTTTGCTTTTAAATAAACCTACGCTTGTTATTTATCCTTTGCTTGCGCTTATTTCAGATCAAAAAAGAAGAATGGATGAAGGCGGACTTGACTGCGTTGTGTTTCGCGGCGGTCAGACTGATTTGGAGCGTGAGGAAAATTTTATGCGCATAAAGAACGGCGCAAAAGTGATAATTACAAATCCAGAGGCGTTGCAAAATCAAAATCTTTTGGAGCGGCTTTGCAATTTTGGAATTGTTCACATTGCAATTGACGAGGCGCATTGTGTAAGCGAGTGGGGCGATTCCTTTAGGCCTGCTTATTTAAATCTTGGCGATGTTATAAAGAAAATTAATCCGCCGGTTGTAACAGCTTTTACTGCGACTGCTTCGGAAAATGTTCTTGCAAGAGTTTCAGAAGTTCTTTTTGATGGTGAAGCGAAAATTGTAAGAAGTGAAAGCGACCGTCCGAATATTCATTATCAAGTTGTAAAATGCTATGCGAAAAAACGAACTGCCTTTTTGCTTGCGCTGACAGAACAAAAGCCGCTGATTATTTTTTGCGGAACTCGTGCAAAATCTGAAGATATGGCAAGAGAGCTTTCTGCTTACTACGGAAATGACAAAGTGAAATTTTATCATGCTGGAATGACCCGTGAAGAAAAGCAGAAAACTGAAAAATGGTTTTATCCGAAAGATGATGCGATTTTGTGCTGCACTTGCGCTTTCGGGATGGGAGTGGACAAGAAAAATATTCGCACTGTCATTCATTTGGAGCCAAGTCCAAGCGCGGAATCTTATATTCAGGAAGCCGGCCGCGGCGGAAGGGACGGAAAAATTTCAAATGCAATATTGCTTTGGAGTTTTAATGATCACAAAAAATTTTCAGTAATAAAAGAAAATAACAGAAGAAAAGTTATGCAGAAATTTGCAGAAAGTAAAACTTGCCGCCGTCAAATTTTATTGGATGCGTTGGGCGGAGAACAGGCGGCGTGTGATGGCTGTGATATTTGCTCTGGAAAATCAGATAAAAAAATTGCGCTTGATGCAAAAATTGTCATGGAACTTATAAGAAAAAATCCAAACCGTTTTACTCAAGATGAATTGAGTCAAGAAGCGATGATTGCCTTGAATAAATCGGCTGGAAAAAATTGTTCGGTAAATATTTATGAACATTCAGATACGGATGAAATTATAAGTCAGCTTAAGATGCAAAAAATCATCCGCATAAGAAAGTTTCCGTTTAAAGGACTTATTGCTCCTGCTCGCCAAAATTTAAAGTTGTACTTTCGCCAGTTATTGCGAACCAGGCATAAGGATTTTCAACCCAGTATTTTTTGAAGACACTGAGAATTTCTTGATCTGTAGTTTGCTTGATTTGCTCTAGATGCTTTAAGTCATAGTCGATGTCGTTGAACTGAATCAAATTGTAGCTTAATATTGAAACAAGTCCTGCGCTGGTTTGCTGGCTTTGATAAGTTTGGTTTATATATGAATTTTTATAGCCTTCCAAATTTTGTTCAACTGTTGAAAACTCATAACTTCCGTCTGCATTTGTTTTTTCTACGATTTTATCATTTGCCATGTAGTTTCTCGCTTCCTGCATGGCTTTTTCAAAATTGCTGAAATCAGAAACTTTAAATAAATGCTCAATTCCGTAAGGAGCTTTTGAGCCTATGACGTAACTCTGCGGCGAGTAGCAAATTCCGTAGTGTTCCCTTACAACGTTGAAAAGAATGTCTGTGTAAATATTTCCTGCAAGCACGCATGGAATAAAGTCAGGCTCAGTGTTTGCCGGGGACGCGAAAACTTTTGTAATGTATGCCGTTCCTTCTGCTGACGGATGATGAAGTGTAACAGGTGCATTTTTTTGTATGCTGATTGGCTGTACATTTTTTCTCTTTGTTTCTTCATTTGAAAATTTTAATTTTCCAATTGTGCTGTTTAGTTTTTTAATTAAAAAGTCTGAATTGATTTTTCCTGAAACAACAACAGAAAAATTTCCGTTTGCCAAAAGTGCTTTGTGGTAATTTTTTAGATTTTCTATTGTAATGTTTTTTATTGAATCTGGAGTTGCAAATGTTTTTGCTTCGTAAGGATGACCTTTGTAAAGTTCATTTGAAATTGTGTAAGCCAAAAAAGATTCCGGTTCGTTGAAAATTCGTTGGATTCTTTGGCGCAAAGCATTCATTGTGTTTTCATATTCATCCTGTTTAAATGTAGGATTTAAAAATCCGTCCAGAAAAACTGGAAGTGTTTTTTCAAAATGCTTGTCCATTGCATTTAAGTAAAGCGCGCTTCCGGAAAGTTTTGAAAAATATCCTATTCTGGAATTTGTGTTGTATGAAATTTCTGTTCGCTTTTTATACGAAAATTTTTTTGAAGAATCTGCCATGAAAGAAAACAGTGTTGTTTCCATGCCGGATGTTTCTGGTGCAAGTTTTTCGACTCCGCCCGGACAAAGAATCGCAATGGAAATAATTTTGTCGCTTGTGTTATTTATGTAAACAGGAATTCCGTTTTTCAGTTTTTTTATTTCAATATTCCGTTTTGAAATTTTATTTTTAGTTTTGCTTGGCTGATTTTCTTGCGGAATGTAAATATTTTTTTCTTCTGCAAATTTGTAATTTGAATTTTGAACAGACTCTTTTAATTCGAATTGTTTTTCCTGCCACCATCTTTTTTCATCTGAACGGATTTCGTAAAATCCTGCGTTTTCAAAATTTTCTTTTGTGCTTTTGTAAATTTCAGGATTTAAAAGAACACTTACGAGCGGTTTTTTGTTTGATATATATTTTTCTACAATTCTTTTTACATCGTCCTGCGTAACTTTTGAAAGGTTGTCGTAATAGCTGAAAAAGTATTCTGCATTTGTATTTGTCCACCAGCTTCGGATGCTTGTTAAAAGTTCTGACGGAGTTTCTGTTGCCTGTGTCTGGCTGTCTTTTAATTGCTCTATGATTTTTGATTTGTATGATTCTGTAAAGAATTTTTTTTCATTTGCAATTTTGGGAATAATTGAATTTTGAATTTCTGAAAGAATTTTCTCTGCCCGCTCTGGCAGCAAATTTTCTGGTTCTGTCACAATTGTTCCGAATTCAAAAAGTCCATTCGCTCTTACTGTTGCATATTGCGCCCAGGAATTGTTGAAGTCTGGAATTTTAAATTCTGAATTTTTGTAAAGCGACTGAATGTATTCTCCGTTTGGCTCTGACAAAAGATACATAAGATAGTCCATGGCATAAGTGTCTTGCAAATCAAAGTCTGCGTCTGGACCTCTGAACTGAATCATAATCTGTGCAAGTTCTTTTGTGATTTTGTCAAAAGGCATTACGCAAAATTGTGTTTTTTCAAAAGGCTCTTTTTTCTGCTGAGTGGAAGGTTCGATGTCTGAATTGTTGTTGCTCCAAGTTCCGAATATTTTTTCTGCAAGCTTGAAAGTTTCTTCAGGCTGAATGTCTCCGCCAATAAAAAGAGCGGCATTTTTTGGAATGTAATATTTTCCTTTTATTTCTTTTAGCTGAGCTGAAGTTGCATTTCTTACAGCGTCAAATGAACCGCCAGAATCAAGTTTATAAGGCGCGTCTGGGAAAAGTTTTTTATTTAAATAGCTATAAAAAATTTTTGATGGATCTGATTTTCCGCCTTCAATTTCTGAAAGCACAACTTTTTTTTCATTTTCAAGTTCCTGTTCATCAAGAAGAGGAGAGCGAACCGCCGCATTCCAAAATGCAAGTCCTTCCTCAAGTTTGTTTGACGGCACTGTGAAAAAATAATTTACATGGTTTATTCCTGTTGTTCCGTTCCAGCTTGCAACTCCAAGATTCGAAAGAGCTCTGTTCACAGAAGCCGCATCTTTGTAAAGTTTGTTTCCCTTGAACATCATGTGCTCATACAAATGAAAAAGTCCTGCGGTCTGTGGAGTTTGTGTTATAGCTCCAGCGCGGATTGCAATTTCAATATAGACCAATGGAACTGTGTGGTTTTCCGCGGCAAAAACTGTAAGCCCGTTTTCCATTTTGTATTCATATAAATTTTCAACTGGAGTTTTTTCAGCGTGAATAAAATTCAGTGTAAATAAAAATACAAATAATGAAATAATCTTAATAAATTTTTTGTTTTGTTTCATAAGTTTATTTCACTGAATTTTTGCTAGATTTTCAAGAGTGTTTTGTTTTGCACGGAATAAATTTTTATTATGGAAGAAAGATGCCGTGGCTGCATTTTTACCACGGCGTTTTTTTTTAGATTACTGTGTAACCAGCTTTTTTTACTGCATCTGCAATTTTTTTATCATCGACTTCTTTTGAAAGTTTTAAGACAACTTTTCCTGTTTCGTGATCTGCTGTGGCTTCTTCAATTCCCTTGATTTTTTCAAGTGCTTCTTTTACGTGCGCCTCGCAATGTCCGCACATCATTCCTTCAACTTTAATAGTTTTTTCAACTGTTGGCATAGTAACCTCCTTTTGCCTTTTTAAAGATTGAAATTTATTTTCTGTTTTGGAAAATTTATACGGCTTAAAAAAATTCAGTCTAAGCGCATTTGTTACAACACAAAAACTTGAAAGGCTCATTGCCGCAGCCGCGAACATTGGATTTAAAAGAAGTCCAAACGTTTTGTAGTAAACTCCTGCCGCAAGTGGAATTCCTGCAACATTGTAGAAAAATGCCCAGAACAAATTTTCATGAATATTTTTTAATGTCGCTTTGCTAAGCCGGATTGCCGCCGGAACATCTAGCAGTGAATTCTTCATAAGAACAACTTGCGCGGAATCAATTGCAATGTCGCTGCCTGCTCCAAGTGCAATGCCAATATCTGCGCTTGCAAGTGCCGGCGCGTCGTTGATTCCGTCTCCAGCCATTGCAGTTTTCCCTTTCGATTTTAAAGTTGCGATTGCCTTTGCTTTTCCATCTGGAAGAACACCCGCGATAATTTTTTCTATGCCGGCATTTTTTGCGATTGCCTGCGCTGTTCTTTCGTTGTCGCCTGTAACCATAACCGGAGTTATTGACATTGCCTTTAACTGTGAAACTGCCTGCGCGCTGTCGTCTTTTATTTTATCTGCGACACAAATTATTCCAAGAATTTTATTTTCCTTTGCGAATATAAGCGGAGTTTTTCCTTCGGAAGAAAATAAAATTGCTTTTTCTTTTATTGATGAAATATCTGCATTTTTTTCTATAAAGACTGAGTTGCCTGCAAAAAATTTTTCTTCTTTGATTTTACATGAAATTCCATTTCCCGGAAGTGAAACAAAATCCTGTGTGTCAAAAAGTTCTTCATTGGCAAAGTTGGAATTGCTGTAGAATTTCATAACAGCTTTTGCAAGAGGATGCGAGCTTTTGGATTCAAGCGATGCCGCAATTTTTATAAAATCTTTTTCTGAAATATTATTTGCTACAACAATGCCGGTTACTTCTGGCTCGCCTTTTGTTATTGTTCCAGTTTTGTCTAGTGCGACAATTTTTATTTTTCCGGTCTCTTCAAGAGAAGTTGCAGTCTTAAAAAGAATTCCGTTTTTCGCTCCGAGTCCGTTTCCAACCATTATGGCTACTGGAGTTGCAAGCCCCAATGCGCATGGGCAGCTTATAACAAGAACTGAAATTGCTCTGGACAATGCAAAGTTGAATTCCGCGCCGGAAACCAGCCAGACAAAAAATGTTATTGCTGAAATTAAAAGCACGGACGGCACAAAAATTCCAGAAACCTTGTCTGCTGTTTTTGCAATCGGAGCTTTTGTTGCGGAAGCATCGCTTACAAGTTTTATTATTTGAGAAAGCGCAGTTTCTTCTCCGACACGCAATGCCTTGCATTTTAAAAATCCGTTTAAATTTATAGTTGCCGAATATACTTCGCTTTTTGCAGATTTATCGACTGGAATGCTTTCTCCTGTTAATGCTGATTCATTTACAGAAGATTCGCCTTCAATTACAATTCCATCAACTGGAATATTTTCTCCGGGTTTTACAATGAAAATTTCGTCTTTTTTTACTTCGCTTATTGGAACTATAATTTCTTTTCCTTCACGTATGACCGTGGCGTTTTCCGGCTTTAGCTTTATGAGATTTTTTAGAGCGTTTGTGGTTTTTCCTTTTGAAATGGACTCAAGCATTTTTCCGACTGTGATTAAAGTTACAATCATTGCCGCGCCTTCAAAATAGAAGTTGTCCATGCATTTCATTACACGCTGCTCATTGCCTTTTAAAACTGCATCAGTCATGTCAAAAAGAACTACAAGGCTGTATGCAAATGAAACTCCGCTTCCGAGCGCAACAAGCGTGTCCATGTTTGGAGTTCCGTGAACTAGTCCTTTAGTTCCGCTTATGAAAAATTTTCTATTGATGAATAAAATTACGATTGTAAGCAAAAGCTGAATAAGTCCCATTGCAACATGGTTTCCGTTGAACCAAGAGGGAAGGGGAAAGTTTAGCATCATGTGGCCCATGCTGAAGTACATGAGAATCAAAAGAAAAATCAACGAGGCTGCAAGGCGGCTTTTTAAATTTTTTAATTCTGAATTTTCTAGCAAAAGCTCCTGAGTTTCTGAATTGCTTGTTTTTTCATTGCCTGAAATTTTTGCACCGTATCCTGCTTTTTCAACAGCTTGAATTATGCTTTTTGCGGAAGCCGTTCCTTCCACTGACATTGAATTTGTAAGAAGGCTTACAGCGCAAGATTCCACGCCTTTTACTTTAGTCACCGCCTTTTCAATTCTGGCCGAACAAGCTGCGCAGCTCATTCCTGAAATAAGAAATTTTCCCATTCGAACCTCCATTGCTTACAGACAAAAGCCAAGAATGAAATTTCCTTTTTATTATGGAATAGTTTTTATAAATTTATATCCTGCGTTTTCAACAGCAGATTTGATTTCTTCAGCTGAAATATTTCTGCTTGCTTCAAAAACTGCAGTTCCGTTTTTAAAGTTTACTTTTTTTACAGAAAGCTCTTCAATTTTATTCAGCGAGTTCCATAGTTTTTTTGCGCACTCTGAACATTTCATTCCTTCTGTGAAGACTATCTTTTTTTCAACAACAGGATTTTCAAGCTGTTTTTTTTCAACTAAAGTTCCGCCGCCTCCACCGCAGCAAGAACCTTCGCCTTTAAAATGCTTTATTGAATTTCTTAAGGCAAATGCAAAAACTACGATTATAAATAAAACCAAAATTACGTTTATCATTTTTCCTCCTAAAGAAAAAATTTATTTCATAAGCTTTTGAAGTGTGTGGACAAGCTCGTCAACAATTTCTTCGTCGCCGTTTTTAATTCCTTCTGCAACGCAGCCTTTTATGTGGCTTGCAAGAAGCTCTTTTGTGAACGAGTTGAATGCAGCCTGGCACGCTGAAACTTGAATAAGAATGTCCGTGCAATATGCGTCATTCTGGAGCATTTTTTTTACGCCGTTGACTTGTCCTTCAATTCTGCTAAGTCTGTTTACAAGTTTTCTTAATTCCTCTTCTGGACGTTTTGTTGTCTTGTTTGCGCAGCAGGATTTTTTTTCTTCTTCCATTTCCATAATTTTTCTCCATTGATGAATTTTTTATTATACTATACCACGCTACTGTATATGTCAATATACTGGGGAAAGGTTTTTGAATTGTTCTTTAGCGTGAAAATGAAATTTTTTTGCGGCGGTTTTATTTAAAATAAAAAATCCCTGCGAATGTAAAATAAAATTTATTCCGCAGGGAAGTTCACTGATAAAAAAATTTTTAGTTGTAAATAGGTCTTACTTTTGTAACGTCTTTTATGGCAGCAAGATTTTCCAATGTCTGCTCGTTGACTTTTCCCGCTACGTCAATAATGTTGTAGGCAACTTCGCCGCGGTTCTGATTGACCATTCCTTCAATGTTGAGATTTGCTTCTCCAAGAATTGTCGTGAACTGCGCAACAAGTCCCGGTTCGTTTTTGTGGCTTATGCAAAGTCTTGTTCCGCCGCAAGGAATTGGGTTGTCTGTTGTTGTCTTTGGAAAGTTTACGCTGTTCTTGATGATTCCGCGCTCAAGGAAATCACGCAGTTCTTTTACAGCCATTACCGCGCAGTTGTCTTCTGCTTCTGGAGTTGAAGCTCCCAAGTGCGGAAGGCAGATTACTTTGTCGCAGGCAATGAGTTCTTCAGCTGCAAAGTCTGTAACCATGCATGAAATTTTTCCAGCTCTGATTGCGGCAAGAACATCTTCGTTGTTTACAAGTCCGCCGCGCGCAATGTTTATAAGCTTTACGCCGTTTTTCATGTTCTTGATTGTGTTTGCGTTGACAAAGCCTTTTGTGTCTGGAGTTTCTGGAACATGGAAAGTAAGGTAGTCGGCTTTTGCAAGAAGAGTGTCCAAAGTTTCAGCGTGCTTAACCTGATGGTTCAGACTCCAGGCAGCGTCTACAGAAAGGAACGGATCATAGCCGATTACATTCATTCCAAGTTCTACAGCTGTGTTTGCAACCTGCGCTCCTATTGCTCCAAGTCCGATTACGCCTAAAGTTTTTCCTTTTACTTCCTGACCGATGAAATTTTTCTTTCCTTTTTCAGCAAGTGTTGCGATTTCAGCTCCTTTTCCGGCAAGAGAATTAACCCACTGATTTGCGGCGATTACAGGACGGCTTGCCATAAGAAGTCCGAGAATTACAAGCTCTTTTACAGCATTTGCGTTTGCTCCCGGCGTGTTAAAAACTACAACGCCTTTTTGCGCAAGGTCTTTTACAGGAATGTTATTTACGCCTGCTCCAGCGCGGGCAACAGCTTTTATGTTCGGATCGATTTCCATTGAAAGCATATCGTGGCTACGAACAAGGATTGCGTCTGGCTTTACAATTTCGCTTGCAATTTCATATTCGTCGCGTGGAAAGTTATCAAGTCCAACTGCGCTGATTCTGTCTAGTGTCTGAATCTTAAACATTTTTTTCTCCGTTTTTTATTTGTTTTCTTCTGCGAATTTTTTCATGAATTCAACAAGAGCTTTTACTCCGGCCAGCGGCATCGCATTGTAAATTGAAGCTCTCATTCCGCCTACAAGTCTGTGTCCTTTAAGGTTTACAAGCCCTGCGGCTTCAGCTTCCTTTACAAACTTTGCGTTGATTTCTTTTTCTTTTGCAATGTCTGCTTCGTCTTTTGAGCCTGTTGAATATTTTGTAAGGAACGGAACATTCATTAATGAGCGGCTTCCTTTTTCTGCTGTGGCGTGATAGAAATCGCTTGAGTCAAGATAGTCGTAAAGATAGTTTGCTTTTTCTGCATTAAGCTTGTTGATTCCAGCTGCTCCTCCGTTCTTTTCAATCCAATCAAGAACTTTTCCAAGAACATAAATTGTGTAGCAAGGTGGAGTATTGTACATGCTTCCGTTGTCTGCGTGTGTCTTGTAGCAAAGCATTGTCGGTGTTCCTTCGCGCGGAGTTTCTGTAATCAAGTCTTCGCGGATTATAACAAGCGTAACACCAGACGGAGCAAGATTTTTCTGTGCGCCTGCAAAAAGAAGTCCGAACTTTGAAACGTCAAGCTCCTCGCTTAAAACGCAAGATGAAATGTCTGCTACAAGCGGAATTTTTCCTGTGTCGGGAATATACTCGTAGTGAGTTCCCATTATTGTGTTGTTGAAGCAAATATACGCATAGTCGTAGTCGCCTTCAATTTTTTCAACACGCGGAATGTAAGAGTAATTTTTGTCTTCACTTGAAGCGATTATGTCAACTTTTATTCCAAGATGCCTTGCTTCTGCCGCTGCCTTTTTCGCCCAGACTCCAGTCTGAATGTAAGCCGCTTTTCCTGTGTGGATTCCAAGATTTTCTGCGACCATTGCAAACTGAGTTGAACCGCCTCCCTGCAAAAAAAGAATTTTGTAGTTTTCTGGAACTTTCATAAGTTTGCGGACTTGGGATTCTGCGTGGTCAATTATCGCCTGATATGTGCTTGAGCGGTGGCTCATTTCCATTACTGACTGGCCGCTTCCGTTGTAGTCTAGCATTTCTGCCGCGCATTCTTTTAAAACTTCTTCCGGCAAGCAAGATGGTCCTGCGCTAAAGTTGTATACTCTTGACATTCTGTACCCCTTTCAATTTAATTTGTGAGAAAAATCACAATAAATTTGCTGTAATTTACTTAATTTTATAAGAAAAAAGAAGGCGTTTCCATTGAAATTTAGCCAAGGCTTACAAAAATTGCCAGAATTTGCTGATTTTATGCTGAAAATTGCCTTTATGTGAGAAAAATCACAATAATTCGGCGTTTTTTACTGAAAAATTAGCATGGCATAAAAGGCGTTTTTGAAATATTCTCTTGATAAAAAATTTGTCATTGTCGTGCTTGACACGGCAATCTGTTGTAGTTTTCAAGCTGTTAATTACTTGCGGATTTTTCTCAAACGTTCGTTGCGTTTTTTTTCGATGCTTTCCTTGAGTGTCTGCTTTATGTGGTCAAGCGGAAGTTTGTATTCGCGGCTGGACATTGTAGGAAATTTTCTGAAAAGGCTTTCTTCGTTGCGCTGTCTGCGTGAGAATTTTTCAAGCCGTTCTTTCATTTTTTCGCTTGCCTGAATTGAGCCGGATTCTATTCTTGTTTTTACAGACTGAATCATTGTGTGCAAGTTTGTGTCCGCAAACCAAGATTCACTTCCGTATTTTTCCTTGAGCTGCTCGCCGAACATCTTGAGTTTTTCCATTGTCTCGCTGAACCTTACAAGCCGCTTTATCGTGAAAATCACATCGATTCCGAGCATTGTGCTAAATGCGTAATAAATTGCAGGAATGAACGGCTGAATTTCAGGAGCAAAAATCAAGTTTACGGCTATTGGATGCAGAAAATGCTCAAGCGCAACTCCGCCAAGTCCGAACGCGCACGAATTTAAAAGACAGATTCTTCCATTTAAATTGAATTTATGTGCTGAATAGTCCCACCATTTTGTGTGGAAAATCGTTTCCAAAAGCCAGCTTGAAAAATATTCCAGAATCGAAGCTAAAATTGCCGATGCAACAAAAAGCCTGAACCAAGTTTCGCGCCAAGGATAAATTCCAAAAAGAATTATAAGCGCGCCGAATCCATAAATAGGACAAATCGGACCGTGCAACATTCCGCGTTTTTCGATTTTTCTGTAAAGTGAAGAAACCCATATTTCCTCGCAAATCCATCCGACAAAAGAGTAAAAGATGAAAAGCAAAAAAAGATGCTGGCTGTCAATCAAAGGCATATTTATCTGGCTCATTTTTTTTACCTCATGAAATTTTTGAAAAATTTTAGGCGCACAAAAGTTTGCTGAACTGCTCCACAAGCCTGTTGATTTCGTCAATTCCTTTGTCGTCAGACTGAAGCGTAAAAAGTTCTCCTTCGCCGCTCTTTGGATTCTGAACTACAGCTAGCTTGCGTTCCAAAAGTCTTATATTCAAAAAATCGTTTATTCCGGCGCAGAACCATTTTGAAATTCCTGGAATCTGCTCTTTGGAAATTTTTATTTTTCCCAAGTTCAAAAGGCATTCAAGCACGATTGCAGTCTGGGATTCAAGTTTTTCATTTTCTCCCTTTATAATCTGCGCAGTTTTTATGTCAAAATATTTTTGGCTTTCCACAAAAGTATAAATTTGAAACAGCGGCGCTTTTTCGTGCATTTTTACGTAGCGGCTTACGATTCCTTTTAGGACAGTTTCAACAGGATATTTTTTTGCCACGTTTTCAATTTCGGCTGGAATAAATGAAATGTTCTTTAAATATTCGGCGCAAGAAGAAGTTGTCTGCTCGATTATGTCGTTGCGGCTTTCAAAGTGATTGTAAAGCGATGCTTTTTTTATTCCAAGTGATTCGGCTATGTCAGAAAGGCTTGTTCCTCCCGCGGACTTGTAAAACGCTGTGTCCAAAAGAGATTTTATAACGCTTTCCTTTGTGATTTTTTCAGACATATAAACCTCGCTTTAAGTACTAACGCTCGTTAGTCTAAATCAACTTGCCGTTTTTGTAAAGAGGGAAAAATGGTGAACATTACTGGGATTCAAAAAAACTTTCACTTCTTCCCGTTCATCTTTTCAATTTCTTCAATCGGTTTGGCGGTCAGCTCGCACCAGGCGGGGCGGAAGCCGCTTTTGATTGCGTTGCTGGCGGAAACGATGTTTGACCAGGCGCAGCAGTAGAACGGAATTTTTCCGCGTTGCAAAGTTTCTTTCGCAAGTTCCTTTGTGAGACTGGAGGCGATTCCCTTGCGGCGGGAGCCAGGAAGAACATCAACGCCAATCTGCCACATCGAGTCGCAGTCCGCAGAGCAGCCGGCAAGTCCCACGAGCTTCTGAGAGTCTGAATCGAACGCGGCGAGCGCAAGCACGTCAAGATTTTTTCTGTCTGCGCAGAGAGCATTGCTCCATTCGTCAACGTAAAGATTCTGAAAATCACACGGCTCAAGAATTTTTGTGGTGAAGTCGTTTTTGTTTTTGCCGGATTCAGCTTCCGAAAAAAGCTTGTTCACGTCGGGCAGCCAGTATTCCGCCATGAAGCACACGTCGAATCCGAGCGGACGCAGCTTTTGGGAAAGCAAGTGCATGTTCGGCGTTTCAAAGCAGTGGTACCACACGAAGGATGAGATGTATTCCTCGACGATTGCGCAAAGTTCGGGCGAGCATGAGGCAACGATGTTGTTTCCGTAGCTCACAAGGTCGGCGGCAAACGGAAGCTTGAGGTAGCGGCGCGCATCCGCATTTTCCTTTGAGATGACGACTTTGTTTTTGTGTAAAAGAAAATCAGACGGATTGCAGTTCAGGTCAATCGCCGACTGTTCCATTGAGGTTTCGAGAATCTGTTCGTTTGTGAGTTTTTGCGGCATAAAAACCTCTCTGTAACTGCTGATTTCTGTTAGTTTAAATAAATTTGTCCGCGTTTGTAAAGTGAAGAACGCTTCTGTTCGTGGCTGGCGCTGTTTTTGTGAGGTGGCTGTAATTCTGAAAAATTACATTTTAGTCCTTCTGTACCGAACAAAATTGTATTTTTATCAATTGAGTACGTTTGAACAGTACAAGTTGCACTTTTTGTCGGTTTGATCTATTATAGCAGTATGGTAGCAAGAGAAAACTGGCTGAAAAAAATTCGGCCTTTTTATGAAAACGAGCTTGTCAAAGTGCTCATCGGAATCCGCCGTTGCGGAAAATCTGTTATTTTAAGGCAGATTGCAGATGAAATTAAAACTGACGGCTCGCATAAAATCTTTATCAATTTTGAGGACTTGAACTTTGCTTCATTAAAGGACGAAATTTCGCTTTTTGAATACGTGAAGAATCTTATGACTGATGATAAAAAATATTATCTGTTTTTTGATGAAATTCAGAATGTCACGAATTTTGAAAAGGCAATCAATTCATTCAGGCTTTTGAACACGAGCATTTTCATCACAGGCTCAAATGCAAAGCTTCTGTCAGGCGAGCTGGCGAGTCTGCTTTCCGGCCGCTATGTTTCATTTAAAATTCTGCCGTTCACTTTTGCGGAAAGCCTTGAAATTCAGGGAATAGAAAAAGCTGACGAGGATACTCTTATGGATTACATCCGTTGGGGCGGTATGCCGCAGCGTTTTTCTTTGCATGGCGACGATGAGCTCAAAGTTTTTCTTTCTGATTTGTATGATTCAATTGTCTTGAAAGATATTATTTCCCGCTATAAAATTCAAAATGTGGCGCTGCTGAACAAGATTATTGATTATCTTTCTATTAATATGTCGCAGATTTTTTCTGGAAAGTCGATTGTCAATTTCCTGAAATCTGAAAACCGGGAATGCTCAAAGGAATCGCTTTACAATTATCTTTCGTTTATATGCAATTCGTGCGTTACGGACAAAGTTTCAAGATATGACATTCAAGGAAAAAAAGTTCTTTCAACATTCGACAAATATTATCTGGCGGATGTTAGCCTTGCAAGAATTCATTCAGTAAAGCTCGATATCGGAGCAAGTCTTGAAAATATAGTCTACAATGAACTAAAAAGCCGCGGATATGAAGTCTACATAGGCGTTCTGAAAAATTGCGAGATTGATTTTGTCGCACAAAAAGGAAATGAGAAGCTTTACTTTCAGGTCTGCTATCTTCTTGCCGACGAAGCGACCGTTGAGCGTGAATTCGGCGCATACAAAGCTGTAAAAGACAATTTTCCCAAGTATGTCCTTTCAGCTGATAAATTTGATTTTTCGCGGGATGGAATTATTCACAGGAATATAATCGACTGGCTGCTTGAGCCTCACAGTTAGGATTGTTTTCTTTTATAAATCCTTCACCATCGCTTCGTTTTTTGCGTGATAGCCCATCGCCTCGTAGAGTTTTCGGCCGTCGTCGGTTGCCTTTCTGACTTGAATCATGTTTTTGCTTCCTTTTAAAAATGTCATTTTTAAACTTGCGTCTTTTGCCATTATCCAGCTTCTTTGTCATTGTCGGGCTTGACCAGATAATCTGTTCCGGCGGATTTTTTCACGATGTTTTGAGTAGTATAGTTTATAAAATTCAGAATGCATTTACAAGAACTATCAAACTGTGATAGAAGAGCAAAAAATCCATTCAACTACAATTTTAATGCGGAGAGTAAAAAGCTCTTGTAAAATAGAATCCCAGTTCCTCTCAAAAAAATAGAAAAAAATTACTTTTCCATGCATCGCTACGCTCTGTTTCGCGATTGGAAATTTATAAAAATCTTTGCAAAAAGCACAGACTCTATCACAAAATGATAGTTTACTTGAGTATAAATATAGGTGTAGTAGAAGAGGTGTCTATACGTCCACGTCAAGGCACGCTTAGCTTAAAACCTTGACATTTCTGTTTAACTATCCTTCGAATTATGAGATACTTATGGAAGAACTGTTGAAAGAAAAGAAGATTAGATGGAACATTTCCAAGGCAATGAGTTCTGTATATCAGAGTTTAAACGACTCGAAACTTAAAATCAAGAAAACAAAAGCTTATAGCACAGCTATGGAAAATTTGAAGACTCTCTATAATCTCAATCAGATTCAGGTCTGGATTCTCTGCCTTGCCTGTGAATGCTATTTTGAATACGAAGACAGTTTTTCCCTCAAAAATATTTCCAGAGAACTGGGGATACCGGTTATGTCTATTATCAGCTGGAAAAAAGAAATTGAATTTCTTGTTGAGCATGGTTTTCTTGAACACAGCGGAAGAAACAATGCAGTCCAGCCAATAAATGATTTCAGCGAATCAATCTATAATAACACCGAATATATTCCTAAGGCAAAGAAGGAAGACGATAATATTGACTTCATCTCTTACATGGCGGACCGCTATGAGTCACGCCGTGGCGAAGATATGTCCGCAAGGTCAATTCAGAGAGAATTGAGACTGTACGAAAGAGCTCATTCATATCTTGAAGTTGTAAAGAGATTATCTGCAGAACTTAAAAATCCCGATCACCGTTTTTTCCTTTATGACGTTGCAAATGATGTTTTGAAAGGCGGAGACTCTAACCTGAATGAAACCATATCCGATTTATACGATGGGGGAGAGCGTTACAATGTTGCCACCGAAATGATGGAAGAAAAACACGAGCTTTTTCAAAAGGAACTCATCGAATTCTCAAAGAAAGGAAATCTTTCTGATGCAACCATAACGCTTTCAGATAAAGGCCGTAAACTTGTACTTGGAGAAAAAGCATTCCTCTTTGAAGACAGCATTAACGATAAGAATCTGATTAAAACAGACTGCATCAAAGAGAAGAAGCTCTTCTACAGCCCTGAAAATCAGAAGGAGATAGACCGCCTCAAAGCAGCCCTTCAGGAAGAAAAACTCAAATTCATTCAGCAGCGTCTTAAAGACGATGGGCTTCCTGTCGGAGTTGCAGTTTTATTGTACGGAGCACCTGGGACCGGAAAGACAGAATCGGTTATGCAGATTGCAAAGGAAACTGGCCGTTCTATCATTCATGTTGATATAAGCGAAGCAAAGTCTGCCTGGTTTGGTGAAAGTGAAAAGCGCATCAAAAAGATTTTCACAAGTTACAGAAATACCTGTGAGCTTGCAGAAAGGAAGGGGGAACTTATGCCTATTCTTCTTTTTAATGAGGCGGATGCACTTATCTCCAAAAGAAAGAATGACATTTCCGGGAACTGTGCTCAGACAGAAAATGCAATCCAGAATATCATCCTTGAAGAGCTCGAAAATCTCAAAGGCGTCTTTATTGCAACAACGAACCTGGCCTCAAATATGGACTCAGCTTTTGAACGACGCTTCCTTTTCAAGATTAAGTTTGAAAATCCTTCAACAGAAGCAAAGACTTCAATCTGGATGAACAAACTTTCCTGGCTCGATAAAGAGTCGGCCGCTGAGTTCGCAAGAGATTACGATTTCTCCGGCGGACAGATAGACAATATCGTAAGAAAGATTGCGATGAACGAAGTGATTACAGGCGAACGTCCGGAAATTTCAGATATCCGCGATATGTGTAAGTGCGAAAAAATTGACAATTCAGATGGCTCAAGACGTATGGGATTTTATCTGTAGGAGAAATAAGAATAATACTAAATGATGACAGCATTACTTTATTTTATTGAAACTCTTTATGATTTTTCCAAAATATCTTTTGTTAATTTTTCTATAAGATAAGGAACAGTTTGCAATGTTGTTTTTTCTTTCTGAGAATATTGTTCTTTGTACTGTTGAATTAAGGCATTTCGCTCGTTTTGCACCAAAATGATTTGATTTTCTATTTCGTTTTGTTTTTTATCTAATTCTTTTAAAAAAGTTTCTTTTTTTGTAAAATCTGAACCTGTTTTTCTTTTTATAGTTGAATAAATTGCTTCAATTTTCTTATTTTTTGAAATTATATTTTTTTTAAGTTTTTCTAGTTCTATATGTAAGTTTGAATTTATAATCTCTGAAAGTTTTAGGAATGATTCTGGAATATTTTTATCTTTTATATTATTTTTTTCAATTTCCTCGTTTAATTCTTTTATCTGTGTGTTAAATTCTTCAATTTCTTTTAAAATTGCGTTTATTCTTTCATCTGCAGAATTTATAATAGAACGATTTTCTTCTATTATTTTAAGTTTCCTTTTTAAAGGAATTGTTTTTTGTTCAAGAATTATATCAGCTTTCATTTCTGGCGATTTTATCAGGTCGAATTTTAATTCAGCAGGATTTATTTCTTCTACATTGATTTTGTCACCTCGGTAGTCCCAAAGAGCATCTATTCGGCTTGATTTTTCATCATATTTTTGATACACGAGCGAATCAAGCGAATTGTACATAAGCGGATAAACAATATGAACTTTTTTTTGAAGGTTGCCTTGTCGCCATATTCTTCCTTCTACTTGTATTGGTTCTGTAGGATTCCAGCTAAGCAGGCAATTGTATAACACAAGTGAATTCCCATTTAAATCTATGCCTTCGCTTATTGTTTCAGATCCTATAAGGATTTTTAATTTGTCAGTCGGATTATTAAAATTTTCTGTAATTTTTATTTTGTTCCGCTCGTTTGTGGTTGAATTTATTATTCCTATTGCATTTTCAGGAATTTTATTTTTTATAAGATATTCTTTTATAGCTCTGAATTCTTTTATTCCACGTGGAAGGTAAATTATTTGTCCGCACTCAGGTTTTTCTTTATACACGTTGATTGCAGTATTGCATACTAGAAACAATTTTGGCGAAAATAAGACGAAATCTGTGAAATTTTGATTTTCTATATTTTTGACAGTCGTGTAGTTCGAGTTTTTTACAAGTAATGGAGAAATTAGACACATTCGCATGGAATTTATTGCAGAAAAAATTTCATCAAGATTATAAGTTTTAGAAAGTTTATTTATTTCATTTTTATAAATTTGTTTTTGTAGAGCTGTCATTTCTATTTTTACTATATGGGTTTCCTTTTTAGGACGATTTATATGTGCAGTTTCTGCATCAACTTTGTCTATGTAGTTTTGAATGATATTTTGAAGAGCTTCCAAAGAGCGGAAATTTTTCATTACAGTTTTACGAACCACTTCATTTTTGTTGTTTACAGTCCATTCAATTTTAATTTCTGCAAATTCATTTAAAAAATCATTGATATTTTTGTATCCTAAATTTCTGATTTCGTTTCCTCCTATAAATAAAAGCATTGTATAAATTTCCATTGGAGAATTTGTAAATGGTGTTGCAGAAAGAAGAAATACATTTTTTTCTTCATTTTTGTGATGAACATATTCTGTGAGTGCAAACATTTTTATTGCTCGGCTAGAAGGTTCTCCAAATCCTAGCTTTGAAAATTCTGTGTAAGTTGAACCTTTCGTTTTTTTGATTAAATTTTTATATCTATGGGCTTCATCTACCAGCAAAAGATCTGTTCCAAGTTCTTCAAAAAATACATAGTTTTCATTTGAAATTAATGTGGCTGGTGAAAAATATTCCTGTTGTTTTTTTTCTGAGATGATGTGAAGAAATCTTTCCTTTAAACATAGTTGACTTTCTTCTGAAAAATATATTTTTTCTAAAGCTTCTGCCGTGCAGATTGAAATAGAGTTTTTTGGGAGTAGAAAATTTTCATTTTCTTCGGAAAAAACTGAATTCATTCTTATATTGTCTATTATTTTCTTGTTTAGATTTTCAAGTTCATTCAATGCAATATTTGGGAATAATTCTTTGATGTCATGAATCCATTTTGAATAAACTGTTTTTGGAACAATAATTAATGGGCGGATACATCTTTTGTGCTGTAATTGATATATTATGGCTGCTATTCCGGTTGCAGTTTTTCCCACGCCAACATCGTATGCTAAAAGACCGTTTCCTTTTGAACATAAAAATGCGGCTCCTTTCTTTTGCTGTTCATGAAAAACAAAATTTTTGCCATTGTATTTTCCGGAAAATCCTTCTAACTTGAAATCAAAATGTTTGTAGTCAACTGTTGAAAAATTGTTGAATTTATTATACCAGATATTTTCAACCCATTCTTTTTGTTCTTTTGTAAGTCCTTCGTGCAGGAATTTATCAAAAAGGGATTCTGCCGTGTCCATGCGTTGAATTCTTAGTTCTTCAATTTCGATTTTTGTAAGTGAATGATTTTTGAACGGCAAACCTTCTGCATAATCTATAATATCACTCCATTCAATGTTTTCGGGAAAATCAGTTTTTGAAATAGGAGAATAAAGCCAATCTATTTTTTGATAATTCTCAGAATCGTTTTTTCCAGAAATCCATGTATAAAATAACTGTTTTAAGTCAAGTTTTGTTCCTTCTGAACATTTTACAATCACAGAATGTAAAGAAAAATGAATATCTTCCAAGTTTTTTTTCATATTAATAAATGTATTTTAAAAATACTATCATTTAATGATAGATATAAAAATTAAAATATTCTGATTTTTATCATAAGATGATAGTATTTTTGAGTAATATTATTCATATTGGAGATAAAAATTTGCTTTATATAATTGGCGATATTCACAATACAACAGATATGCCAAATCTTTCTTCAAAAAATATGAAGTTGTGTTGCCTGAAGCAAAATATTGATTCATTGATGTTTTATACTATTCAAAATTATTAACTTTGGAGAATTATAATGGTTGGAGCAATTATTGGAGATATAGTAGGTTCAAGATTTGAATATCATAACATTCATACAAAGAAGTTTTGTTTGTTTACACCCGGCTGTCGTATCACAGATGACAGCATTCTGACAATGGTAATCGCGAAAGCGCTCGTTACCTGCAAAGAAGATTATTCTGACCTTTCAGAAGTAACAATAGAATGTTTACGAAAATTCGGGCGCAAACGCTTTGCAGCTTATGGGAAGATGTTTTATGAATGGCTTCATTCATATAATCCCGAACCTTACAATAGCTTTGGAAACGGATCTGGAATGCGCGTAAGCCCTGTTGGATTTATTGCAAAGAATCTGTCGGAAAATTCCAGAAACTCGCAAGAATCGTAACGGAAGTTACACACAATCACCCGGAAGGAATAAAAGGTGCGGAAGCAATTGCAGTTTGTGTATGGCTTGCAAGAAATGGAAAAACCAAAGATGAAATCCGTAAATATGTGAACAACAGCTATTACAGCTTGAATTTTTCAATGGCAGATTTAGTGGAAAATTATCAGTGGTCATCAACCTGTCAAGATTCACTGCCGCAGGCAATCGAATGCTTTCTTGAATCAAATGACTTTGAGGATGCAATCCGAAACGCTATTAGTATCGGAGGAGACAGTGATACAATCGGCGCAATGACAGGTGCAATTGCTGAAGCTTTTTACGGAATTCCAAAACACTTAAAATTCATTGCTAAGTGCTATTGTCCGCATAGTATGTTCAAATACATCAAAAAGCTACAGAAGAAGATAGGATTGTAATTTAAGAAAAAACTAAAAAAACTTATAACTAAAAATTCCTTTTTTTTCACACCATTATTTAAGTATGTCTTTTGTGTTAAAGTAGTTTGATTCTCTATTTATTCATTAATAAATTCCATTCATCCGGTGTATAGTCACAATAATGAGTATCAATCTCAAAAACTGTTTTTTCTTTTGGTAGACAAAAGTTTTTTATAACCTGCCGCAAATCTTTTTTCATAAGATTATTGCCATGTAAAATATGAAAAAGAGCTGTGTCTTTATGATAAACAACACGTCCTCTAGGAATGGAAAAATATTCTTTTCTTAATGAACTTGGTAAAAAAGAAAGTTGACTTGCTAGTTCAGCCCAGTAATCTGCGTGGTCTTTTGTTCCTGTGATTGTATTGCCGTAGTGAAGTCCGTTAGCTAACTGAACTGCATGGGGAAAATTACAAAACCATTATAGAACCAGAAAATTCCTACAAAAGGTTCTGAAGTTTTTATTTTCTCTTCTAGTGACTTTAAAAAATCATTGATAAGAGAATCTTCATAAAAGCAATCAACTTTTGTATGCAAGAAATCTTTTGTTAAATGATCGCAATAAATGTACGAGCAGTTTATAATAGACTGGCCTTTTCTCCATTCCGGATTCCTATTCTGTTCTTGTTCTGAAAGTTGAAGAAGTTTGTTTATAATTTCATTACTCATTTAGAAAGTTCTCTTTGGCTACCATTCAGCAGGATATTTGTCTCTTTCTCTGCGCAGAAAAATAACTTTATCTGCAATTTTTGTCAAGAAAATAGTTCTGATTCAGAACTCCTCTGTTGTATTCGATAATGTTTTTTTCTCAATTTTGGCAATTTAAGAAAAAACTAAAAAAAGTTATAACTCAAAATTTTCTTTCTGTTCTGGATGTACATTGATGTAATTTTTTAATATAAGATTTCTACTATATTCTGAAAATAATCCTTCATTGCCTATTTTGTTTATTATTTTTTCTTGCAGGTTGCCTTCGTCATAAAGGATTTTCATATACTCTAAAGTTTCTGGCGTTGAATAGTCATTTTGACAAAAAAATTTAACAGGAATAATTTCAATGACTAATTTTGCAACTATATTTTCGTTGTAAAGACGAAATAAAAAAGCAATATCAGAATATAAAATGTTATTCCTTATATTTAAATATAAATTCGGATTTTGTTCATGGTCATTTTTGTTAGAAACCTTACAAAATTCTCCATAGGTAAATACAATGCTGGAAAATATTCTATATACATCTTTTTCAATAATTTTGTTGATATTTTTTTCATTTCTAAAGCCTGCGTGCAATATTCCCAAATACTGAGCAAAGTTTCTATGGCCTTGTAAAAATATTTTCTTATTCTTTGAATTATATGGAAGTCCACAAAACAGAATGAATTTTTTTATTCCATCTGAATCGTATTTTAGATTATTTTCAATAGTTTCAAGATATTTGTATTCAAGTTCATTTTCATCGATTGATAATGATTGAAATGATGATGATTGAGAATTTTTGTCATAAGAATTGAATAACATGGAAAATTCGTTTAATTCTGGTGCAAAAGGATATTTTGTAAAATTTACAAGTTTATCAAAATTCGTTTGACCGTATGATGATTTTGGAATAAAGCCGTATTCATTTTTTATTTGAGATTTTAATAAATCCATTATTTTTGAGTATTCTTCATCGGTTATTGAAAACCATTCATTGTTTTTGGAAGCTAGAAATTTTACAGATCGTTTATGAATATTTAGAATAAGATAGCGTTCAAAAATAAAACAATCCCATTTTTCAGGATCCATAAAATAATAGGAATTTTTTATTTGTATGTTTCCTTCATCATCAGTTGTTATTACATTTGGTGCAGGTTTGTTTTCTGAGATTTTATCTAAATCTTCTAAATATTTTTTTGTTATGTTTCCGTCTGAAAAATTTTTGTATTCTTTTATGCAGTCAAGTGGGACAATTCGTTTTAGACCATTCCCAAAAAATACTGTTGCGACAAGTATATAACACCCATTGAGCCTTTTAGGATAAAAGCCGGATTCTTCATCATCATTCTTATAAACACCTAGTATTGTTGAAATATATTCCTTACGGATTCTTACCACAACACCTTTAAATTTTTTTTCTTTTAGTTCATATTTTAAATTATGCTTTTTAGTACAAAAATTATCGGTGGCTTTTTCATAATATTTTATATCATCGGTTGAATTTATATAAGAACTATTTTTTTTAAAGTACCAATTATTATCTTGTAAGTTATGTTTTAGAGAATATTTTTTATAAATTGGTGATAAATACTTTGTACAATTAACAATTTGAAACATTAATTTTTTTTCTTCTGAAGTTAATGGCATAATTTCCTCCGTGTTTTTCTAAGATAAAGTAGAAATACTATCATTTAATGATAGGAAATTATTTTTTAACATTTTAAAACTATCATAAAATGATAGAATTTTTGTGTTATATTACAGAATGTTAAAATCTTTTTTTTGATTTATGGAAAAATATGCGAACTTGTGAAAAACCGTCTGTTGGAATCTGGTGGTTTTATTATGATGAGGTTCTGTTTGCTGATTCGGTTGCAGTTGAAAACGTTTTGCCTTATGTTTATTTTATTTTCTTCCATAAGGCGGTGATTTCTTCTTTCCATCTTTTTACCAGTTGCTTTGGTTCAAGAGGTTCTGCTTGTGAGCCCCAAGAAAAAATTAATTGAAGCACTTTTTCAAATTGACTTGAAGAAAAAGTTATTGTTGTGGATTTTTTATCTTCCGTAAATTCTTGATCATCTGCCCATTTGTGGAGTTTTATCCAGTCTTTTGCATATCCCGTAAAACGGATTTTATATTTTTCAACATTATCGCTTTTAAATGCTCCAAGTCTGCCCCCGCCGCAATAGTTATTGAAATCGTATTTTTCGGGAAGATTGAATTCTTCTTCTGTAATGACGATGTCTGCCATAAAATTCAAATCATACAAAAGAACTGTATCGGCATATTCACTGTAGGCAAAAAGATATACAGAACCGTTGTCAAGAATAAGCTGAAAAGGCCATACAAGACGCTCTGCTTCATTGTTTGTGTACGGTTTTGTGTAGCGAAATTGTATTTTATGATTTTTTAATAAGGCTTCGTTTATTTTGTCCCAGTTTTTTACATTGATGTCATATTCCATCTGAGGAGAAACAATTACGCGCCCGGAAGATAAAATGGCATCCTCTTTTGCAACTTTTGGTTCAAGAAAATAAATCAGTTTTGTAATGCTTTCAAAAAGCGGAGTATTTTGGTACTGCTGCAAAAGTCCTTTTAGGCTTGCCACAAGTGCGATATTTTTTTTAGTTTCATTAGAGTATATTTCATCGGCTGTTTTTTTGATTTTATAGCTTCCGTGTGTTTGTTTTTCTTCTATTAAATCCATGTCTTTTAAAGTTCGGATTGCTCTAAGAATTGTTATGTTTGAAGTTTGAAAATGATTTTCAAAATACTTTGAATTGTATTTTATTTCCGGATGTTTTGGTGCATCTCGTAGAATGCGGAGAATTTCATAACAGCGTTCATCAAGTTTCGGATTTAAAAGTTTTTCAATTTTTTTTTCATCGCGTTTTACTTGGCGAATTCTTTTTTCTTCTGAAGAAAGTGCTTTAGTCATGTTTTTAGTATATCATAATTTTTTTTTAATACTATCATTTGATGGCACTTTGACGCATAGAATCACGAGGGGAAAACGCATTTCAATCGGACCGCTAAAATTAGATGAATGCTTAAAATGGCCAGTTCAACATTCTGTTCATTTCAAGAACATTTTGTTTCCATTCTTCAAAAAGCCAATCTGGTTTTATCGGGCGGGCCTTGCATCCGTTTGAAAGAACCCAGTTTTTTATTTTAAGAGATTGCGTGCTTTCAAATTCGATGATTGTTTTGTATTTGCTTTCTTTGAAGGTTTGATTTTCTGCCCATTTTCGCTCTTTTATAATTGTTCGGGCTTCTCCATAAAATTCAATTTTGTAATGTTCCTTTTTGCTGCTGAAAAATCCTCCGAAATTCGAATTTCCAAGGCGGTTGTTGAATTCAAAATCTTTTGGCAAGTTGAATTTTTGTTCAGTCAAAATGATATTTTTCATTCTTGCAAGCGAAAAAATCCGTTCCGCATTCCGCAGTTCGTCAAATCCAAAAAGGTAGCAAATTCCATTGTCCAGAACAATCTGATAAGGATGGACTTTTCTTTGTTCTGTTTGTTTTCCCCAACGGTTTGTGTAATCAAATTTTAGAATAAGATTTTTGCTCAAGGCATCCTGAATGACGTTCCATAGATTTTGATTTATTGCAACTTCTTCTGTCGGAGCAACCGTAATTCTGTCGATTAATTCAGTGTTTTTATTTATAGAAGATTCTGAAATCAGATTTATAATATTGCAAGCTTCTTTGTATATTGGTGTGTTTTTATACTGTGCAAGCAGATTTTTTGCGGCAATCAGAGTGTTCAAATCTTTTTCTGAAAGATAATTCTGAAAATTGGGTTCGTAATTTTTCGTGTAGAAAAAGCCTTTTTGATTATAATCGTATTTTATAGGTGCATTCATTCTGTCCCGCATATATTCAATATCGCGGCTTATTGTTGCAGTGCTGGATTCCGTTTCCTTTGCAAAATCATTTGAATTAGGAAAAATTCCGCTTTTTATCATTTCATGGATTTTTGAAAGTCTTTCTATCATTCTGTACGTGATTTTTGTCTGTTTGTTCATATTTTTATTATATCATATAACTTTATCATTGCATGATGGAGTGAAAAAAATGAGAAAAAAATCAGTATATCGTTTTAAGATAGAGTGGGCGAGTTATACTTTTCAGCATGATAAGCTATGGCTTGAAAGAAAAATATTTTGTTGTTTAAATTTCTTGAGATGAATTTGACAAAGAGGAAACGTCTTGTTTTTCAAGATATTGCTCTACTGATTCTGCAAAAAGTTTTTGCAGATCGGTGGCAATAGTCTGTTTTTGAAAAGGAGTTGCCTGTGCATTCGTGTTTTCAGGAAGAAACAATGTATAAACGTCAGTTTGAAGAGCATTTGCCAGTTTTGAGAGTGTTTTCTCGCTTGGCCAGCGGCGACAGCCTTCTATATCGTTTATCATTTGGAAGGAAATTTGAGCTTTTTCGGCTAATTTTTCTTGAGAGAAACCCAATATTTTTCGTACCTTTTTTAAGTTGAAAGAAAGGCGTTTTTGCAATAATTCCGGAGTCATTTTACTTATTGTAAGCAAGTTTTTTAGATAATTGTACTTGTGTTTAGCAATAAATGTGATATAATTTGTTTTGCTGATTGCAATACTTTATGAGAATCTATAAGGAGTCGTTACGATTAAGTAATTAGAAAAAACGAGAAAAGCGTAGTACTCT